>JAHJRI010000083.1 GCA_018830885.1 bacterium | reverse complement strand
ATGAATCCTCCTGGAGCTCCTGGAAGCCATCCATGGCTTCCAAGGTTCTTGAAACACAATACCTTCGGGGCTGAGCGGAAATTGAATTGAATAGCTTTCCAGAGGACCTGCAGCCCGCCCCAATTCTCAAACAACAACCGAAAAATGACCGGTTGTTGCTTAAAAGATACATCCGATCAAAAATCATTCGGACATTGTTTTAGCTCAATGATCGGGAGCATCCTGCTTGTCCAGCCATCACTATCAATCATATCGACGTTTGATGGCGAAATGGTCTTTCCATTGTTTCCAGGCCCGGTAGCCAACGATGATTTCCTCGTCGATATCACCCACCGGAAACTCTCCGGGGTCATCCGCGTCGGACCAGATCCCCTTGTTTTTTCGAACCTGTCGTTGATCTACCAGCCAATCCCGATAGCTTTCAAAAATGATGTGACCGCCCGTTCCATCCAGCCGGGCCGCCCGGATTCTTCCATCCCACTCCTGCATCAGGGCCAGCTCCTTGTCCGGCAGGTCAATGGGTTGATAATCCGTTTCGTACCCATAGGATGTGTGGGTTGCGCCGGCGATGGTGGCATAGACTTCCTGCTCGTGGACGCTTAAAAATTTCTTGTACATACCAATGTGTTTTCCGGAGACCGGGCTGCCCAGAGGCGCATGATCCCGTTGTTTTCCGCGGGCGACACCGATCGGGGTCTGGTGAAAATCAAGCATGGCGGGTTCATACGTCTCTCCGATGAAATCGCAGACCCCTTTCAAAACAGTTTCCGGGTGTAAACAGAGATCTTCATACCGGATATCGTACCACGTGGCATCATCGCAGGTCTCTCGAAATTTCTTTACGAAATCGTTTGCCTTGTGCCAGGTGTAGGCGGCGCCCCAGATATTCCCGGCGCCAAAAGCCGAAGACATGGAGGTCGCCGCCGCATCGCGACCGTCCCGCACGATAAAAATAAACTGGGCATTGGGAAAACAGTCAAGGATCTGGGGCACAAAATACAGGTTGTTGGGCGTTTTTTGTCCCCAGCGCTTCTTTACGCCGGTTTCCAGTAAATATCGCTGATGCATGGCGTCATAAATTCCGGCAAAACTTCTCTCTCTGGCCGAGGCAACGATGTCATCCACAATGGTGGCCGGATTGACCGGCATGCCCCACAACGGTTGATTCAGACCAAAAACCATTTCGCTGGCCATGGTCCTGAAATTGGCATCCACTGATAAATCCCCATAGGTGTGCCGCCAGGGATAGATTCGCGGAAAAAGCCAGCCGACCTCCGGAATCCCAATGTGAGGATGACAGCCGAGCATTGCCATCAGGAGGGTTGTCCCGGAACGTTCATAACCGATGATAAAAACGGGTCTTTCCTTTAAGGTGAGTGACATCTTTATCCTCCTGCGTGTTTATCCTCCTGCCCGAGAACCCGAACGGCTCTTCCGGGCCTGATCCTATGGGGTCATGCTATCATGACTTGGCCAGGCGCTCCGAAATATAAGAAACGGTTTCGGGTCGTCAGACCTCTTGCTGGGAACAGTAATTCAGCTGAAAACCAGCGGTTTTGGTGTGAAAATAGCCGCCGGTCGGATTTTTTTTGAATAGCTGAACCCCTCGGCCGTTTGCCGGGATCCATATTTCACCTGCAACTGCTCCAGGGTGTCGATATCCAGCGCGAACATCGGGCAGGCCTCCACGCAGATGGCCTGCTGACCCGCCTCCAATCGATCCACGCAAAAGTCGCACTTCTGCATTTTGGCGTTGCCTTCACTCCCGAACTGGGGTGATCGGCTGCGGCAGGCGCTCAGGCAGGGAGTTTTCTCACACGCCTCACTCCCCAGGCAGCGCTCGCTGTCGACAATGACGATACCGTCCGTCTCCCTTTTATAGATGGCGTCAACCGGGCAGACCGCCATGCAGGAGGGATCTTCACACTGGTAGCAGGGAGCCGCCAGGTAGGCCAGGAAGAGGTGGGGGAATGTCCCTTTTTCGACGATCCTGATCTGCATCCAGTTGACCGCACTGTCCTGGTGGTCGTGCCAGTCTTTACAGGCAACCGCGCAGGTGTGGCAGCCGATGCAGCGAGTCTGGTTAAAATAGAAGCCCATCTGGTTCATAATATCTCCCTTACTTTTCTGGTGATGGTTCGACCTGAACCAGCGCACTGTTCATCGGATGGGCCCCGCCCGGTGATGGTTCGTCCTTGGTCAGCACATTGGCGCAGCCGCCGCGGTCGATTCCATTTTCGTCAGGCGCGTACCAGGCGCCCTGCTTGATATCCACGACACCCGGCATGATACGCTCGGTAACATTGGCCGGAATCCGCACCCGACCCCGGTCGTTGAACACATCCACGGAGGCGCTGTGGTCGATCCCCCGTGCCACGGCATCCTGGGGATTGATCGACACGGCATGGACACTGGTATCATGACACCAGGGGACGTTGTGCCAGGTGGAATGCGCCCTTTTTTTGTCATGGGAGGTGATCAACTGCAGGGGAAACGTTTTCGCCTTCGGAGAGTCATGACTCTCCTCGTGGGGCATATATTTGGGAATGGGCGGCACCCTGGGATCATTCATTTCCGCCAGGTGCTCACAGTAGATCTCGATCTTGCCGGACAGGGTTGGGAAGGGGTGGTTCTCCGGATCGGTGATCTGCTCCTTGAACGATACAATCGGCTCCGGCAGCTTGATTTTTAAGACCCCGTCCGCTTTCATGGCCTGGTAGTCGGGGATGTCGGGTCTGCTGGCAGCGATTCCCTGCAAAATCTCGTCCTCTGTAAACTTGAACATCCCGGGGGATATGCCCAGTCTGGGGGAGAGTTCCCGGCAGATATCCAGGTCCGATCTGGACTCGTACAGGGAGTCCACCGCCTTGTTCAGATAGATGTAGTAAGGTGAGCCCAGCCAGGGAGGGGCAATGTCGCTGCGTTCCATAAAGGTATTGACCGGCAGGACGATATCGGCAAAGCGGGCCGTCGGGGTCATGAACTGCTCATTGACCACCAGAAAATCCAGGGCTTTCAGGGCCTGCTCCCCCCGGTGGGTATTGGGGTGCTGATTCAGGCAGTTGCTGGCCACCACATATGCCATCTTGATATCCGCCGGGTATCCACCCGCTTTTCCCCGCAGGATCGCGTCATAGACCTTGGTGTTATGAATCCGGGCCCCGTTGGGGTTGGTGCCGCCCCGCAGTTTGTGGAGGGAGAACTTCCTCGGTAGTGCGTTCTCTTCGACCGGATTTCCGGACCTTTTCGGCGGCATTTGATCTGGATTGCGGATGGCTTTCTTGTAGCTGGTTTCCCGGCTGGAGTAGGCCCTCATAAAACCCGAGGCATAGCCGCCATTGATCCCGATATTTCCAGTGATGGCCGTCAGCACGTTGGCGGCCCTGGAGTACTGTTCGCCAAAGCTTGCCCGAGCCGGTGCCCAGCCGGCAATCAAGGCTGCCGGCTTGCTGCCGGAGTACTGTCGGGCCAGGTCGGTGATGACCTGGGCAGGCACTTTGGTAATCGACTCTGCCCAGGCGGGTGTTTTGTGAACCCCGTCCTCTTCCCCAAAGAGATAGGCCCTGTATTTGTCCAGCCCGACGGTGTGGGCATCGATGAAAGGCTGATCCTGAAGGTTCTCAGCGAGGATGACATACGCCATGGCAATCAGCATGGCGCTGTCGGTTCCCGGGCGAATGGGAATCCATTGATCCGCAAAGGTGGCGGCGGTATCCGAATAACGGGGGTCGATGACCACAATCCGGATCCCCTGTTCCCTGGCCCTGGCGATCATGAGGCTGGTGCCCGGGTCCTGAATGGTGACGGCCGGATTCCAGCCCCACAGAATCAACATCCTGGCATTGAGCAGGTCCTCCCGGGAGTTACCGGTGCGAATGGTGCCATAGGTCGCCATTGAGGCATACATGGCTCCCTCATAGGAAGCGATACCCCAGGTGCGGGTAAACCCGCCGAATTCCTGCAGCATGGCTCCCACCGGGAGCGCGCCGTGAAGCATACCCTGGTTTCCGCCACTGGCCACCATCAGGATGGCTGAATTCCCGTAGGTTGCCTTGATATGTTTCATCCTGGTGGCCACTTCGTCCAGGGCCTCGTCCCAGGAAACCGGTTCGAACCTGCCCTCCCCTCTCTCCCCGACACGTCGCAACGGATGCTGCAGACGGTCCGGGGAATAGAGTCGTTGCCGGTAGGCACGACCGCGCATGCAGGCGCGAATCTGGGGTTCTGCGCCGGTATCGCTTTCGATGCGGATGACCCTGCCGTCTTTGACATGCGCCTTTAAGACACAACGGCCGCCGCAGTCATGGCAGCAGCCGGTATTAATGATGGTGACGTCCCTGCCGGGGATCGTTGTTTCATCTTTCATTCAAGTTCCTCAAGCGGTCTTCCAGTCGGCGGCTTCCGTACCCGTCAACCCGGTCCAACGGGTGCCGGAGATTTGCTGTTTCCGCACCAGCGAAATGCGATGGTTTTCAGATGTGAAATCATAGGAAAATGTGCTGACCGTGTCAAGGTCTGATTGACAGTCTGTATCCCGGCGATAAATCAACGTGGATTCAAGGTGTTGGTTGTCTCTATCCCAAATGAATGGTATGCTCGAACCATCGGCCAACCACGACGATGCAGAAAGCCGGTGAACGGTTGGCGTTTCCGATTGTCAAGCCTGTCTTTTGGAACCCTGTAACCAGACTGATTGTCTGAAAGCATGGTTTTTGTTCAGATTTCCGGTTATCCGAAAGCGCATGGAACGATTTTCAAAACAGGCCTTCCCAATGAAGAGATTACCCATTATCCTGGTTTGCTTTTTTCTGGCAGTGGCTTGTGTATCCAGCGGGTCACGACAAATAAAGCCGGTGGCAAAAAACGGCATTATAGATTTGAGTCACTGGGATTTTGCGACGGATGGTACCCTCTTTCTCAATGGTGACTGGGCATTTTACTGGCAACAGCTCTTGCAGCCCCGGGATTTTGTTGATGGGACCCCTGTTGACAAACCGCATTATATGCCGGTTCCCGGGATGTGGAATGATTACGAGTTGGATGGGAAAAAACTGACCGGAGATGGATATGCCACTTACCGTCTGATCATTAAAGTCAAGCCAGGGTCGAAACGATTTGGGCTGAAAACACTGGAAGCAGCGCACGCCTATAAACTGTGGCTCAACGGAAAGGAAGCGCTTGCCAACGGTGTGGTGGGAACCAGTCGGGAAACCATGAAGCCCCGGTATCTGAGCCAGTATACGGATGTTGAGCCAGAAAACAATACCATCGAACTGGTTGTGCAGGTTTCCAACTTTGTGCACAAACGGGGCGGACTCTGGAATCCTTTTGAATTCGGTACGTTAAACCAGATTATTGATGAGCGCGAAGAAAACCTCCTGATAGAGTTTGTTCTATTTGGCAGTATTTTTATTATCGGGTTTTATCACCTGGGTCTTTTCTGTCTGCGGCGGAAAGAACGGTCGACACTCTATTTCGGGATATTCTGCCTGCTGATCGCATTGCGGGTCGTGGTCACCGGTGAACGGATCCTGCACGGGTATCTACCGTGGCTGGGCTGGGAGAACCTGGTCCGCATCGAGTATCTGACCTTTTATCTGGGGGCGCCGTTGTTTATCGTCTTCCTGAGCAGCCTTTTCTCCGAATTCAGAAAACTGGCAGTCGGTCTTATTGTCATCCTGAGTTTGATCTTCAGTACCATCGCAGTGGTAACAGACCCGGTGGTTTTTTCCCATACACTCCCCTATTTTCAGACAATTGCGCTGATCTTAAGCGTTTATGTCATTGTTTCTGTCATTCGAGCCATACTGCACAGGAAGGAGGGTGCCATCCTGATCGCTGCCGGCGCCACCATCCTGATTTCGACGCTGATCTATGACATGATGCTGGCCAACGGATGGATCCAGGGAATTAATATTGCACCAATGGGATCCATCCTGTTCATCTTTATCCAGTCCTTCATGCTTTCCATTCGGTTTTCCAAGTCCTTCAAACTGGCCGAGGAGCTTTCAACGGAGTTGGAAAAAAAGGTTGAGCAGCGCACCAGCAGGCTCCGAAAAGCCAACCAGGAGATCCGATTATCCAGCCAGAAACTCAAAGAGACCCAGGCCCAGCTGATTCAATCCCAGAAAATGGAGGCCATGGGAACCCTTGCCGGCGGCATTGCCCATGATTTCAATAATATCCTGGGAACGATGATGGGGTATACCGAACTGTTGCTGAGTGAACCGAAATTCAACAGCCGGGAAAAGGAGTATCTGGCGTCCATATACCAATCCGGGGAGAGAGCGTCGGAACTGGTGCGACAGATCCTCACGTTCAGCCGGGGAGACATCCAGGCGCTCAGCCGGCTGAAAATTCAATCCCAGATCAGGGAGATATTGAGGATGATTCGGTCTACCCTGTCGGAATCGATTCAGATTCTCGAAAAGATCGACCCCGATTGCGGTCCCATCATGGCCAATCGGACACAGATTTCACAGGTGGTAGTGAACCTGTGCACCAATGCGAACCATGCGATGCGCGAAAATGGCGGAACTCTGGAGATCGAACTGAAGGAGCAGGTTATTCGTCAGAATGAATATATTGAAAATCCGCTCGCAGAAGGACCGTACCTCCTGTTGCGGGTCAGTGATACCGGCGTCGGCATGACGGATAGTGTTATGAAACGGATATTCGATCCCTTTTTCACCACCAAGGAGGTGAATGAGGGATCCGGACTGGGATTGTCCATTGTCCATGGCATTGTCAGGAGCCACAACGGATTCATCAGGGTGGAGAGTGAGCCGGGATCCGGGACCCAGTTCCAGATATTTTTCCCCATCACGGAGGAAGTCGAAGAACCGGTCACATTGGGAAATCTTGACCCGATCGAAGGCAGGGGCCACATTCTGATTGTTGAAGATGATGAGGATCTGGCCCGCTTTTATCGGACAACGCTGGAAAAACTCGGTTACCAGACCTCTGTCTGCCATGACGGGCAGGAGGCTCTGGCATGTTTTGAAGCCAGTCCGGACGAGTTCCAGCTGGTCTTTACCGATCAAATCCTGCCGGTCATGACCGGGCACGAAATGAGCCGTGAAATCCTGAAAATCAATCCGAAAATCCCGATCATTCTCTCATCAGGATACAGTCAAACCTTGACAGAAGATGAGGCTAAAAAAATAGGAATCCGGTATTTTCTCAATAAACCGGTTCGTCTGAACGATCTCACCCAAAAAATAAGGGAACTGCTGAACTAAGAGCACCTTGACTCAATAAAATGACCGAACTTACCGCACCAAAGGGTTGATCTTTCAGGAAACGCACGCGTCCCAATTCCCCGCGACCGGTACGTTTTCAGAACAAACTGCCACGCCATACCCGGAAGCGAGTTGCAGGCCATCCCTTGCAGCCTGGACATCAGGACCGGATCTTTAATGCTGACTCCGGCAGAAACTCGGATAAACGCGGTTGCAGGAGGATGTCGGAAACACGATCTGTATTGTCCGTCACGTTTGATATCCCGGTTCTTGAAGCGCTCCCTCAGGACAATAATCAATACAGATCAAACATTCCGTGCAGCTCTCAAAAATGGTGATGATGCCATAGCAGGAGAGGGCTTCTTCAGGGCAGGCCGGGACACATAAAGAACAGCCGACACAGCGATCTTCAATCAATGTTATCACATCAACCCCGTTTTCATGCCATCCTCTGCGAAACTGTCACGCGACATTTGCCCAACTGAAGCACCATTTGGTTTTGGTGCGCTTCCAGCTGATAATACCACTAAGTCTGCAATGTTGGGACCCCATTTAGCATAATCCCCCCTTTTTTATTCGTGGGTAGACCCCTTGGCCATATTGGAATGGTGATCATACCGGGTGCAATCAATATATTGACTCAAAGATCAGTATATTATCCATGAAAGCGCTGTAAATTTTCTTTACCCGTTGTAACACAATGATATTGTGAATTAAATACAAAACGGTCCCAACATTGCAAACATATGGCAGGACTGTTTTCCAAATCCATGCTGGAATTGGCGTGTATTGATAGCTTTTAAATATTCGATAAAGGGACTGATCATGGGTACTGAAAAAGTTGATGTCATTATCATCGGTGCCGGCGTTGCCGGAATGACTGCAGCCGGAGTGCTGGCACAAGATTGCAAGAAAAAAGTGGTTGTTTTGGAACGGGCAGAATTTATTGGTGGACGGTGTCTGTCTTATGTTGGCAAAGGTAAAACGGTTGTTGCTGATGGGATTGAAATGGATGCAAAAGCCTTCCAGAAATCTCTGGGCAATGCCCATTGTTACCTGGGCAAATGTACACCCGATATTGAGACGATTTTCGAAAAAGGGATGCTCGATGGGCGGACGTTTGAAGCTGGCGGTCATGGTCTCTTCTGGGGCAACAACAACCGTGCCGATTATGCGCTCAGGCATTTCGGAAAACATGTGGAGATGCCGCTGAACCGGGGCCTCGGATTTATTGAATGGCAGGGGTTGAACGAAGATGGAACGGTTAAACCCACGATTTCCCACCAGGTTGAAAAAGGGAAGCCCTATTCGTGGATGTCCGAAGAGGGCTTTGCCAAGACGATGCACCAGCTGGGTGATATGGCCAGACTCAACTTCGAGGATCTCCCCAAATTGTCCCGAACACCCTTGCAGGAATGGCTTGAAGAACGGGGCATGCACCCGGAGGCCTATAACTATATCAAGGTCCTGGCTGCCTGCCAGACCGGTCAGGCGGAACCCAGGATGACGGCGGCATCGGATTTTCTCGGCTATATGGCCATGGCCCGGCATATCAAGATGAACCTCACCACCGGTTCGGTTGCCACCGCTGACAAGCCCGGCACCATCGCCATCCCGCTGTCCATGGAAAAACCGATTACTGAAAATGGGGGTGAGGTCTGGCGCAATACGCCGGTGACCGAGGTTATCATCGAAAACGGTGTGGCCAAGGGGGTCAAATACAAAAAAGATGGCAAAGAACATACGCTGCTGGCTGATAATGTCATCTGCACCATTCCACCCAAGTATATATTTAATGTCCTGCCGGAAGACGCCTTCCCGGGGGAGTGGGTGACATTCATGAGAGATGAACACTGGGGTATCGGCCTCCTGACCGGCTGGGTGGGGACCAAACGCTCTATTATCGAGGACATCGGTCTTGACAAGCGCTCGTTCATCTGGATGCCCGGCATTACCACCCCGGAAGAAGGCTTCATCGGTGTGGTGGACATGGTCATGTGCGAATTTGATGCCTGGAAGGATGGAGAAGCCGACCGCGCACCGGAGGGTAAAACCGAATACCTGTTCTCAACCGCCTTGACGGATAAGGAGATGCGGGATCCGGAGCGGGTTAACCTGGTGATTGAACGCTGTGAAGCCTGGGCACGGGCCAACTTCCCAACCTGGGACGAGGATGTCGAATTCATCCTCTGGACACCATCACCCGAAGCGCTTGGAACCACACGCCCTGTCGGCAAGGACCGGCCGACTCACAAGAACCCCTATGTGGATGGTTTATGGTTTGCAGGCGACCAGTATGGTGAAAAGTGCTGGGGATGCGGTGTCGACTTTGCCGTTCTGTCAGCTATCGTCTGTGTTGACAAGATGTTGGGGACAAATTTTGAGGAAGAGCTCTTTCCGCCTCATCATCGCGGCCTTCCGGAATTACCGGCTGAGTAAATCCGCCAGAGCGCCAGTCAGTTCTTTTGTGAATAGCAGCGCAGCGGGAGCGATCTGATCCCGCTGCCTTGATTTCCTGTCATAAATCCCCCGTTGATACATACAAACCAGCATGCCCTGTCGGGCACAACGAAACATGAAAATAAATTCAGAACTCCTGAATTGGGGGACTTTAATTTGATACCAATTCGAAGTTCAGCTTAAAATTTGTCCCCGGATAGATCGTCTCCGTTTCGTTCAAACGGTTACACAACAATTGAACTGCACGATCAGCTTGCGGATT
>JAHJRI010000082.1 GCA_018830885.1 bacterium | reverse complement strand
TTTTTCTTTTTGGAATGTTCATGTAGCAAACTGTGACAGAAAAACTCCCCTGTGTCTACAGTTTTTTTGAACCATTAACGAAATCGCCAGAGGTTATTGAGAAGTTACAATAGGCGGTTGCGCTTTGTTTACTTTCCAATGGAACACTGCTAAACCGGGGTTTATATGAATACGGCAATTTCCGGTCACGACACCCACTTATTTCCCATCAATCATGAAATATCAGGAGAATGTTATGGCATTATCGATTACCAAGGACTCAATTGATCTGGGTATTGTCACCCGGAATGTGGATAAAGCGCTGGCGTTTTATCGGGACACGCTCGGGCTGAAACCGGCAGGGGAGATGCCCATGTCCGGTGGCGGCAAAATGGTGCGTCTCGCCTGTGGCACCAGCGTGATCAAACTCGTCGTCAATGGCAGGGACCCCAAAGCCACAGCACCTCCTGGCGGCATCGGCGGGGCGACCGGGTATCGCTATTGGACCATCAGCATTGACAATATTGCAGACGCAGTCAAGGCCTGCGACGAGGCGGGCTATAAGGTGGCGGTGCCGATTACGGAAATAAGACCCGGGATCAGAATCGCCATGATTGAAGATCCGGACGGAAACTGGGTTGAACTGCTGCAGGTAGAAGCCTGATCGGAACGTCCATCCGGAATCCTGCCGGGCGACGGCTGATGACTGTCGCCCGTGTCGGTCAGGGAACGCCCGCTTTCTTCTCCCATGAAGCCACGATCTCCGCTCTCAAATCCTATGGGTATCCGGAAGATGAGGCCAGGAATTATGCCGTGGTGGGTTGCGTTGAGCCGACGATTCCCGGGAAGAGCTTCTGCTCAACCGATGCTGCCCTGGTCAATCTGCCGGTCTGCCTGGAACTCGCGCTCAACAGGGGCCGTCGGACGGGTCGGCGGAAACGGGTCGGGGCTGAAACAGCAGATCCGCGGACATTTACCAGCAGTGCCGATCTACTGGACGCCTTTCGCCGGCAGGTGGACCATCTGGTGAAGCGACTGGTGGACGACATCCAGATCATCGAATTGGGCAATCGCCGGTTTCACCCCACCCCTTTTTCCTCGATGCTGGTAGACGGCTGCATCGAATCAGAACCATTCACCGAGGAGGACAAACCAGCATGCAACAAGACAAATGGATTCTTGTGACCGGATCCAGCACCGGGATCGGCCGGGCCGCAGTTGAAGCCCTGTCGACGGGTGGCTTTAAGGTATATGCGAGTGCCAGAAACCCCGGGGATCTGGAGTCCCTGTCCCGATTAAAAAATGTGGTGCCTGTCCAACTGGATGTGACAGACGAGACCCAGATAGCGTCAGCGGTGGCGTTTGTGAGGAAGCAGAACACAGGGTTATTCGGTCTTTTGAACAATGCCGGCATTGTCGCTGCCGGACCCCTGATGGACCTGAATATCAACGATCTGCGCACCCAGTTTGAGGTGAATCTCTTCGGTCTGCATGCAGTAACCCGGGGGTTTTTCCCTTTTTTACTGGCCTCCAGAGGCCGTATCGTCATGATGAGCAGTGATTCCGGGTTTTTTGCGACTCCTTTTGTGGGGGCTTACTGTGCATCCAAGTTCGCCCTGGAAGGATACTCGGATTCCCTGAGACGGGAACTCAACGGTTTTGGTGTCGATGTTGTCCTGATCCAGCCGGGCCGTGTTAAAACCCCGATCTGGGACAAAGGGGCACCGTTTTTAAATCGCTTTCCGGGATCCATGTTTGAAAAAACGGCTGTAGCTTTAGGAAAACATGCCATACAAAGGGGTAAAACCAGGGGTCTGGAAGCCAGCGTATTGGGGAAGGTCATTGAACACGCATTTTTTGTAAAGAAACCAAAAATCAGATACCTGGTCAGCCGGAACAACTTCAGATACACCCTGATCAAGCTACTGTCGGACCGTCGGGTGGATCGCATGGTACAGGCCGAAATAACCGCCCTGACCAAATAACAGGACCGCTGTTGCCGGGTCTTGCGGAATGGCAGAATATAAAGAATATCGTGACTATTCACCACTTTTTCTCAGTTAAAGGTGTCGTTACCTGCATGCGATTGAACGGATTGGGAGTGGTTAAGCATCGCCAGGATGGCGATGTCAACGACCGACCTCGGAGGCAGGTAAGGATGCCTGCCGAGAATGAGTTCAATTACATGCAGGTCACGACACCTTTAGCGATATTCAGCTGAATAGTTACAGAATATCAACCTGAAAACCGATGTGCATTTTCATCTTTTTTACTGGGCCTTTATTCTAAAAAATGATAGGTATGGGGTCAACAACCAGTTATCTTTTAGAACCTGCTCTCGGGATGAACGCATTTTCCGACCAGGCTGACTTTTCCGGGGGTGAACTGAATTGCAGTTAGATCCCCCCGCTTTGGCAAAGATCGCAAAAAAAAACATACTAACAAAATTTTAAAACCACCTGCTATGGCACGTATTCTGTTGATTGACGACGACGACGGTTTCCGGCAAATGATGAAAACCGCGCTGTTAAAAGCCAACCATGAGGTTGTGGAAGCTTCAGACGGCTTGCAAGGATATGATCTGTTCCTGGAACAGCCCTGTGATCTGATTATCACGGATATCTTTATGCCAAAAAAAGAAGGGATTCATACGATTCTGGATTTTAAAACCCAGTTTCCAGATGTCAAGATCATCGCGATTTCCGGTGGTGGCGTCATGGCAAAAAATATTGATGAGGATAATGTGCTGCAGTTGATTCATAAAGGGATGGATAGCTCAGAAATTCTGGAACTGGCCGAGGATTTCGGTGCCGACGAGGTCGTGGCCAAACCCATCGTACTGAAAAAATTTCTGAACCTGATTGATGACACCATGGCAGACATCCACTGAGACCCGGATTTTTCTGCTGCAAGCAATCAGAAAAGCGCCGCAACGGAAATGCGGTTTGCCGAGACAGCAGCGATTCACCGGTCCAGCAGCTGCTCCTGGTATAAGTCCTCGTCTATCCCGTCCCTCAGGGCAGCCAGTTTAATGGCGTGTTCGGACGCCAGCCGGGTGAATATATTGTTTCTGGACATGTCCCGCTTGATTACCGAATCCATGGCTTCAAGCGCGATTTCGACCATTTTCAGAGACATCTGCTTGTTATATAACCCCTGGGTCATCTGGGCGATCAATGACAGATTGAAAAACGGGTCTGTTTCATATGAATGATGCAGTGCCTGCCCATCCATTTTCTGCCTGGCAATCAGATTCTCCTTGAGCAGCGTCTTCCCCAGTGTCGTCATGCCGGTTCTGTCACCTTCAATGGAAGCCAGTTTCATACGGTTGAAATTTCGTGCGGATTGAATGGAGATTTTTCGCAACAGGAATGACGGATGGTCATCTGGAAGCTGGTTGATCACTTTGCTGATCAGCGGTGAAAAGATTGGCACGCGGGCCATGGCCATTGACAAGGCATAGAGATTGGCAATCATATCCGCTGCGGTTCCTAGCGCGCATTTCTCCCCTTTTTGTCCGACCTTGACATGTTTGACCGCCCTTTTGATATCCATGAAATTGAAACTGGCCGTATAGTGTGAGGAGGTCAGTTTTTTTTTCATGCGAGCCATGATCAGGCTGATTCTGGTTTTTTCCGAAGCCAGCTGATCGGTCAAAGCCATGGCGTTCATGACGTTGCGTCTGGAAATCTTGGTCCGGCGGTCCCGCCTCAGGGAATTGAGCACATGGATCTGCTTTCGTTTCAGCTTTTCCAGCATGGCAAAGTAAATCTTGAAAAAGTATTCGCAATTGTGGACGCTGATAAAGCTGTTCATCGAGCTGGCGGCTTCCTTGGTGGCCATCTTCAGACATTCCAGCATCTCATCCTGATTATAGGAGTGCAACAACATGCCATAAGAGCAGATAGCCGATAACATGCTCAATGTGGCACTGCCCGGATACTGCTTCTTCAACTTGTCGATCACCGTCCTGCTGCTGCCGGGGGTCTGAATGACGGCGTTTTGGAGTTCGTCCACCCGGGCCGGGGTGATGTCATTTTTCCTGGGAAACAGGATCAGCGTCCTGCGTTGAGGTTTGGTTGGCGGGGGCGAATCAGTGATCTGCCAGTAGGCCTCTTTTGCCGGAATGGGAATGGCCAGGGCTTCGTTGAGTTCCTGCAGTAAGGTGTCAGCCATGGTGTGGCCATCCACCGGGGTCGATCCCCCATTTTTACCCTTACCTCTTTTCATGACAGAAGGTTCCCTTAAATCCGATCATTGAAAGGTAGCAGCCATTCAGAGACATTGGTAAACAGCACAGGTTGTTCAGATAGGAGATGTCCGTCCGGGTGACGCGGTTGTTGAATTCTTGGTCTCGGAAGCGATCGGCGGGACTCCCTGGTGATTACTGAAATCGGCGGCAGTACTTTTCAGCCTGAAAGTGCTGATAACCGAGCTTTTCAAATTTCTGCATACACCCTTTTTTGGTCCCGGTATTCTGGGCCGTCGTCTCGGTATTGGCACTGCATCCGCTGAATCCGAAACCGGCTGCAGTGAAAGCAACCACCATGGCGCATGCCCGAAAACGGGTTTTGATTAACCTGCCGGCTCTTTTTCCCGAGGGGTTGGTTTGTTTCACTCTGCATTCTTGGGGTTAAACAGATCCTGCCAGTCCTTCGACAGCATCTGGCGTCTCAAAATCAGCACAATCACCTCTAACGCTCGATTGTGGTTTGAAAAAAAGGTCCCGCGGATCCATGACAATCGGTGTCCAGGCTGGCGTACCTGGCAGCTCGAGTTCTTCAATAGGGCTGCCGGGACGCTGGCTCCAGCAGGGGACGGCCACCTGGCATCGAGATATGATTCTCATGCTTCGTTGTGTCCCCCGAACATGCTGGTTCGCTTCAATTAGTATACCTTTGGCTGGAGGACTGGCGGGAATTATTTTATCTCAGAATTCCAGCGTATTATATATTGGTTCGGAAGGTGTGAAGGGGAAAAGAGGTGTTTTGAGTGTCCTGAATTCTGGAAAATCCTGTTTTTGGGACAAACCTTCAACGAAACGGGTTCAATTATCAGAATTGGGAAAAGGGCCATCCCGAAACGTGGAAAGGGGACCCTGTCACTGGAGTTTGTGTTTGATGCCGTATGTTTTCAGACGTTCGTAAAGTCTGGATCGGGAGAGTCCCGATATCAGGCAGGCCTGCTTGATATCACCCCGGGTGGAGGCAATCAGGTGATTCAGGTACTGGTTTTCAACCTGTTTGAGGTGATCTTTCAGATCGACGAACCCATCCAATCCCGCCATCTCAGGGCGGGGGATGGGGGATGACTGCGGGGCCTTTCTTCCAGGAGAACCATCAGCAGCGGTTATCCGGATCAATGCCGGGAGATGAATCGGGTAGAGGTGGTTGTCCTCCCGTGCCGAGCAGACCGCTTTTTCCACGGCATTGGCCAGTTCGCGGACGTTACCCGGCCAGTCATAGGTCATCATCATCTCGATAAATTCCTGGGAAAAACCTTTACTTTCATACTGATAACGCTCACAAAACCGGTTGATGTAATGGATCACCAGATCCTTGATATCACTTTTCCGGTGTCTGAGGGGGGGCAGATCGATGGATATGGTTTGCAGACGATACAGGAGATCCTTGCGAATCTTCTCCTCTTCCACCAACTGCTCCAGATTGCGATTGGTTGCTGTGACCAGTCTGAAATCGCTTTCGATCTCGCTGGCGCTGCCCAGCGGTCTGATTTTATGCTCCTGCAGTCCTCTTAGAAAGGCGCTTTGATTACTGATGGGCAATTCACCGACCTCATCGAGAAACAATGTCCCTTTGTCGGCCTGTTTGATCAACCCTTCGTGCTGTCTTTCAGCTCCGGTGAAGGCGCCTTTTTCATGACCAAAGAGGATGCTGCCCACCAGGGATTCCGTCAATGCACCGCAATCGACGACGACGAAATTTTCCTTTGCACGGTGGCTGTTCCGGTGGATCGCCCTGGCAAACAACTCCTTGCCCGTGCCCGTTTCACCGGTAATCAGAACATTGGCGTCGCTTTCCGCAGCTTCGATCACCAGGCGGAGACACTCCGTAATTTCAGCGCTACTGCCGATGATGCCATCCCGATTTAAAAGAACGGGTTTTTCCCGGTTTGTTTTTTCCTGGCGGTATTTCAGGATTCCGGTCAGCTGCAGCGCGATCTTGTTGATTGAGAATGGTTTCTTGAGATAATCCCAGGCCCCGTTGCGGATGGCCATTTCGGCCCCGTTGCGTTCGCCCTTGCCGGTGATAATAACCACTTCAGGAGCCGAAGGGGCTGATTTGATCTGGGGAATAAAATCGAGTCCGTTGCCGTCGGGTAGACCGACATCCAGGTAAACGACATCGATCATTTCCACAGCCAATTCCCTGAGTCCATCCTGAATGGTCAATGCGTATCTGGGTTGATGGGTCATTTTTTTGACCATCTGGCTCAGCATTTTACAGAGAGCCAGGTCGTCATCAATGATCAGAATGTTTGCCATTGTCGAGATCCGGGAGTAAGGGGTACCCAGCAACCCTGAAGGCACCCCTCTGGGGTCACTGAACAGGGAGCTCCAGGAGGATTCATGCGTTTCTTGAAACAGAAACCCTTTGGGGCGTATACAGGTGAATAGTTGCTGTTTTTCAGCAGACCATTGGCAGCGATCCGGTTTCTACGCGGTCCCATTGAAAACGGTATGAATAGTCTGAGCCAGTTGACTGAATTTGATTGGTTTTTTAAGAACATCCCGTATACCGGCCGCGTTTGCCTCCTCGATCAGAAGATCGGTGCAGAATCCAGTCGCCAGGATGATCGGCAGATCCGGTTGAATCGATTTGATATTTTTGCTGAGTTGGATGCCATTCATCCCCGGCATGGCCTGATCTGTAAAAACCAGGTCGAACCGTGCGGGATTCTCATGAACCATTGCCAACGCGTCCGAGCCGGTGTTTCTAATGGACACACGGTAGCCGAGTTTTTCCATGGCTAATCCGTAGAATTTGGCCAGTGCCACCTCATCGTCGACAATCAGAATATGTTCTTTTCCGCCCAGTATGGGCTTTTTTTCTTCAGTTTCAACCCGAGTGACCGTTTCCACGATGGGGAAAAAGATACTGATGGTGGTGCCTTTGCCAGGCGTGCTGGTCACTGCAATCTCGCCACCATGGTTTTTAATGATACCGTGAACGACAGATAATCCGAGCCCTGTCCCGGAGCCAACCTCTTTGGTGGTGAAAAAGGGGTCGAAAATCTGTTCCTGGACTTCCGGGGTCATGCCGCAACCCGTATCCCTCACTGCCAGTTGAAGACAGGGGCCCTGGACGAGACCGGCCGCCGGAGAGTGCTCGATATCGTCTGTGATTTCGGAGACACTGATCTCCACGGTACCGCTGTTTTTTCCAATCGCCTGACCGGCATTGGCGCAGAGATTGACGATCACCTGGTGGATCTGGGTCTCGTTGGCCATGATGGAGCGGCAATTCCCATCGATATTCTGTATGATCTCAATGGTCGTGGGCAGGGTTGCCCGAACCATTTTCAGGACCCCCTTCACGAGGGGGGCGATGTTCAACGGTTTGAGATTGGATTCGCTGGTCCGGCTGAAGGTCAGTATCTGGTCGACCAGGTCGGCTGCCCGCTCCCCGGCTTTATAAACCTGTTCCAGATAAGTCCGTTCTTCGCTGCTTTCGGATTTGGTATCGATCAGCATTTCGATGTATCCCATCATCGTGCCGAGGATGTTGTTGAAATCGTGGGCGATACCGCCGGTCAATGTGCCGATGGCTTCAAGTTTCTGGGAGCGAAACAGTTGCAGTTCCAATTCTCTGCTTCTGTTCTCCTTCAACCGATTGGATTCGTCCAGGATGGCATTTCTCCTGGCCAGTTCCGTTGACAGCTGTTCGGAGTTTTCCAGGGCGTTCACAAAAATCCGGGAGAGGACGAGGGTCTGCAGAAGCGCAGCCAGCATGACACCCAGGTGGAACAGCTCTGTCGTATAGATGATCTGGTTGGCATGCAGAACGTCATTAAGCCCGAACAGGGCGACCACGACCACCGCCGCCATCATCAGCCGGGCATTGGTCTGTTTGTTGATGATCGCCCTGTAAATCACATAGATGATATATATTCCGGTGATAAGACCAAACACTTCGAAGGGGATAATAATCCAGGAATAGATCCGGCTGCGGGTGACAAGAACCGTCAGAATGAACAGGAGGATCACTCCGTTGACCAGATACTGGACCTTTGCCCGATATTCCTCCGGGTACAGCTTCTGTACAAAGGTGAAAAGAAACATCACGGATATCATGACGGAGAGATACTCCAGCTTGTGGCTGAGCTCCCAGCTGAAATTCGCCAGGGCTGCGTAAAGCAGGCGTTCCCCGACCAGCCAGACCCGAAGGGCCATGAACAGGCAGAATCCGGCGAGATAGAAAGTCTCCGTATCCTTGCGACGCTGGAAAAAAACGGCCAGGTGATACATGCCCAGAATGATCAGTCCGGCGGACAGCATCCAGTCTTTGGCGATATTGCTGTCCCGCAGCTGGGTGATGGTATCATGATCGCCCATGATGATCGCCCGCCAGACGCCGCCCCGTCGATGCATGAAATTGGAGACGCGCAAGAGGATTTCAATATCCGGACCGGAGGGTTTGAAAGCGGCTACCCTGGAAAGATACCGGGGTTCCATGGATTTCGCGGAGGTTCCGATTTTTCCGTTGAATGAAATCCGTTCGCCATTGATCCAGAGATCATAGGCGGTGGCCATCGGCTTTACCAGAACCGACAACACCCGGTCCGTTTCTGAAAGTCTGACGGTCAGGCGATAGCTGGCATACCCGAAGCCCGACAGTTCTTTGCCATTGACGAACTGACCGTTCCATGTCCTGGGAAGGGTGACAAAATCGCTGTTTTGTGACCCCTTTGCCAATCTTTGCCGATACTCCTCCGGTGGGAGGAACTGGTTCCAGTAAAACTCCCATTCACCGGCCAGTTTCACATTTCCATCCTGGCGAAAATCCCAGCCTCTCAAATCCAAGACCCCTTTTTTGGCGGTTTGATTGGCAGACGGTTCTGGAGCTGTGGGCAGGAAAAAGACAAGTAGAATGACCGCAATCAGGCCCAGGAACGCGATCAGCAGGAAACGGAGATGACGAACAACAGACAGGAATCTCATATCCAATGGTCAAGAACGGTCGGTTGGCCCGGGATTAAAAAACATTCGCATTTCACTTCTGGGGTCGGAAGAATCCGCATCCTGTTTTGAGTTTATAGTGCAAGATTCCAGTATTTACCCTGAGCTGTCAATCAAAAACAAGGCAACGACGGGCCTGTCTGGCCAAAAAAGAGCCCTGTTTTGCGTGCGTCCCCCTGTTCAGAATAACTGCCCATCAATGGCTCCTGGTGGTCCGTATTCCCATCTGCCAGGTGGGATCCCGTCTCCTTTCTGCCCGCTGCCGGACCCTCGGGTTGTTTATTGAAAACAAGGGCCCGGATGGCAATGCAGCAACGGTTAAAAAGGGGGCCGCGAGTCATTCAACAGCGGAGAAGTCGACCGATCTTGACAAGAAACGGTGGGCTCCCTATGGTGATTTCGGGCAAAAAGGGGGGATGATGAACAACCGGTGATCAAACCAAGGGCACCTTGATTAACTGGAACTCAGCAAGCATCAAAGGGTTGGTGGTTATTGAAAAATCAGCCCTTTGGTGCGGTAAGTTTGATAATTTGTATCTATTCAGTTCAATTTCCGCTCAGTCCCCAAGGTATTGTGTTTCAAGAACCTTGGAAGCCATGGATGGCTTCCAGTAGCTCCAGGAGGATTCATGCGTTTCTTGAAACACAAACCCTTTGGGGCGAATACAGGGGAATAGCTTTCCAGAGGACCTGCAGCCCGCCCCAATTCTTGAATAACAACTAATAACCAACTGGTTGTTACTTAAAAGTTACGATAATTTTAATTCATCAAGGTGCCTATCAGTGAAGCGGAGGTTAGGATGGGAAGAGGCCAGAAACGTTCCGACAACCGGAACTTAGGGCGCGGTGACAGACTCAATCGACCGATAGGACTGATTGGCGGGGTCGCCCTGGTGATCGGCGGGGTGATTGGTATGGGGATATATGTACTGCTGGCACAGGTGACCGCGCAAGTGGGGACGACACTCTGGCTGCCGTTTTCCATCGCGATCGGTGTCAGTCTGATCGGGGTTGTCCCCCTGGTCATGATCTGCAGCACGCTTCCCCGGGCGGGAGCCGGTTATTTATATGCCAGCCGTCTGCTGGGACCGCTCTGGGGGGTACTGGCATCGTGGTGGGCGATCCTGGGCGTTGCCAGTGCAACCACGTTCGTGTCCCTGGGAATGGCCGGTTATATTGCGCCCCACCTGCCCTGGAAGGTTCCCATGGCAATTCTTTCTCTGCTGATTCCGCTCTGCTTTCTGGCGCTTTACATGTTCGGACTGCGGCTGGCAACGTCAATTCAGGTTGTCCTGACAGCCATTATGCTTGCGGCATTGCTGATATACGGATTCAAAGGGGCCTTCAGCAGTGGGTTGACCTTTACGGTTAACCTGCCCCAGGGGGCCGGTGGTCTAATCCTGGCATCCATCATCTCCTACAGTATCTGTTTTGGGTTTCAGGTGATTGCGGAAATGGGGGAAGAGATCCGGAATGCCAAGCGGAATATTCCTCTCTCCCTGCTGATTGGCGGTTCCATTATTCTGGTGATTTATATCATTGTGGGAACGGTCTTCGCCAATTCAGTGCCCTATGATGTGGCGGCGATCAAAGCGATGACCGCTCCCTTAACCGAAACAGGCAGTCAGTTTCTGTCACCGGTTTTTGTGGGACTGTTGAGTTTCGGGGCGGTCGCTGCCGGCCTGACTTCGCTGAACGCAGGTGCCATCGCCATCCCGCGGGAGCTCTTTTCCCAGGCACGGGACGGCATGATGCCCCGATTTTTGATGCAGTTGACCCGGGAAACCAGGACCCCCCTGAATGCCGTGGTGGTTTATTTCGGTCTGGTTGGCGTCCTGTTGCTGACAGATATGGTTTTGGGGCTGGGCGTTGATTTTTTCAGTATCCTGACGGCTATCGGGATCATGCTGATGACGGTGCTGGTCTCGATCAGCTCGCTCTTTCTAAAACGGAAATATCCCCAGGAGTACGAAAATGCCTATTTTAGACTGCCCCGCTTGCTTCACTGGGTGATCGTGATCATCTCGGTCGTCTCCTGTCTGGGCTTTGTTTTTCTGGTCCTGACGGAGCTTCCGGTCACCGGGGTGTGTTACCTGGTGTTCACGGTTGTCCAGGTGGGGTTCTATTTTTTCAGACGGCGTTCCCTGCAGAAGAACGATGCCGATTGGGCCGCCCAGTTCAGCCGGATGCCCGGTTTTGATGAGGAGAATTGAGATGCAGGCGGAAACAGACCACACGTACTTCAGATATCGAATGCTATTCCAGGGAGAGCGGCTGCCGCTGGCTTTCGTCGACCTGGACCGGTTTGATCAGAACGTGGCTTTTGTGGCCGCCACACAGCGGCATACGGGGAAAACCGTCCGTGTTCATTCCAAATCCATTCGCTGCCTTGAGCTGATCAAACGGGTTTTTGAGACGGGTGGTGATGTCTACCGGGGTGTCATGACGATTTCCGTGGAAGAGACACAGTACCTGGCAGCGGCGGGGCTGAATGACTTTATTGTCGCCTACCCGACGGTTCAACCGTCCGACATGACGCTGCTGGCCGACTTAACCCGCAAAGGGGTGCAGGTGGCCCTGATGGCTGATTCGGTTGAGCAGTTGCGGATCATGTCAACGGCCGGCGAAAAGGCGGGTGTCACCCTGCACGCCTGCCTGGAAATCGATATGGCTTATCGTCCCCTGAACACCCGTCTCCATCTGGGTATGCGGCGAAGCCCCATCAGAACCCCCGCAGAAGCACTGGCCCTGGCGGAAGCATCCAGACAGATCCCGGGTGTCACGATCGATGCGGTCATGGGTTATGAAGGCCATATCGCCGGACCCAACGACAATGTCCCGAAAAAATGGTTTAAAAACCGGCTGATCCGAAAGCTCAAAAAAGCCTCTATCCATGAGCTTTCAGGCAGAAGAAAAGCCATCATCGAACGCCTGCGCAGCGCGGGCTTTGATATACCGGTGGTGAATGGCGGCGGCAGCGGCAGCCTGGTCTCCACAGGCAGGGACGAAGTGGTGACAGAGGTGACCGCCGGATCTGCTTTTTTTGCCCCGGCCCTCTTTCATCACTATCAGGATGTTCATTTTGAGCCGGCCGCCTTTTTTGCCATCCAGGTCGTCCGCAAACCAGCGTTGAATATGATTACCTGCCAGGGCGGTGGTTATCCAGCTTCCGGTCCGGCCGGCAGTGACAAGCTGCCCCTGCCCTTTTTGCCTGCGGGGATGCAGTTGCTGCCCCTGGAAGGTGCGGGGGAAGTTCAGACACCGCTGGTCCTGCCGGAAAACGCTCCGGACCTGCAGCTGGGCGATCCCGTGTTTTTTCAGCATGCCAAAGGGGGCGAGCTGAGCGAGCGTTTTAACACCTATTACCTGATCCGGGGGGATCGTATTGTGGACAGGGTCAATACTTACCGGGGTGACGGGTATGCTTTTATCTGACAGTGGACCCGGGTGGAACAGCCCGGACACAATATACATGAGACACAGGTTCTGTCAAAAATCCTATGAAAACGGGGAAGTAAAATGAAAATACCAATCTGACTTTGGGGTTATCGCTTTTGCTTAGTAAAACCAATCCGTCGGTCGGCCGATCTTGTCAAGGCCAAGCCGAAAAACGGT
>JAHJRI010000081.1 GCA_018830885.1 bacterium | reverse complement strand
TTAGCCACCAAAAATGATGGCCCGCCATTTTGCCTGCATGGCTTGAATGCCGTCTTCCTGGATCACTATGGATGGGTTCGGTTGGACGCAAGGGGTAACAAAGCCGGGGTTGAGGCCGAGTTCTGCCCACCCGCTGAGAAACTGTCCTTTCCTGTTCTGACCAGAGGTGAGACCGATCTGCCCGAAATATGGCCGGAACCGCTGCCAATCGTTGTCAACAGACTTGAATCATGTCGTACTTATCTTGAAGTGGCAGCAAACCTGCCGGACATCGAACTCATTAAAACCACCTGACAGGACCCGGAACGTGGCTGAAGCAACAATTGAAATTGACATTGCATTCATAGAGGAAATCATATGGCAACCCTGATAGATAAACCAACCCGAATCGAGGCCGCCGGATCGCCTCCCAAACAGATTGATGAATTTATCGGTCGCATCAACAGCACCACCAAAACTGTCAGTATTGCCCGTATGCGCAGCCCCGCCGGCTGGCAGGAACCCGGCCAGACACCGGAGTTTGATGAGTACACGGTGGTCCTGAAAGGTTCCCTGCATGTTCACCTGCAGCAGGGTGACTTCGATGTTCAGGCAGGCCAGGCAATCATTGTCCATACCGGGGAATGGGTCCAATACAGCTCTCCAGACCCCGAAGGGGCAGAGTATATCGCCGTCTGCCTGCCTGCTTTTTCAATCGAGACGGTTCATAGAGACGAAGCGACACCGTCGGCATAGGGGAATTCCGGTTATTCAAAACCTGAAAATCCATGCCACTGCACCGTTCTGAATTCGGAAACCCGCTCCGGGCCTGAAAAAAGAAGGGATGTATGGCTGGCATGGGTACAAAACCCCACATACCCGCAGAACAACGATTTTTTTCTCTTTTAATGCAGTATTCTGACGTGAATGGGTAGTGACGATGCTGATTGTTTTACACTATACTTAAAAGGAGACGATATGGCTGATACGCAAACAGCTGAAGGAAGCTGCCCCTGTGGCGCTGTTCATCTTGTTGCCAGCGCAATGAGCCGGGAGTCGGCCATCCGTGGCCGTCACCACTCCCATTCCGTTCAATCACATACAGATCCCGAGTCCTTTTTCAAGACACACGCTGAACAATTAACCTGAAACGGAGGAAAATTCAATGAAACACATCGTAACCACAACAAAAACAGTTGATCAGGCGGCCAAGGATCTGGAGGCGGCTGTCATCCGCAATAAATTTGGTGTGCTGCATATTCACGACTTGAAAGCGACCATGATGAAAAAGGGGGTTGATTTCCCTCAGGAATGTCGGATTTTTGAAGTCTGCAATCCGCAAAAAGCGAAGGCCGTGCTGACCAATGACATGAGCCTCAACATGGCTTTACCCTGCCGGATTTCCATTTGGGAAGAGAACGGCCAGGTTAAGATCGGGACTTTAAAGCCCGTTGCACTTTTGTCTACCCTGAGCGATTCCAAAGAACTGAAATCGATCGCAGAAGAAGTGGAAAGCACCATTATCACGATTATTGACGAAACAAAATAAGACACTGAATTCGGTCAGACAGATCGATCCCTGATATTTTCAAGGACCAGCAGATTCACTGTGGGGGAGAGATGGAATTCACCAGGACCCTTCGATTCCAGCCCCTCTGTCTGGCAGCGAACCGACCCGGATCTGTATCCCTGATACAATCCTGCCTTCCAGCACCCGTCGTTCGTCAGTATCCCCTGTTTATTGGGAAGAAAACAATCTTCCGGTGACGGGCATCAAAAAAAGTCACTCAAATGAGAATATCCGTCATACTGGCACACCCGGACAAAAAAAGCTTTAACCACGCCATTGCAGCCACTGCGGTTGAAACTCTGATTCAAAATGGCCATGGGGTCTGTTTCCATGACCTGCATGAGGAGAGGTTTGATCCGGTACTCCTGTCTGCAGAGATTCTGAAAGATGCGTTCCTCCCACCTGTGATTCAAAACCACTGTGACGAAATTTCAGTGGCAGACGGGATTATCGTAATTCACCCAAACTGGTGGGGCCAGCCGCCTGCCATTCTAAAAGGATGGATCGACCGAGTCATCCGACCGGGTGTTGCCTATGAATTTCTGGAAGGAGACAAAGGCGAAGGGCTGCCAAACGGCCTCTTGAAGGCGAAAGCGGCACTTGTTTTCAATACCTCCAACACCGAAACGGAAAGGGAAACCCATGTCTTTGGAGACCCCCTTGAAACCATTTGGAAAAACTGCATTTTTGGTCTGTGCGGGGTGAGCCATGTCTATCGAAGAATGTTCAATATCGTTGTTGTCAGCTCGGAAGAACAACGCAAAGCGTGGTTGAAAGAGGTCCGACAAACCGTTGCCGAATTTTTCCCGAAAATCCGGACCTTATCCGGCGGTTGACCTGCGCAACCCTGGAAACAGAATGGGTAAAGGGAACGCCACAGGCAATGAGAACGTCTAAATACAATCAGATTTTTCCCAGGAACTGCAGAAGTGCGTGCAGGGTTGTCAGGGGATGCGGCGGACAACCCGGGATAAAGAGGTCCACCGGAATGAGACTGGCGACCCCGTCAAGGGATTGAGGGCTGTTGAAAAAGGGACCTCCCGAAATGGCACAGGCACCTGTGGCGATTACAAGCTTTGGCTCAGGGATGGCTTCATAGGTTTTCAACAGGGCGGTTTTCATGTTCACCGTCACCGGTCCGGTGACCAGCATTCCGTCCGCATGCCGGGGAGAGGCCACAAACTGGATCCCGAAGCGGGCCAGATCAAAAAACGGCGTGCCCAGCACATTCACATCCGCCTCGCAGGCGTTGCAGCCACCGGCAGAGACCTGTCTGAGCTGCAGGGATCGGCCAAAAAGCTTTTTGATACGGTTGTCTGCCAGGATTGACAACCGCTGCACCGCACTATCGACCAACAGTTGCTGCCGGTCAGAAACCCCCAGTTCGTGGTTGTTGGTAAAATGGACAAACCGCCCTTCACTCAACTGCTCACAGGCTCCACAGAAGACACACTTCCCGAGATCAACCCTTTTTGCCACGGGATCGATGGCATCCTGCGGACAATTTTCGGAGCAGAGCTGCACCAGGTTGTCTGCACAGTCCTGCTTGATTTCAGGCAGACCTCTGTATTCCTCGATCAGCGTCACGGGTTTTTTGGGATACGCTGAGGTCTTATTGCCCTGCTCCAGGCGTGTCAATAGTGTTTTAATCATACCTTATTCAACAGAACATACAATTAATTGAAGCTATAAATCAAATCCGCAATAGGACAGATTGAAACTCTTGTTGCAGAGGGGAAAATCGGATATCTCCTCACCTCTCAGGGCCTGGGCCAGTCCACTCCAATTATGAAAGGAGGGGTCTTTAACCTTGTATCTGACCAGCTTCCCAGTTTCGTCTGTCAGGACACAATGCGCAAGCTCGCCTCGCCAGCCTTCCGTCAGGGCAACCACAAAGGATGACGGCAGCAGTCCATCAAGGACTGCCGGTTTCCGTTGCCCGCTCAGGGCGTCGGGTTCCATGGCCGCGATCATGTCCAGGGACTGCATGATCTCCTCCAGCCTCACCCTGGCCCGCGCGTAGACATCTCCGGCAGACTGAACCTGGGGTTCAATCGGGTGGCTTTCGTAGTAACCGGTGGGAAAGGCCGCCCTCACATCATAGTTCAAACCGGACGCCCGTCCCGCGACACCGACCAATCCCAGTTCGCCAGCACACTGCCTGGAAACGACCCCGGTCTCTTCAAAGCGGGAAAGCACGCTGGCAGCGTTAAAAAGCAGCTCAGAGATATGTTGAATCTCCTTTTTCAACCCGTCGCATTTTTTCTGGATCGCTCCCAGTTTCTCTCTCAGCCCGCCGGAGAGAATGCTCCCGGGTCGAATGAGCCCTTTTCCAAATCGGTTCCCGGACAGCAACAGCAGCATATTCAGGAATTCCCCCCTGATTCTGCCGAAATAGGATGCCGGCGGCAGAAAAGCCACGTCGCCGCTCAATGCCCCCAAATCCCCGATATGGTTGCACAGCCGCTCCAGTTCCAGGGCCAGGCACTTAGCCTGTTGCCGCCCCCGATCCGGTTCAATCGCCATCAGTGCTTCCACCGCCCTGGAAAAACAGATGCTGTTGGCCATGGCTGAATCACCGGCTATCCCTTCAATAATAATCGGCCATCGTTTTGCCGGCGTCTGCAGGAGCAATTGTTCCACCCCCCGGTGCTGATACCCGAGTTGGATCTCCAGGTGCAGAACCCTTTCCCCGATGCAGCTGAACCTGAAATGACCCGGCTCAATCACCCCGGCATGAACGGGACCCACACCCACTTCGTGGATATTGTCCCCCTGGATCGAATAGTAGGGATAGTTTCCCGGTATGTCCGCCTGATAGTTCTGATCAAACACATCGGGTTTCCCGGCATCATTTTTGTGAAACCGGACAGATTTCAGCCAGGGATGACCAACGGGGACTATCCCGAACTGTTCGGCGATCTCCCTTTCAAACAGGTTGAATTTGGCGTCATGTCTGGTCAGGGAGGGAAATTCGCCGGGAGCGTCACATTCAAGGACGATCAGCCTGTCAGTCCTGAGCACAGCCAGCAGCCTGCAGCAGCCACTCTCTTCATAGGCAAAGTACTGCACAATCTTCCCTTTCCTGCTGCACACCGCTGCCAATGTTTCAAAAAACCGCTGCGCGGGAAGATGGGGAATCGCCGATCGCGGGATGCACACGCCGTTTTTTATTTCCAGACTTTCCTTAACCATTCAGGACTCCAATAATACCGGTGCCGGACTGTATAATCACCCGGGACAACGACTCGGGCATCCAGAAACAGAGAATGATGGATACCAGCAGGAGAATCATCTGTGGAACATACAACAGTGGTTTTTCAACCAGACAGGCGGTATTCTCCGTTTGTGAAAAGGACATACTGATCACATATTTCGCCAAGCCGGCGCTGATGAAGAGCAGAAAGCAGAGCAGCGCGGCCAGGACAAAATAGCGGCCTTTCTGGAAAGCCCCCAGGATAATGATCAGTTCACTGAAAAAGATCCCGAAAGGTGGAAACCCGACAATACCGACAAAACCACCCATAAAACAGAAAAAGGTCTTTGGAAATTGCCGGGCCATATTCCCGGTCTGGTCAATCAACTTGCTCCCGTATGCCAGCAGGATGTTCCCGGACGACAGAAACAGGGACGATTTAATCAGGGAATGATGGATCAGATGAAGCATGGCCCCATAGGCGGCAAAGCCTCCCACACCCGTGCCAATGGCGATGATCCCCATGTTTTCGATACTGGAATAGGCCAGCAGACGTTTGTAATCGGTCTGTTTCATGATAAAGGTGGCGCTGACAAAAACGGACAGCAGACCAAAACCGATGAGCACATTGCGCGCAAAGTCGCCCAACTGCGCCGCTTCCAGAATATTGGTAGTTTTCAGGATCCCCAGGTAAGCGCAATTGAGCAAGGCCCCGGACAGGAGTGCTGAGGCCGGACTGGCCGCTTCACTGTGTGCATCCGGCAGCCAGGTGTGCATGGGCGCCAGTCCCATTTTTGTCCCATAGCCCACCAGGATAAAGACAAAACCTGCCTTCAGCCAGGTCTTGTCCAACTGCCCCGCCACTTTGGCAAACTCTGAGAAAAACAGGGAGCTTTCGACATCGACCGCGTCCATCGAGATCGTCATCAGCAGCGTTCCCAGCAGTGCCAGGGCAATGCCCACCGAGCAGATCAGAATATATTTCCACGCGGCTTCCAGTGAGCCCTTGGTTCGATTGAACAGAATCAGCGGAGCACTGGCCAGAGTTGTCGTTTCAATGGCGATCCAGAAAATAATGACATGATCGGCTATGGTGGCCATACACATGGCCGCCAGGAAAAAGAGCATGGATCCGTTAAAAAACCGTTCTTTGGACAGCTTTTCATGCTCAAGATACCCCAGGCAGTAAAATGAGACGACCGCAAACAGAAAAGAGGTGAGCAGCAATACCAGCAATCCCTCCGGGCTCAGCCTGAAATACTGATCCAGAAACGCCCGCGGCTGAACACGCCAGATATAAATCGCCACTCCGAGGTTCCAGACACCGGTGGCCGCCATCAGATACCGTCCCGTGCGAATGGGCAGCAAGAAAATGGATATCCCGACAATCAGGGGACCGATCAAGATAATTTCAAGCATGTCCCTAATCCTTCAGTTTTCTTAACAGGGTTGTATCGATGTCATCAAACGTTCTTTTAATGTTGTACAAAACGATTCCCATAATCATAATGCCCACCAGTACATCCAATAAGATCACAAATTCGACCACATGATGCTTGTGCCTGGAAAAACTGGCCCCGATAATATAAATGCCGTTTTCCAGCATCATGTACCCGATGAGCATGGTGATCGCTTTGTGTCTCGCCATCAGCAGAAACAAACCGCCGACAAAAACGGTAATCGCTGCAGGCATTGTCAGCAGACTGGCCTGACTGTCCGGAAATTGAAACTTCGAACTGATAAAAAAGGAAAAACCAATCAGCAGCAAGCCCACAAAGATGGAAAAATGATACCCGATCAAGGGTTCAACCTCTCTTTTGATGGAGATTTTACGAACCGCGAAAACCAGTAACCCGGGAATTACAATCCCGCGAATGGTCAGCATGATGGATCCAAACACCAGGCTGCTCGTCGACAGGTCACTGTTTTGCAGGATCGGCACAATCGATACGGCCACTCCCTGAAAGGAAATCACCTTGATCATCGTCAGGATTCGACTGGACGCAAAAGCGAGCAGCACGGAAAGAAACAGCAACATCAGGATGGTATCGTACGGACTGATCATGGAGTGTACTCCAGAATGACAATCGTCGCAAAAAAAGCGAGCGCAAAAGAGGTCAATAAAAACTTCGGCACTTTCGGCATTTTGAATCGGGCCATCACTGACTCGGTTACGCCGACAACGAGATAGACCAGACTCAGGATGATAAAGAAGCCGATCTGATCCATCCATGGCCTTCCCAGCCGGAACGGGAACACCAGGCAGGCAATCAGGCAGGCATAAAACAAGAGTTTCAACTGGGCTCCCAACTCGATGAATGCCAGATCAGGTCCACTGTGATCCAGAATCATCACTTCATGGATCATCGTCAGTTCCAGGTGGGTCGTCGGGTCATCGACAGGCACCCTGGCATTCTCAGAAAGCAGCAGAATATAAATCGACGAGATCACCAGCAGCAGCGGGGGTCCCATTGCCTGCCACAACAGGATGCTTTGTGTCTTGCCGAAATAGCCGGACAACGACAGTTTCCCGCTCACCAGGTAGAATAGAATCAGGATCATGAACAGGGTCAGTTCAGCAAAAATGGAAAAGTATGCCTCCCTGGAGGTTCCCATGCCCTGAAAGGGCGATGCGGTGTCCAGCCCTGCCAGAATCGTGAAAAACCGCGACAGACCTAAAATATAGAAGACCAGGATTACATCCCCTTGAAATGAAAACAGGGGTGGTGCACCGCCGATGGGAAAAAACGACAGGGCGGACAATGCGGCCGCCAGGGTTATCACCGGGCTGATCTTGAACAGGAGTGTCGTACTGCTGCTGTAAACGGACCCTTTCCGGAGCAGTTTGATGAGGGTATAGTAGTTGATCAATAGCGGAGCCCCCTGCCGCCCACCGACAAAGGCCTTCACCTTCTGAATCGTGGCCGTATAAAGAGGTGCCAGAATAATTGCACAAACAAACAAAATCAGCGAATTCATTGTGTTCCTGGTTTAATACCGATTCCCGCTCCGGTTCAGGCGCAATAGCGTAAAAAAAAATTCACCCGCAATCAGAAACTGAAAATGGGGGACATGCACTCGGTTCCGTGTCATCGACCGCCCTCGGAAGATGAGAAGCGAGGCTCGCAGCTTCGAACATGAATGGCCGTCGCAAATGAGTTCAATGATATACAGGTCTTAGCATCTTCAGCTGAACCTGAATCGATTCATCATCTTTATAAAAACAATAACAACAGGATGACAGCCAGCAGGATGTACCCGATATAAAGGTGGATATCCCCGTGCTGAATCCACCTCAGGCGGTTAAAAATCTGCTGAACAGGACGAATCAGCAGTCGTAACAGGGCTGTCTCCGCCAGATCGACAACCCTGCCGTGGTAATAGGTGCCTGCCGGAAAATGTCCGGTGATATCTGTCGTTACAACATCCATCGGGGCCATCGGTTTAAAGAAATTCAGGAGTGTGTCGACATATGATGCCCCAGTATACTGAATACGGGAGGACGATTTTGTAAAACCACATCCCCATGTGCTTGAGATGGTGACCCGTTTGTTTTTATACAACAGTATCCGCAAAAGCCATAAAACCGTAACCAGAAGGATAAAAAGCAGCACCGCTCTGGAAATCTGGCGACTGACACCTAAAACGGGGCTGATGGCGGCCCCGGATACGACCCCCGGAATATGACGGGTCGCAAGCAGCGTCATGCGGATGAACAGTCCCGGGAAAACACCGATCAAAAAACAGATGGTGGCCAGAACGACCATCGGGATCTGCATGGCGACCCCGCTTTCGGTGACTGCCCGGTCCGGTGTCTTCCGGGGTTCACCCAGGAATGCGATCCCCATCACCTTGGTAAAGCAGGCCAGTGCAAGCCCGCCAATCAAAGCCAGTGACAGGATGACCAGGGCTGAGGGAATGAACCTGATTTCATTGAAATGGATCCCCTCAAAACCGGCAAAATAGATCAGAAACTCACTGATAAACCCGTTAAACGGGGGCAAGCCGCTGATTGCCAGAGAACCGACCAGAAAGGTGATTCCCGTGATTTTCATCTTTTTGAGGTACCCCCCCAATTGATCGATGATCTCAATTCCGGTTCTCTGAATAATGGAACCGGCCCCCATAAAAAGCAGGGATTTGAAAGCGGCATGATTCAAAATATGTAAAAAAGCCCCAGAAAACCCCAGCAGCGCCATTGCCGGCTGGTGCAAGGATCTCCCGATCATTCCGATCCCCAATCCTATCAGGATAATCCCGATATTCTCCACACTTGAATAGGCCAGCAGCCGTTTCAGACTGTCCTGCCCCAAAGCCTGCACAATACCGAAAACACCCGAACATATGCCGAAAAGCAACACGATCTGCCCCAGGAGGATGGTATCCGTATCGAGCAGACAGTAAAATCGGATAATGCCGTAGATTCCCATCTTGATCATCACGCCGGACATAATGGCGGAAACATGGCTCGGAGCTGCCGGATGGGCATGGGGAAGCCAGATATGAAGGGGAAACATCCCCGCCTTAGAGCCAAACCCGAACAGCAACAACAGAAACACCAACATTTTGATGTCGGCAGAAAGCGCTCCTAACCTTTCAAAACCAAAGCTGCCGGTGGCAGCAAACAGGACGCCGAAACCGGCAAAAATCAACAGCGCCCCCACCTGGCTGAAAACAAAATACAGATAGGCGGCTTTGCAGGTGCTTCTCTTATGAAAATCATAAATCACCAGGAAAAATGAGGAGATTGACATCACCTCCCAGGCGATCGCAAAGCTGAAAATATCGCTGGCATAGACAACCATTACCATCGAAACAACCAGCAGGCTGTAAAAAAAATGGTTCACGGCGATCCCCAGCACCCTGTCGGGATTGTTCAGGTAATGAAAACCATAAACCCGTCCCAGGAGAGAGATCACAAAAACAGGCACCAGGAAGAAAGCAGAGATGGGATCCAGACTGAATTGGAAAGGAAGTCCGTTGATATGGATGAAATGAGCTGCAACAGCCTCTCCAGTCACCAGCCCATTCAACGCAGCGAAAAGACCGGTTCCACAACCCACGACCACCAGCAGCAGACCGAGAATATTCATTAACCGCCACCTGGCGAAAAACAACGGGAGACACCCTCCCAACAGGATCAACATCAATGAAAGCAGCAGAATATTCATCGGTGGGACTTTTGAAGATTCATCTCTATGATGACATTGGTATTCATTCAGCGCTGACCGGGATCCCCACAACAGTATCCGGATCCGGCATCTCGCTCACAAGAGCGGGGTTTAAAGGAGCAGGGTAGGATGAAGTCACTTTTTCTAACAGTGGCATTCGATAGGTTTAATGAGATAGCGCAGTTTTTTTGAAAACTCATGCTGTCACATCCATCCCCAAACCAAAAGGCTAAAAGGGATTCGGAATTCGCATCGATTCAGTTCGATTTCCGCTCAGCCTCGAAGGTATTGTGTTTCAAGAACCCTGGAGGATTCATTCGTTTTTCGCAACACAATACCTTTGGGGCGTATCGAGGTGAATAGCTTTCCAACGGGCCTACAGCCCGCCTCAATTCTCAAACAACAACCGAAAAATGACCGATTGTTGCTTAAAAGTTACCGGAATTCAACCGCGTCAAGCTGAAAGCGGAATAGTAGCGAGATTGTTGCCAGGTGGCCTTGTTGAGGACTGAACACCACAGGTGGATTTGCCACCCCCGAAGACAGCCATGCTACCTGTCAGGATGGGGGCGTTTTACGCTGTGTTGTCCCTGTCTGGGATAATAGCCTCAGCTGGATTATCGGTGAATTTCTGGTGATACAGATTAACAAAGGTCAGAAAGACGGAAACAATCAGCGGACCGTAAAATATGCCGGGGATTCCAAAAACACTTAAGGCCCCGATGATACTTAAAAAGACCAGGACGGAGTTTATCTGCACCCGGTTGCCCACAAACCGGGGCTTGAAAATGTTTTCGACGGTCACTGAGATAGCGGAACAATAGATGAGTAATATGATGGCACTACCTGTTTTTCCGATCACGAGGAGATAAATACAGGCCGGGACATAAATGATCGACATCCCCACCAACGGTATAAAAGCCAGAAAGACCATTGCCGTGGTCCACAACATGATCGATTCCAAACCGGCAATCCAGAAACCGAAGCCTGCTAGAATCCCCTGAATCAATCCCCCGGTGCCATTGCCGACCAGGGTCACAAAATTCATCTGATTGATTTTTTCCAGAACCAGCTCCTCCTCCTCATCTTTCATCGGCAGTAAATCCAGAATAAACCGTTTAATCTTTGGACCTTTCTGCAGCATCTCATAGATAACCACCAGCATGATCAGGAATTGGATAATAAACATGAAGATATTGGAAATCCATTGATTCATCAAATTGAACAAGCTCGAACTCACATTTTTCGCCCCTCCCAGAATGATTTTCTGGATCGTCGGAACATTGTATTCCAGATCGACCAGACTGAAGAGTTCTTTCATGACGTCAGGAAAAAAATGACTCTTGAACAAAAAGTCCGCGATCTTCACTTCAGTAAAATTCTCTTTTAAGAACTTGTACAGAGACAGGGCCTCCGATGAGAGTCGCATCACCAGGTAAATGGAGGGCAGGATCATGGCAATGACAATGATGAGACAAACGATGATGGCCGACCATTTTCGACTGATCTTCAACTTCTGCTGGATCTTGAGCATCAGCGGATAGAAGGTCCCCGCAATAATGCCGGCGAAAATAATGGGCGTCACAAAAGGCCAGGCCAGATATCCCATCAGGAACAATAACAGGATATACATCAGGATAAAAACCGTGTTTGCGTGCTTGATATTTGCCATGGGTTTTCCACTCAATATACAGGCTCTCAAAAAGAGGGTGGTTGATGCATCGACTAACTGTTCTTCCCGGCAGCATAGCCTATGTTCGCCAGAGCCACCGCCATTTCATCCAGGACTGCCGGATCATCAATGGTCGCCGGCGTGTTGTAAGGTTCGTTATTCGCAATTTTGCGGATGGTTCCCCTTAAGATCTTCCCTGACCTTGTCTTCGGGAGCCGGTTGACGACGGTCGCTACCTTGAAGGAAGCCACGGGACCGATACGTTCCCGAACCATCTGAATGACTTCCCGCACGATATCACCATGATTCCGGTCGACACCGGCATTCAACACCAGGAACCCAACGGGAATCTGCCCTTTAAGCGTGTCGTCCACACCCAGGACAGCTGCTTCGGCAACATCCGGATGATCCGTCAGGATCTCCTCCATAGCCCCTGTCGACAGTCTATGCCCGGCCACGTTGATAATATCATCGGTCCGGCTCATGACAAAAACATACCCATCTTCATCGATAAATCCGGCATCAGCTGTTTTATAGAACCCGGGAAACTCCTCCAGGTAAGTTTTGACATACCCTTCGTCGTTCTTCCACAACGTCGGTAAGGATCCTGGTGGAAGCGGCAGTTTGACAACCAGTGCACCAATCTCACCCGCTCTGACTGGCTGTGCATTGAGATCCACCACCTGCAGGTTCCATCCGGGGGCCGGTTTGGAGGGAGACCCCTCTTTCACGGGCAGCTTCTCGATCCCCATGCAGTTTGCCGCAATCGCCCAGCCGGTTTCGGTCTGCCACCAGTGATCAATAACCGGAACCCACAGCTTTTCCTCCGCCCACTTCAAGGTATCCGGGTCGGTTCTCTCCCCGGCAAGAAACAGGGATTGAAACCGTGCGAGATCATATTTTCCCAGAAACTCGCCTTTTGGATCTTCCCGTTTGATTGCCCTGAATGCTGTTGGCGCCGTAAACAGGGTCTTGACCCGATGATCGGCGATAACCCGCCAGAAAGCACCTGCATCCGGGGTTCCTACCGGCTTTCCTTCAAACAGGATCGTAGTGCAGCCCTGAAACAGCGGGGCATAGATGATATAGGAGTGACCAACGACCCAGCCGATGTCAGATGCCGCCCAGTATACATCACCGGGATCAACATCATAGATCGCCTTCATCGACCATTTCAAGGCCACAATATGGCCGCCGATATCCCGGACAACCCCCTTCGGGACACCGGTTGTCCCGGATGTATACAGGATGTAGGCAGGATCCGTTGCTGACATGGGCACACATTCATGGGGATGGGCGCTAACCATGGCGTCCGCCCAGTCTATATCCCTGCCGGAAACAAGCGCCGCTTTTTCCTCGGGTCGTTGAAAAATAATACATGTGCCCGGCTTATGGAATGCTAGCCGAATTGCCTCATCCAGCAACGGTTTGTAGGATATCACGCGGTTGACTTCAATCCCGCAGGAAGCAGAGACAACCACTTTTGGTTTTGCATCATCAATCCGGACAGCAAGCTCTTTAGCTGCAAAACCGCCAAAAACCACAGAATGGATCGCACCAATACGGGCGCAGGCCAGCATGGCCACAGCAGCTTCACTGATCATCGGCATATAGATCAGGATGCGGTCCCCTTTCGATACCCCCTGGGAAGCCAACAGACCGGCAAACCTCGCCACGGTTTCCGTCAGCTGCTGATAGGTATAGGACTGGACGACTCCTGTGACAGGACTGTCATAGATCAGGGCCGTCTGTTCTCCCCGGCCGTTGGCGACATGAAGGTCAAGCGCATTATAGCAGGTATTGATCTCTCCACCGGAAAACCATCGATAAAAGGGCCTGTTGGCATCATCCAGCACTTTGTCCCAACGTTTATACCAATGGCAGTTTTCAGCTGCTTCCCCCCAGAATGCATCAGGCTCCCTGATGGATCTTTTAAATGTACTATCGTAGGTAGCTGTCATAAAATATCCGTAATTGTTCAGCTTGTGTCCTGCAAAGGAACTCGGGATCTGTATATGATTCAACAAAATGAGAGTGGTTAAGCATCGCCAGGATGGCGATGCCAGCGACCGCCCTCGGATGACGGCCACGGATGGCCGTCGAGAATGAGTTCAATTCCATACAGGTCCTGGTTCCATCAGATCAGTATAGGTGGTGAATAGCTTTCCAGAGGACCTGCAGCCCGCCCCAATTCTTGAATAACAACTAAAAACCAACTGGTTGTTACTTAAAAGGTACAACACTCCTATGGTATTTGGCGGGTGAAATCAATCCTCTGGAGTTGTTCTTGTCAATCCTTTTAATATCTCAGCCTCTGTCTTTTTATCCCGGAATACCCGTTTGATAAAAGAATCGGCATTGTTCCAGTTGATATAGTCCCTGACGTCATGGGTTTCCCAGAACGCCTCCTCTTCTTTTTCACTTTTAAAATCCGGTATTTTCTTAGCCATAACGCCTATTCAGGATGGATCACATGTCAGTGCCCTTGGGTGACCGGGTGAATGATAGGCAATCCCTTTTTCAGTGTCAAGCAGCCCTTCTTCTCCAGAAGTGTATCGGCAATCCAACAGCTTTTCAATCGCTAATCCAGATTCAGTACCAACCGCTATAATACGGTGACAGCATACGTATTATCACCCTATT
>JAHJRI010000080.1 GCA_018830885.1 bacterium | reverse complement strand
TGATGAAAGAAGATGATATTCTGGGTATTATCGAGTAGTCGGTTTTTTCGATCGAATATCATTTATGTGAAATGGGTACCGGGTTTATACAATCAAGAATCATCCGGAATTTCTGAATTAAATTTATTACACAGGATTAAGAAAAATGGCTAAACAAATAGTATTTGGAGAGAAGAATCGCCGCGATATGCTGAAAGGCATCAATCAGCTGGCTGATGTTGTCAAGGTGACCTTGGGACCGAAGGGACGGAATGTTTTGATTGAAAAGTCCTTTGGAGCGCCCTTGATCACAAAAGATGGTGTAACAGTTGCTAAAGAGATTGAACTGGAAGATAAAATTGAGAATATGGGTGCACAGATGGTCAAGGAAGTCGCCAGCAAGACCTCAGATATTGCCGGTGATGGAACAACAACCGCCACAGTGCTTGCTCAGTCGATTTTTCGTGAAGGTGTAAAGAATGTCGCAGCGGGATCGAATCCGATGGATCTGAAACGGGGTATTGATGCTGCGGTTATTGAAGTTGTGAAGTATCTGGCAGAAATTTCCAAACCTGTTTCTGACAGCAAGGAGATTGCACAGGTTGGGACCATCTCAGCCAACAGTGACGCGACCATTGGCAGTATCATTTCAGAAGCAATGGAAAAAGTAGGCAAGGATGGTGTCATTACGGTTGAGGAAGCCAAGGGTCTGGATACAACGCTGGATGTTGTTGAAGGGATGCAGTTTGATCGCGGTTACCTGTCCCCTTATTTCGTGACAGATTCAGACAAGATGGAAACAGTTCTGAAGGATCCCTACATCATTCTGGTGGAAAAGAAAGTCAGCAATATGAAGGATATCCTGGGTGTTCTGGAGCAGATCGCCAAAGAAGGCAAGTCATTTTTGATTATTGCAGAAGATGTCGATGGTGAAGCGCTGGCAACCCTGGTAGTCAATAAATTAAGAGGAACGCTGCAGTGCTGTGCTGTTAAGGCGCCGGGCTTTGGTGATCGACGCAAGGCCATGCTGGAAGATATCGCTATCCTGACTGGTGGTGAAGTTGTTTCAGAGGATCGGGGCATGAAATCCGAAGATTTAACCATCTCCCAGCTGGGAACGGCGAAGACTGTGACAATTGACAAGGACAATACCACCATCGTCGACGGAGCCGGCTCCAATGACGATATTAAAGCGAGAGTCAATCAGATTCGTGCTCAGATCGAAGAAACCACATCAGACTATGATCGTGAAAAACTGCAGGAAAGGCTGGCCAAACTGGTCGGTGGCGTTGCCATCATCAATGTCGGTGCGGCCACTGAAATTGAAATGAAGGAGAAGAAAGCCAGGGTTGAGGATGCATTGCACGCAACCCGTGCTGCTGTTGAAGAGGGAATTGTAGCCGGTGGTGGTGTGGCCTTAGTCAGGGCACAGAAAGTTGTTGCTGCACTGGTGGAAACATTGGAAGGCGATCAAAAAATCGGGGCCTCTATTGTGCTGAGAGCGCTTGAAGAGCCTCTGCGACAGATTGTCAATAACACAGGACTTGAGGGTGCAGTCGTTGTGAATAAGGTTAAGGAACTGGAAGGGAATATCGGTTTTGACGCTCGCAAAGAGGAGTATTGCGATTTGGTGAAGGCTGGTATTATCGACCCGACCAAAGTGACTCGGAATGCGCTGCAAAACGCCGCTTCCGTATCTGGATTGCTGGTGACTACCGAGGCGTCAATCAGTGATAAGCCTACCGAAGGTAATGATAACCCGATGCCGCCGATGGGTGGTGGAATGGGTGGCATGGGCGGCGGAATGCCGGGCATGATGTAGATCGGTGAAGTCCATCTGAAAAAAAAAGCCGGCCTTGTGCCGGCTTTTTTTTTGCTTTTTTTGTAACTATGCAGCTCATATACAGCCGCCAGAGCGAGGACCCGTATGTTATTGAACGGATTGGGAGTGGTTAAGCATCGCCAGGATGGTGATGTGAACGACCGCCCTCGGAGGCAGACATGGATGTCTGCCGAGAATGAGTTTAATGACATACGGGTCCTCGCTTTGATGGCAATAGAAAAGTGGTGAATAGTTGCCTTTTTTTATATCAGACCAAACCAGACGGCAGTTTTTTTTCCAAGTGGATTTTGTGAGAGAGATTGCCGATTAGGCTTCCCGCTGAGTTCTGAACGGGGATGAAAGATTTAGCCGGGACGGGAATTCCCGGCACTTTTTTTTGTAAAGGCAGGATGATGAAACTGAAAATCAGGCTAATTTTTATGCTCGGTGTAAAACAGTCTTTATTATTGCATTGAAATATGGAATAATGGGTGCTCATGCACCCAAGAGGGGCTTTCCAATTGACTTGCTGGTTTTATTCAATATTTTGATTAAGAGACGGTCAGGCCTGTTTGTGATTGAACAGGATATATTGGCTTTTTGAGGGGGCGGTCTGTGTTTTTTTAGGGGGGAATGGTCATGACCATTCCCCCCTAAAAAAATTGAACCGCGGATGACCGCGTCTTTTTGAAGGTTTGTTGGTGCTGATCGTTAAAAAGGGTTTCTTTTCCCAAAAAAGTTAAACTTGGTCAAAGGGTGGGATTGACAAGCCGGCTAATCTGATTTTCACCATTTTCGCTGAACACAATTGAGTGTGGTCTTGAATCTTGGATAGGAACTGATTACTGTTACCGACATATAGCAGCGATGTGGTTCACCGGTGAATCGTGGCGCAGCCCATACTTTTCGCAAATTTCATACTATATCAGGAAAAAATGTCTGAACAAGGCGGTGGCACTGAAGATATGAAGGATATTCTTCAGGAATTTGTCGTGGATTCTAAAGAGATGCTGGAGGATATTGAACCCATTCTGGTTGAATTGGAATCGGATTATGATGAAGAGAAAATAAACAAGATTTTTCGCTGCTTTCATTCCATCAAAGGGGGTGCCGGATTCCTCAATCTGAATAATATCCAGAAAATTACTCATTCCGCTGAAACACTGCTGGATCTATTTCGTAAGGGAAAGCTTGTATTTGGCTCGGAACATCTTGATATTATGGTGTCGGTTTGTGACCAGATGGTCAGAATTCTGGAGCAGGTCTATCAAGCCCAGACTGACGAGGGCTTTGAGGCGGGAAATGAGACCCTGTGTCAGGTTATGGATGATCTGATTTCTGGTCGCGCTGCCTCTCCACAAAAACCCGGGAAAGTGCCTATCGGCGATGCGCTTTCGGAAAGCGGGACTGCCGAGATGGTGCTGGAAACCGACGATGAGATGGAAATCCCCATCACTGATGAGATGATTAGCCAGTTTGTTCAGGAGGCGGAAAGCGGATTTGAAAAAACAGAGGAGGTCCTTCTGATCCTTGAAAAGTTTGGGTTTGATCAACAGCTTCTAGACAATGCCTATCGGTTGATTCACAGTTTTAAGGGAAACTGCGGTTTTATGAATTTTAAGCACCTGGAGTTGGTCAGTCACCGGGTGGAAACCGTTTTTGACGGTATGAAGAATAAGGAAATCCCCACCACCGAAGAAAACGTGACGGTGCTTGTCAAGGTGCTGGATGTGATTCGCGTTACTGTTCAACAGATTGGCCAGAAAGGGAGTCCTGTTATTGAGGACTATCAGCAGTACTTGTCGATGATGGACGAAATTGTTGGTGTTTCCCTGGCGGATAAAAAAGTTTCACCGATTGAACTATCAGAAAAAAGAGTGGTCGGGGCACAACCGCTTGACCGGGCCCCGGTCGTGGATATTCCAGCTAAATCAGGAGAAGAGAAATCGTCGGTTTCCAAACAGCTGCAGACAGATATTCGTGTTAACCTCACCAAAGTGGATAAGGTCATTAATCTTGTAGGGGAGTTGATGATTGTCAGCCAGATGATTACCAGCAACGTTCAGCAGGATGTCGATAAATCCGGGCGCTCTTCCCATCAGTTGAATAACCTGATCACAGAACTGCAGGATGTGGCCATGTCTATCCGGATGATACCACTGGCAGGGACCTTTCGAAAAATGGTGCGTCTCGTGCGGGATCTTTCCAAAAAGTCTGGCAAACAAGTGCATTTCGAAACCAGAGGTGAAGATACTGAGCTGGACAAAACGGTTGTTGAGCAAATCTCGGATCCGCTGGTCCATCTTGTTCGAAATTCCATCGACCATGGCATCGAACCCCCGGATGAACGCGCAGCAGCAGGGAAATCGAAGGTTGGCAAACTGATCATCGAAGCGAAATATGAAGGCAACGAGGTCTGGATCAATATTATTGATGACGGCAGGGGTTTGAACCGGGAGAAAATCCTTGCCAAAGGGATCGAACGAAAGCTGGTCATGGAGGAGGAAGCCAAGGACTGGCCTGATGAAAAGGTATATAAACTGATCTTCGAGCCTGGATTCTCAACTGCTGACAAGATAACTTCTGTTTCAGGACGGGGTGTGGGTATGGATGTCGTCAAGCGGAATATCGAAAAAGTAAAGGGGCATGTCGATATCAGAAGCAGCCCGGGTCGCGGCAGTACGTTGGGTTTGCGGATTCCATTGACACTGGCTATTATCGACGGCATGTTGCTTCGTGTTGGCAAGTCAGTTTATACAGCTCCGCTGCTCTCAATTCGAGAATCGATCCAGGTCCAGCCGGAGAACATTACGATCGTGCAAAACCGGGAAGTGGTGATGATCCGGGAACAACTGGTGCCCGTCTACCGGCTTCATAAGCTTCACAATATTGAACCCCAGCATACAAAACTCGAAGATGCGATCTTAATTGTACTGGAGCATCAGGATGACGTTTTTGGGCTCATGGTGGACGAGCTTCTGGGGCAGTATCAGACCGTTATCAAGGGTTTATCGGAGTACCTTGGGAAAATCCCCGGTATTTCCGGGTGTTCGATTCTGAGCAATGGTGAAGTGAGTTTGATCCTTGACGTGGCGGATTTAAGGAAGGAAATTGCATAACTTGCGAATGTTATGATTATTGCTTTTGTTCAAACGAAGGGTGGAACAGGGAAAAGCACACTGGCACAGAATATTGCATTTTCAAAGAAGATCAGAGCTGCTTTTGGATCGATATCCATTGTTGAAATGGATCCCCAGAAAACCCTCTATAAATGGTGGCAGCGGAGGGTGGAAAATCAGAAACCATCTACCGATGTCGGTTTTGCACACATTTCCAGCACAGATCGGAGTGTCATCCTGAAGGAACTGGAAGCGCTTGAGACGGAGAACGAATTGCTGGTTCTGGATGTTCCCGGGGAGAGCATCGGTAAATTCCATACTCAGTTTGCATGCGCAGTTGCAGATCTGGTGCTGATTCCCATGAGAACATCCACCAATGATGAAGAGGCCTTCGAGGATAATCTGCTGCCTATCATCAACCGAATTATGGCATTGGATCCGGAAAGCCGGGACTATTTTTATATTGTCCCATCTTTCACCCATCCGCTGGTCAATCGACAACATGTGATCGAGTATTTTCAGCACATATTGCCGGACACCATTCACTGTCTGGATGCAACGTTCTCTTTTGGATCCGTTTTTGAAAATTTCTCCAGGGGTGGCAGCAATCTTTTTGAATATGCCGATTCTGTCAGAACGAACCAGAAGCTCTATGAACAAGCAATAAAAGCCATCAATGAGATCGAAACCATTGCAGAAGCAATAATACAATTACGGTAGAGTTATGGGATTACCTTCGAAAAAACAGTTGAACAAACATCGCCGGGGAACTCGTAAAGCCCTGGATACTATGGATGCTCTCAATGGTGTCGAGAAACGGGGAGCGACTGCTGAAAAGAAGAAGCCAAAGAAAGCGAAGATGAAAGCAACCCCCAGGGGATCCAAACCGCAGTCAGCGGCAAACCATAAAGGAAAAAAACCGGAACAAAATAAACCCCCAAAAACAATCATGAATGAGAAGATGGCTGAGGTTACGCCTGCCATTGAGCTAGAGCAGACAGCAGAGGGTCCGGATTTGTCTGGAGGAGAAAGCCCCATGGCAAAGCCAGGGATAAAGCTGGAATTGGACGAGCGCGAACCGACCGTTCAGGAAAAACAACCAATCGTGGTTCAGTCAAAGGAACCAGTGTCAAATCAGGAAGCTAAAACCGAAAAGGTCAAATCTGAAATGAACAGAGAAATTGAGGATGATCAGTTCGACGAGATGGAAGAAGATACGCAAAAAGACCGGTTCTTGTCTTTTCGGATTGGTAAAGAGGACTATGGGATTGAAATCAAGTATGTTACCGAAATTATCGTGATGCAAAAGGTGACCGAAGTCCCGGACACCCCACCTTATATCAAGGGCGTAATCAATCTGCGTGGAAAAGTGATTCCGGTGATGGATGTGAGAATGCGATTCAAGCTGGAAAAAAGAGAATATGATGAAAGGACGTGTATTATCGTTGTCGATGTGGATGAAATTGCTGTGGGTTTGATTGTCGATACGGTTAATGAAGTTGTTGACATTCCTGAAGATAGAATTGATCGGCCGCCAGCAGGACATTCAGGGATTGAAGGCAACAATATCATGGGAATGGGGAAAGTGGGAAAGAAGGTGAAGATCCTGTTGGATTTGGAAAACGTTCTTAATTTAAATCAGCAACGCAGCATATAAAAGATGAGCTCGGAAATATCTGGTCATACAGGCAGTGGGAAAGGACTGATTTCCATTTCAGACCAGGAGTTTCAACTTTTTCGGTCGTTTATATATGATAATTTTGGCATCAATCTGACTGAAGTCAAACGGGCGCTGCTTGTCAACCGTCTCCAAAATATACTGCGACAGAAAGGGTATCCCTCATTTGAAGCATACTATCAGGCCATTCAACAAGATAAAACGGGGCATGGCATCAGTGAACTCATTGATGCCGTTTCCACCAATCATACGTTCTTTTTTCGCGAGAGCGCCCATTTTGACTATCTGATGAGCACAGTGCTACCAAGAGTAGTGAATCATCAGCTGAAAAAAAATGACAAAGACTTGAGAGTCTGGTGCGCAGCTGCTTCCAGTGGTGAAGAGCCATACGTACTGGCCATGCTGATCAAGGAGTATCTGGGTGCTCAACACAATCAGTGGTCGGCTGGGGTTCTGGCAACGGATATTTCCAACAAGGCCCTGGGTATTGCTGTAAAAGGCAGGTATTCAAGCGAACGGCTGGAGCAGGTGCCTGCCAAGTACAAACTCACCTATTTTGAAAAGGCAGAAACTGACGAATATGAGGTTAAGGAGAGTTTAAGAAAGGAGGTTCTTTTCCGTCGATTCAATCTGATGAATGAAACATTTCCATTCAAAAAGCCCTTTCATATCATTTTCTGTCGGAACGTGATGATCTATTTCGATCATAAAACAAGGGATGAATTGGTCAGAAAGATGTACGAATTCACTCTTCCCGGCGGCTATCTTTTTATCGGAAATGCTGAGACGCTGGGCAGAACCAGCTGTCCCTACCGGTATATCGCACCGTCCATCTACCAGCGTGAAGGGTAATGACAGGAAACATCCATCAAAGAATGTGTAAAGAGAGATTGGTTGAACCATGCTTGAACAAGGCAGTAAAAAGATCAAAGTACTGATAATCGATGATTCGGCTCTGGTAAGAAGCATTCTGGAATCAGGACTCGGCAAGGATCCTATGATAACGGTCGTTGGAACCGCATCGGATCCGTATATTGCAAGGGATAAAATTCTGGAATTGGAGCCGGATGTGCTGACACTCGATGTGGAGATGCCGCGCATGGATGGTGTCGCTTTTCTGCGCAAGCTGATGCCCCAGTATCCGATACCGGTCATTATGGTCAGCGCGTTGACCGAACGGGGCAAAAAAATCACAATGAATGCCCTGGAGGCTGGTGCTATCGATTTTGTGACAAAGCCGAGCACAGGGGTGTCTCGGGGATTGAATGCCATGATGGCCGATTTACGGGAAAAGGTGAAAATTGCTTCAACCGCTGATGTGTCGCATTGGCGCAGCCGTCAACAGCCGCTTCCCAGAAGCCATCCTGAAAGCCGTGTTCTCTCGGGAGGAACCGATAAAGTCATTGCGATTGGGGCTTCAACCGGTGGCACGGAAGCAATTCGAACCATGATAAAAATGTTTCCCGCATCCACACCGGGGGTGGCTATTGTTCAACATATGCCACCCGGGTTTATCCAGGCTTTTGCTGAAAGTCTGGACCATCAGTCTGCCATGCAGGTGAAAGAGGCTGAAAACGGCGACCGTATCTTGCCAGGCAGGGTTGTGATTGCACCCGGCGGGAAGCAGATGAAGATCTACCGGTCGGGGGGTGTCTATTTGACAAAGATCTTTGACGGGGAACGGGTGAATGGTCACTGCCCTTCGGTTGAAGTATTGATGAATTCCGTGGCCGAACAGGTGGGAGACAATGCCGTCGGGGTCATGTTGACTGGAATGGGCGGGGATGGCGCCAAGGGTCTGCTTGCAATGCGAAAAGCCGGGGCAAGGACCTTCGCTCAGGACGAGAAAACATCTGTCGTTTTTGGAATGCCTAAAGTAGCATACGAAATTGGAGCAGTTGAAAAAATGCTGCCAATCGATGCAATAGTACCGGCGATCTTAAAATCTTTAGAGCAAAAAGTCGATTAGGTATGGATCAATGAGTCAGATAAATGTAGGCATCGGTGAACTTGCTGTTTCCAAAATGAAAGGTGAAGTTATAAAGACCTTCGGATTGGGATCCTGCGTTGCTATTGTTGTTCTGGATCCGAAATCACGAGCCGTTGGACTTATCCATGTGGCTCTTCCAGATTCTACTATCAACCCGGAAAAAGCGAAAATGCAACCCGGATATTTTGCCGATACCGGTATTCCCTATCTGCTGCGTGAAATGTCGAAACTGGGCAGTCATCCCAAGGGACAGGGCTTGATCATCAAACTCATTGGTGGCGCCCAGGTGATGGATCCCAACGAGCGGTTCAATATTGGGAAACGCAATATTCTGGCTATAAAAAAGATTCTATGGTCCTACAACCTGGCTGTCGTTGCAGAAGAGACAGGAGGGCATATCAGCCGCACAGTGGATGTTAATGTTGAATCAGGAAGGGTTACTATATCGCAGGGTTCATAGTAAGGAAATATAAGGGGTACCATGAAAAAAATCATGATCGTCGATGACTCATCGACATCGAGAATGTTTGTGAAACGCTGTCTGCAAACCGTGTTATCAGGTCAGGATGAGACGGAGTATCTGGAGGCCGGCAATGGAAAAGAGGCTTTGGCCAAAATGAAAGCGACACCGGTGGATCTGGCGCTGATCGATCTGAATATGCCGGTGATGGATGGCGCAACCTTGCTGCGCTGGATGAAATCAAGCCCGAAACTGACGCTGATTCCAGTTGTCGTGATTACCAGCGTTGACAGTCCGGCAAATCGGGACGAACTGCTCAAGCTGGGGGCATCTCATGTATTGAGCAAACCGGTCGCACCGGCCAAGTTGATGCCGGTGATCCACGAGATTTTGGATATCCAGGCTGATGATGGTTTTGGATTTTAGTCGAATGATGCAGCAACTATAACAATTACCTATTGATTACAATGAATGTTGAACAGATACTCGATGAGGCGGTCAGGGAAACAATAGAGACGATGGCTTTTATGGAGGTGATACGGGGAGATAGAATCACCCCCTATGACGAACATCTCGTCCGCTTGCGTGTGGAGATCCTCGTTAATGCCCCCTTTCCAGGGGAAATAAGACTGGTCCTGCCAAAATCACTTGCAATGGTATTTGCTCAAAATATGTACAGTCTTGATGAGCAGGAAGTGACCGAAGCGATTATTGCGGATGTACTTGGAGAGATTGTTAATATTATTGCCGGGCGGTTGATCGCGAATATCTTGCCCGGGGATCAAACCTTTCAGCTGGGATTGCCACAGATTGGACCGGATGCCTTCCTCGAAACAGAAGCGGCCTCACTGGCCATTGAATTTGATGCTGAAAGTACCCCATTCTGGGTGATTCTATTTGGAGATGGATTCCAGTCTACACACTGACCTGATGCACTCCTGCACCAGACTGATTCATCCTTTCCCGGCCTGCATTAGACAATTTGACTCAGTGCTTCAACAACTTCGCTGAAATGGTTCAGAAAGCCTTCCAGATCATCTGGAACCTCAGAAGCAGCAAGGGATATACGGATCGTTTCACGGATTCGCTGAGGCGAGAAACCCATCGTCTGTAAAACAGGCGACAGATTTTTCGACCCGGCATTGCAGGCGCTTCCGGTTGCGACATAAATCTCTCTATCTGCGAGATGATTCAGAAGAACCTCACCCGGGATACCTGGTATCGAAAGACTGATAATATGGGGTAGGGCTGCGGGAGCCTCGATAAACCGTATGCTTGGAAATCGCTGTTGGAGACGGCTTTTAAAAGCATGGGCAAATGTTGCCACTGTCTCATGGTTTTTCTCCATCGCAGATGTGGCCAAATCCGCTGCCAGTCCTAACCCCGCGATTGCCGCGACATTTTCCGTGCCGGAACGCAGGTCAAACTCCTGCCCACCCCCATGAAGAATGGCTTCCAGAGGGATTTTGCGACTCATGACCAGCGCTCCCGCCCCCTTGATCGCATGAAACTTGTGGCCGCTGATAGAATAAAGATCGACCCCGAGTTTTTGCATGTCCACAGGAAATTTAGAGAAGGCCTGGACGCCGTCGGTGTGAATGATCGTCGTTGGGTTTCGACTTTTAACGGTTCTTGATATGGCCGCCAGATCCTGTATGATTCCGGTTTCACTGTTGACATGTTGAATTGAAACGAGTCGTGTATCAGGCTGCATCAGCTCTTCCAGGTGGTTGAGATCAACCTGCCCGGTTAGCTGGTTAATTTGCACAAAATCCACCGGGATCCCTTGTCGTGACAGCCATTCTGATGCTTTAATCACGGCCGAATGCTCCAGGCGGGTGGTGATCATTCTGCCGGAATGTCGCTGGTGACCGCCGAGCAAACCTTTCAGGGCAAGATTATCGCTTTCGGTGCCGCTGCTGCAGAATATAATGCCGATCTGGGGGACGTTAAAGGCAGTGGCCAGACGTTTTCTGGCAACGTCGATTAGCTGGCGGGCCTTTGTCCCGATCATGTAAGGGCTGGAAGGATTGCCAAAATCTTCGCTGAGGCAATGCTGTACCGTTTCCAGAACTTGTGGGTGGGGACGCGTTGTTGCGGCGTTATCGAGATAAATCATAGGTCAGCCATCTTCAATTGAGTCCTGCGAGATATGTATAAGCGTTCTTAAAAATCTGCAGCCCTTCTCCGTCTTCATCGGAAAAGCAGAGACGTGTCCAGTGCGGATGATTGGTATAATGGTTGTAAGCCTCCGGGTGGGGCATCAGACCGAGGATATTGCCTTTCTGGTTACTCAGAGCGGCAATATTCTGCCATGATCCGTTTGGATTGTCCGGATATCTGTCTGTGGGTCTGCCCTCGCTGTCAGCATAGGACATTGCGATCAGGTTGTCTGAAAGAATCATTTCCCGGGTATCCTTATCGGTGACGACAATCCGCCCTTCTCCATGTCGAACCGGCAGGTACATTTTTTCAATACCCTTGGTAAAAATGTTGTTGTTATTCGGGTTGATTGCGAGATGAACCCAGCGGTTTTCGAAAATACCTTTCTGATTCTGGGTCAATGACATCGTTTGTTGTTGAAATGCCTTTTTTTCTTCGGGTAACAGGCCAAGCTTAACCAGTAGCTGAAAACCGTTGCAGATCCCCAGGATGAGTTTTCCGTCATTTACAAACCGATTCAGCTCTGATTGAAGATCCATTTTTTCAGGGGGGCAGAATTTGAAACGATTTACTCCCACACGAGCAGAACCGAGATAGTCTCCATCCAGAAAACCACCGATAAATATCAAGAAATGATAGTCGCTCAGATGGATCTCACCATTCAAAAATCGCAGTGTATGGACTATGTCAACCTGGGCTGCTCCTGATTGGCTGCAAGCATATGCGGTCTCTTTTTCGCAGTTCAAACCCATACCGGAAAGAATCAGCGTTTTTTCGTTTTCCATCTGTTACCTTGAGTAGTCTGGTTGTTCGCTTTGATCAGCTGCATTCCGTCGATATTTTGATTCAAATTTCAAGCTGTATTTTATAGGATAAGAAATAAACAGAATATCGGGTAGTTATCAACAAAGAAACGGGTTTTCTAATGTTCTTTGATTTATATCCTGAATGCTTCTGGTTTTGCCGGGTGATGGCTGATCCCCATTAAAGATTATAGGGATTTTTTTCACATTTGGCGTGCAAATATTTTTGTAATATATTACAATGGCTTAAAAACGTGCTTCGATAATCTTGAACCTCCTTGCCCTTTTCCTGGTTGGATGCTTTTCGATTGATAGCCGCACTGATGGGATGCTGTCCCAGTATTGCCATACCATCTGTTTCATAACCAAAATGAATTCCTCAATGAACAATGCGAACCCTGCATCCGGTTATCTCAGTTATCTGGAAGACCGGTTTAAAGCGTTTCCCAATAATCCGCGCGAACAATCCCTGGAAGAGAGAGAAACACTCTATGGGGCATTTTTTTCTGCAGAGTATTCGCAGTATCGTCAAAAAATCGCCAGGATAACGCTGACCAGTGAAAACGCATGTGAGATTGTCAAGGACCATACCGACTGGATGGACGCATGGATTATATTTACCTGGCGATTTGTGTTTTCGGAAGAAGAAATTTTAATGCGAGCGTTGCTTAAAGAGAGCGATAAAAAGCTGGTTTTTCTGAGGAATAACATCCCTGCGAAGAAAAAGAGACACCAGGAACTAGCCGATTTTCTGAATGAAGGGACGGGAGAGCCAGTCCATATGGATGTGGCGGAGCGTGCCTACTATAAAAACAGCTTGAATGATATCGCACGGGAGCTGGAAGAGTATGAAATGGAATTGGAGACGCTGAATGAGATTATTCCCCTGATATCCTCAATCAGATCCATCGAAGATAACATACTGGATGGATTGGCTATTTTTGCTAGAGGTGGATATGGAAGAGGAGAGCTGACGTTCACTTCGGATGTTGATCTGGGTTATTGCCTGGATCTTGATTTGATCTCAAAACTTGAGTTTCAAACGATCCGCGAGCTGATAAAACGCATGGAGGGTCTGTTTCAAACCCTTGATCTGGATATTGCATCTCAATATTTTGAACTCAATGAGGATCTTTCCCGTTTCAGCCAAACGGCAGCTCTGCATACCGTCCCCTCCATCCTGGAAGGCCGCGTGATCTTCGGGAAACAGGCAAATCTGGAACAGTTGAAAAACCAGATCCTGAAAATCTGTCCACAGGAGAAGATGATCCGATATCTCCAGCGACATCTGAATGATCTTAAGCCGGTGAGTAATGATATTTTCTATATTAAAGAAGGGTATGGTGGCGTGCGGCATATTCAGTTCGCTCTCTGGATGGTCCTCATTGTCGTCAATCACGAAAGCGGAAATTCGGCTGATATCTTTAACTTTCTAAAGAGGAATGACTGGATTTCCAGGTTGGATGAAATCCGACTGAATCAAGCCCTGGAATTGTATTTTGATCTGCGGAATTTTATCGGGTTATACGATCTGTATGCGAGTAATCTTAAGACAATAGGCTTTGAGAGTCTGGCCATCCGTCACAGCAAAGAAAGCAACTATCTGGACGATCAATCGTGTATGGCTTATTTAAAGCTGAAGAATCGATTTACAACCGTTGACGCCCTGGATCGATTTCGTCTGCATTCCATTCAAACAGTTGCCCGACTGGCCCAATCCATTGTGGCCAATATTCTGGATCGAACGATTGCTGAAAAACTGTCTGGTTTTGTTTTATTCAAGCATTTGGGGACGAACCAGATAACCCATTTTCAATCCCAATCCTCAGACTCGACATCCCAAAAAAACATTTCGCCGGGTAATGGATCAAACGCAGGTAATAAAGGTCCGCTGGAAGATTTTTTTCTCTATCTACCCAACCTCCTGGAATTGTTTAATTATATCGGTAAAACAGGTAATCAGCTCAGTGCGAGTCTGGTCGAGACATTGTCCTCACTCATCCCGGATCTCTATGAGTCTGTGAGACCCGACAGTTCTAACCGCATTCGGGATTTCATCTTCAAGCTGTTTGTGACGGAAAACAGTTCGGCGGCAATCCGTCAATTGCTGGACATCTCATCGCCCTTGACACGGGAAGGAAATATCAGGACATTGCTCGGTCTCTTTCTTCCGGAAGTCAATCAAATGAGATTTTTACTCAGGAATACGGAAATCCATGAATATCCCTTGTGTATTCACTCTTTGAAGGCTTTGGAACAGGTTGAAGAAGAAATCGATAATATCCAGAAGAATGAACCGGAATTGTGGCGCTTCATCAGTGAAGAGGACATTTTTGCTTTGAAGTGGTCCGTATTTTTTCATGATCTGGGCAAGATCAATCCCTACCGGAATCATGAAGAACTGGGACCGATATTATCCACCCGAATGCTGCTGAGATTAGGCTGGGCAGAGGATTCAGGGACACTGGATCTGATTCGCTTGCTCGTCGCCAATCATCAATCGGTGGTTCGCTTCAGCCACTTGTCTACCTATCTGGATCTGGGGATTCTGAAGTTCTTTGAATTGGCGCATCGGGACCCGGGTAAGGTGCTGCTGCTCTACCTGATAAATATCAGTGATTTTAAAAGCGTTAATTGGGAGATGCGTCATAAGACGGCACACCTGGAAAAGTTTTTTGAGAAAACGATCAGTATATTAAGTGAGTTCAAGAGAGAACACCTCCCTGGATCGCTGAATGAGATTATCAATAACTACCTCAATCGGATGGTCTCCGAGGTCAGAATATCGGTGCTGTTAAAGCTGCTGTTGCGGCAATGCTGCAACAAAAGTCTGGAAGATATCATATTGATACCCCTTAAAAAACTATCAGACCATGCTGCACAAAATGTCGAAAAACACCGTGAAGAGCTCGAAAACGCGCTGGTATATCTCAAGCTGGCGGAACTGGATCACAAGACGTTGGATAAATATAGTTTTCGATTTATCCAGATTATTAAAAAGGCCATTCCCGAAAACTATATTTTTGATCTGGTCAAGCCTTTGAGTTCACAATGGAACTGGTTTTTTACAGCTGTTCCCAACCGGTATCTCCTCAGTTCCGAGGTCGGCGTTATCGCTTCTCAGTTGCAGCAATTCGAAGGTAGACAGCACCAGAATCTCCGATTCTCATACAACAAAGGGGAGCCTGGTGAATATGATACAATCCTTTTTTATAGTATCGGGGATTTGAAAGTGCAGGCGAAATTTGCGTATGCGCTCAGCTGGCGGGGCGTGAACATTGAAAATGGCAAAATCAACAAGGTGATTTATGCGGACCAGCGAGAAGGTTGGGTCGGTTTTTTCAATGTTTCCCAGCAGGAAGGGGAAGATGCCCTTTCTAATATTGAAATGGAATCGCTGATCGAAAACCTGATTATTCCACCATTGAATCCACCGCCAGTCAGTAAACAGGTTGAGTCCCATATTCAGCTGCAATATTTCCATGAACCCGAGAAAGGGTATCGGGTCCACGAGGTGGAAACGGATCGCTTTACACGAGTCAAAACCGATTTTGTTGCGGTTAAAATTTCACTTTTTGATGCGCCTTTTTGTTACTATAAGATTATTCGTTCCTTTGAGGCGATTGGGATAATGCCCCAGCAGGTGACGATCACAACCATTGGGAATCAGATTATCGACTATTTTTATATCTATCCTGAAGAGAAGGATAAATTAATCAGGGACGGATTTAAGAGTTTGCTGCAAAAATATGTGAATGCCAAGATTTATATCGAATAAATGATTCTGAAAACAGTCGGAACAACAGTTGTCAAGCTTGAAATGAGCCATAGCACGAATTTTTTTACAGTTTTTTCACAAACGATTAAGGAAAGAAGATGGAAGATGCAATAAAGGTTGGATTGTGTGGCTTGGGTACTGTAGGGTCAGGTGTTTTCAGACTTCTATCGGAAAACGCAGCGTTGATTAGAAACCGGATTGGCAGGAATATTATCATTACGAAAGTTGCAACCATTGATCGGTACGATAATCTTGGGCTTGACTTTTCCCAAACCCGGGTTCTGGATTCGGTGGATGATATCCTGCAGGATCCGGAAATCGACATTGTTGTGGAACTAATCGGTGGAAAAACCATTGCAAAACGAATTGTTCTGGAATCGCTCCAAGCAGGAAAATCTGTGGTTACAGCCAATAAGGCATTGTTGGCTGAGTATCTGGAAGAAATCTTTCATGCTGCATACAAATCAAAGGGTACCTTGGGATTTGAGGCCAGTGTGGCAGGCGGCATTCCAATCATCCGCAGTATAAAGCAGGGATTTTCCGGCGATCGAATTGACAAGTTTTCCGGTATTGTTAACGGCACTGCGAATTATATTCTTTCTGCCATGAGCAGAGACGGTATTAATTTTCACAATGCACTGAAAGATGCTCAGGAGAGAGGCTATGCCGAGGCTGATCCAACATTTGACATTGAAGGTATTGATGCCGCCCACAAGGTCATTTTATTGATGGCCGTGTCATTCAATACATTGTTTGAATACAGTCAGTTATATATTGAAGGCATTACAGGAATTGACCCGGTTGATATTGCGATTGCTGCTGAATCCGGATATGTTATTAAACTGCTGGGGCGCGGTCTGAGAACAGAAAAGGGCTATGAGGGTCGGGTTTGTCCTGCTTTGGTCAGCAAGGATAATATGCTGGCTTCTGTGACTGGGGCATTTAATGCTGTTTCTGTCTGGGGGAATTTTGTCGGGGAAACGCTCAGCTATGGTGCAGGTGCCGGATCTCATCCGACTGCATCAGCAGTGGTTTCTGATATCATTGAGACAGCACGACTGATTAATGCCGGAATTGACAATCCGGTACCACCACTCAATATTGAAGCAGAATGTCTGACAAAGAAGGACATTTTGCCGATTGACGATACGGAATCAGAATACTATCTAAGGATCATGCTGAATAACACCGAAAAATCCATCAACAGCATCATTCGGATTCTCAGTGAAGCAGATATTGATATTAGATCGATGGGACAAAAACCGGTCTCAAATGATCTGCCGACACAAAAAAATCTGATCCTGTTTACAGAAATGGCCAATGAGAAACGGATGCAATTGGCGATTCAAAAGCTGAATGGGCTCTCCTTTGTCACTAAGCCGGTGAGGATGATCCGGGTCGAGCATTGATGGGTAGTATCTTCTGCGGTCAACGCAACCGGCAGGTGCTGTTAGCTGCTTCCGGACATCCGGCGGTAGCTGTCAGCAGATGGGGGGTGTTGTGCGAATAGGTGATGATTTGCTGTGTATTATGGATTCGTAGCAAAATGTTGATCCCAATCTTTAAAAGGGATCAATCCGGGCTTTTGCAGTTGCCCGGATTATGATAAATATCAAGTTTATCTGAAAACTGGAAAAATAATCTGCGGATTTCGCATCCATTTGCATATTCAAGCCGGATGTGTGCTCCGTCGTGCTCCATTACTAAACTTAGCTTTTCAAATAATTTAACACTGGAAACAATTTGGCCACTTCTAGGAAAAAATCCACTAAATCAGAAAAAAAGAAAGATAGAGCGGTAAAACCATCTCAGGTGATCGCCGAAACAGCAGAAAATCAGCCCGCTCCGGATGAGGAGTTGAAGCAGGACCGGCTGGATGATTTTCTGTTTCATGCGGCCAACTATATTTATGTCCGTCGTAAACTGTTTATTGCGCTGGCAATCGCACTTGCCGTGATCCTCTCCTCGGCCTACGGTGCGTTCAGATATGTCCAGTATTTGGACAATATTCGAAACGAAGAGCTGTTTGCGATTGAGAAAATCATCCATAACCGGGGACTTACGGAAACCCAGCAGATGGAGCAGGCACTACCGCTTCTCAACCGGTTTATCGATTCCCATCCGGATACCCGGCAATTTATTCTGGCGCTTCTGTATCGGGGCGGATTGTATAATTCGCAGCTGAAATACGCTGAAGCAGAGAAAGATTTTGAGACTGTGCGTGCATCTTTGGAAAGAGATTCCGAACTATATGTCCTCGCCAGTATTTATCTTTCCAATGTGCTGTGGGACCAGAAAAAACCCTCTCAAGCCATTGAAGTGCTGCAATCCGCTCAATCTGAGAAAATGGGCGATATCGTTTTGATGGAGATGGCGGAGTTGTATCTGCAGACAGACCAGAAAAACAAGGCCCGGGACACACTGGAAATTCTGCTGAAAGACTATCCCCAAAGTCCCCACAAAGTAAGGGCTGAACAGCTTTTAAAGCTTCTGTAGCCGGTTGCTAAATTTATTTGAAGGGAATACAATAAAGCTTCAGACATTTAAGACAGGGTCCGGGTAAGAGCAAAGTGCATACCCGGCTCATGATCCACAAAGACGTTAAATAGGATTGATTATATGGTTGAACCCAAAAATAGTTTTGAAGAGTTGTATGACTACCTGGATCTGGTTGAAGAGCACAGTCTGGAAACAGACATTAGTCTTTTCGAAAAGGTCAGGGTGATGACCAGTCGGGCAAAAGATCTGTATGCCGGTAAGACAAGCCGACTGGTTTCAACCTCCGATGGTGGAAAACCGATTGCTTTGGCTCAGTATGAGCTGTTAAAGGGGTTGATCGAACCCAAAATATCGGAAAAGGAAAAACAGACTGAGTACATCGATGACATGGAATACGAATAAGCGACCCCTATTCAAAAAATCGTCCGCACCTAAAGACACATTTCCGTTCAAGACGATATTCGACTGAGATACTGCTGATTACTCCGGCTGGATATCGATACATTCAGGTTCGCTCCCATCCCTTATTCGGGAATCAAGCTTCAGCTTTCTTCAGAATCCTTCTCTGTATTCCAGGAAACCGACATGGAATCGATCAAATACCAGCTGGGATACAGAAGGCAACCCTCACGGGTTGTTAAAATCGGGGACCTCTGTCTGGGAGGTGGATTACCGATCCGCATCCAGTCAATGCTTTCAACCCCGACACACGATGTCGAAGGGTGCCTGAATGAGATCCAGGCATTGGATCGGGCCGGGTGTGAGATGATTCGTTTGACCGTACCTACCATGAAGGATCTGGCAGCCATGCCTGAAATTCGTCGCTTGATGAGAGAAGAAGGTATCGCCAGACCTTTGATTGCTGATGTTCATTTTTCTCCACGGTTGGCGGTTGACGCCTGTGAGTTTTTTGAAAAGGTCAGAATCAATCCGGGGAACTATTCAGACCGCCCGAAAAGCACAGGGGGGAAAGAGACAGGCCTCAGTTTTGATGACGGCCATGAGAAGTTAAGGGAAGCGATCGGTCCTCTTGTTGCGAATCTAAAAAAATACCTTCGAGCGCTCCGGATCGGAGTAAATCAGGGTTCCCTTTCCACCCGCATGATTGAGCGCTATGGAGACTCCCCCCAGGGGATGGTCGCGTCAGCTCTAGAAATGGTAGATCTTTTTGAAGATCAGGGCTTTGACCAACTGGTGGTATCACTCAAATCATCCAATCCCATTATTGTACAGAAAGCCTATCGCCTGCTCCTTGAAGAGCAGACCGGTGGAAATCCGGTCGCGCTTCATCTCGGGGTCACAGAGGCCGGCAATGAATTGATGGGTCGCATTAAAAGTCTTGTGGGAATCGGCGTGCTGCTGGCAGATGGAATTGGAGATACCATCCGCGTTTCGTTGACGGAACCCGGCGCAAACGAAATTGGTTTCGCCAGGTTACTCGTCGATGCTGTGGTCAATTCGGGGATAGTGCCTGAAACGGAAGATCGATCCTGGAAGAGACGTCTGGATGATCATCGTATCGAAAACCGGGGTTTCACTCTGGGAGGTCTGACTCTGGGGGCTCAATCCGGACTGAAGGTCGGACAACTTGCAGAAACGGTGCTGCCGGCCAGCGAGTTCCCCTTTGAGCCTGACTTCTCCTATCAGGTGTCGGCAGACGCTGTTTTTCTGAACGGGTGCCCAAAGCCGTTGTTTGTTCTGACTGAGGATTGTATCGAAAAAGCCATTCCGGATAGCAGTGAAAAAAACGCCGGGGTGCTGGTTCAGACCGGTACTTCCCTTCGCAGCCTGCGAGCTATCTATCGTGAATTACCGGGTCATAAAGCGGGCCTGCCAATCGGTTTGATGGCTCCCGATGGGTCGTCCGAAAACAACCTCTTCCAGGAGATTCAACTGGCTGGCGCATTGAGCGAAGGTCTTGTGGATTTCCTGCTGATTCCAGAGCAGATTGCCAGCGAACCCCTGACACGATTGTTGTGTCTGCTGCAGGCGACCCGGGTTCGCATGATGACGACGGATTATATCATCTGTCCCTCCTGTGGTCGAACACGCTTTGATATTCAACAGACAGCTGCGGAAATTAAAAAGCATACCGGTCATTTAAAAGGGCTCAAAATCGGTGTGATGGGATGTATTGTGAACGGACCTGGTGAGATGGCAGATGCAGATTTCGGTTACGTCGGCAGCGGAGAGGGGCAGGTTGATCTGTATTTTGGGCAGAATCGTGTTCGACGCGGCATCAGGGAGAGTGAAGCAGTTGAGAAGCTGATCGAACTGATCAAGGAAAAGGGACGCTGGCAATAGGCGGGCGATTGGCATCCACCGGGCGGGTTGCTTTGATGACGCCCAACCCGGTTGCAGGATGGATGATTAGATATAGGCTTTAAGGATCTCTTTTAGGTTTCGAATCGTTAGCAGAGCATCGGCTCCACTGACCGGTGCCAGTGGGGAAAAGCTCCCTGTGACCTTGTTGTCAACCTGCATCAGTCCCCGCTGAATGACCGTACGAACAGCGTTATAATACCAGACGTCCGGGCTGACATCCGGAAATGGGGAGGGTTCCCCAATGAATCGGGTTGCCAGTGAAGGATCCCGGGTAATTTTAATCAGGATATCCTGGATCAATAGGGCAAATTCTGCTCGTTTGAATTCCTGATCCGGATAGAACTTGTGCGATGGGTCGGGGCTCAAGCCTTTTATTCCCAGAGCCATAACCTCTTTAATGGCTGCTTCCAGCGGATGTCCGCTGATATCGACCGCCTCTGGATATTTTTCCAACGGATCCATATTCATCTTGCGCTGAGACTGGGGAACCTGATACCCACCCCCCTGTTTTTCTAGCTGATCGCGATACAGCCTGTCCAGTTTCAGTTCGGCGATAAAAAGTCCGGCAATATCCGCCCGTGTGATTTTTTCCACATTGGCGATTCGGTTTCCAAAGCTGCTGCCGGGCAGAGCACGTTGAATGCGTTGAATCCGTTCCAATTCACTATTGGCTCTGGCTTCATACTGTCCCCCGGCCTCCAGGACTTTCTGATAGAGTTGAGCGGCTTCATTATAGTTGTGTCCCGCTGCTTCCGCCCTGGCCATGAAAAAAACAGGGGCGGGGTCGTCCGGAGTTAAGTCCTGAGCCTTTTCGAAGTGCTCTTTTACATTTTCATACCACTTATCCGATGGCAGTTGGAGCGCGAGATAGACCTGCATGGCGAAGCTATGGGCTCTGGATTGATCGACAGATGTTGTCGCATTGTCCAATGCCTGTTCGATCTGGGAAATGGCCTCCTGCAGGACCTGTTGTCTTGACTGGTCTGAAACCCCTGGTCGTGAAACCTCATAAGCTGTCGCCGCTGCAAGTCCACTGAGAGCCGGAGAGTATTTCCCATCGAGGCTCAATGCTTTCTTGTAAGCCGAACGAGCGGCTTCATACTGGGATTTCAGCAGGGCATCGTCCCCTCTCTGGACATGAAAGGCAGGGGTGTCCATCAGCCCCGTCTGGCTGCGTTTTTTCTCGGGGGCACTACTGCAGGCTGCAATCACCAGTGCCAGTATCAAGATCATACCAAAAACCAAGCCCCTGTTTCGTTTCTGCTTATTCTTCATTGTCAGTTCCTCGTTTGAATTTGCCGATGAACACGGTATTTGTGTGCTCGGCAGTTTTTAACCGCTTATCCGATGATGATCAGAACCCTGGCTTCACGTAAAAAAGATTGGGTTGCATCCAACGCTTCCAACAGGGCAGCATCTTCGTTTGTAATGGTTAAGTCAGTTGCTTTTTCACTGCTGGTTGCTTTAATAATAAGTGGATTTCCCTGGACGCGTTGATTTTGCATGGCTTTATCCAGGTCCTTCATATAGCCGACGATACCGTGTTGAAGAACAAAATCTCGTTCCACCGCTGCTGACCCATAAATTTCCTTGCCCTCCTGATTATAGACTTTGGGTGACATGGCCGGCGTAACGGCGGTTCCGCGAGCATCGATAATCAATCCTGTATAAACCGTGTCGCTCTTTCCGCCATACGCCACACCGGTCTTCTTTTCTTCCTGGTCCACCGGTTTTGCGGGCACAGCGGGCTGGCTTGAGGGCTCATCCTGAAGTTCAAACTGCTGATTGTTAACCAGAATCGACATGATATCACGAAGATACATCTTCATGGTGACCCATATGGATCCGTCTGACATGGTTTTGGGTCTGCCGGCTTCGATAACGTTACGGATCCTGCCACTGATTTGTGTATTTATGGTGTCATTTTCCAGCATTCCAGCCTTGACTGTTTTTGTGGATGAGATATTGATTCCTTCCACCATTTGCAGTAAATTGCGCATGGCCACCGTTTTTGCTGCTTCGTAGGCTGAATAAGTTCGTTGAGCCTGTGATTTGAAATCGGGGTTGGGGACGCCCATTCCGGTTGCATAGACAATCCCGTTGCTCCAGTCGATACAACCATTGCTCTGCATCGTTGTGCATTCACTCTGCACCTCTTGTGGCATACACGCCGTCCCGGAACAAAGTTCCTGAGCCCAGATCGTGCCCTGAATGAAAACCAGAATTGAAGTTATCAGGATTAAACGTTTCATCGATAAGCCCCTTGATAAAGTTTTGAAATGGCCAATAACATTAAAATGCTATCCAGCATTCAGGAAACTATTAAATAATACATAAGGTTAACAACTCCCATGAGTCAATATAGAGTGCGACGCACGACATTTCGGTATCTTATCAATAAAATCATTCAAATTTGATGCAAATAATGGAAAATCAAGAAATAAATCTCTAAAAAAAACGGTTTTTCCTGAGAATATAGCTTAATTAAGTCAGAAAAATCCACAATGAAATACAACCGAGAATAATGCGATAAATGCCAAAGGGGATCAGCCGAATTCGCGTCAGGACTCTTAAAAACCATTTTATGGATGCCCAGGCTACCAGAAAAGCGACAAAAAAGCCGATTCCAAAATACCCGATGTCTCTGATTTCAAGAAATCGCCAGGATTTGAGAATATCAAAAAAAACGGCGGCGAACATCACCGGGACGGCAATGATAAATGAAAAATCTGCAATTGGTTTGTGTTTGATTCCCAGCAGCAAGCCGGTGATCATCGTTGATCCGGACCGTGACATCCCGGGCCAGATTGCCAGGCATTGACCCAGCCCAATCAAAAATGACTGCCGGTAGCTGATATCTTCGATTCGTTCTATAGATGGACGGATTGGAATGAGCTCGACAACAACCATCAGCAAGCCCCCCGCAATCAACCCGAAAGAAACCACGATGGGACTGAAAAGAGAAGTCTTAATAATCTTGTAGAGAAAAAATCCGACAGCCATAATAGGTGCAATGGACAGCAGAATATGGAGTCCTGTGGGATGGGACTCACCATTGAACAATGATTTCAGAAATGCCCGGGGTGTGCCGGTCGATGGCAATAGTCCCAGGAATACCGACTTGTAAATGATAACAACGGCAAGTATAGCCCCGGCTTGAATAAAAATTTCAAAAGTGGCTGCTTTTTCACCGGTGTATTGAAGGAAATTTCCCAGCAGAATCATATGTCCGGTTGAGGATACCGGGATGAATTCAGTCAGTCCCTCCACAACGGCAATCAGAATCGCCTTTAGATATAGAATTAACATCTGCCCCCTTGATATGTTTTTTATAGTTAAATGTAGGGCACCTTGATTAAATGGAACTCAGTCAGCATCAAAGGGTTGGTGATTCATGAACCCTGGAAGCTATGGATGGGCTCGTGCGTTTCTTGAAAAATCAACCCTTTGGTGCGGTAAGTTCGATAATTTTAATTAATCAATGTGCCCCGTAATGAACCGGTTTTTTTTTGTTCTGTTCAGAATAACCTGAATGTCGCCCTGGCTTTATGGAAATTGAGGATCCTTATGCTCAAGATGTCATTGCCTGAAAATCCATGTTCGGACTGCGGCTCCTGTTTTTCTGTCGGATACACTAACGATCGCCCTTTTTAGCTGAAATAACAATCAGCGGAGTCACTGTTTGTTACTATTCCTCTATCAGTGTCACCCCAGACCCGATGGAGGATTCGACGGCTGTTGCCCGGTCCCGGTGATTGCAGGCATCAAGTGTATCAGGAAAATCCGGGTTTCCGAATACCATTTCTGCTTTCACGCGGGGAATGATTGAGACTCAGAAGGCTGATTCCTTGAACTCCCCTAATGGTGCCGATTCGGCAAATCCCCTGTGCGGGAGATTGATTGTTTTTACCCTATGTGATGCCTGAGTTCAGTAGGGTCTGTTTTGACCCCATGATCGGGGTCCCGATAAACAGGATGATGTGCTTGTTCCAACCTTTATCTGCCTGAATTGATGTTGATGGAGAGGGGTAAATACGGTATAAAAAAAAGGATACACCGATTTTTTTTAGCATAACAGCCATTCAAAATTGAAAAGACTGTTCAGGATTCTTTATGATAAAAGGCGCATTTCTGGTCTGGATGGATCTGGAAATGACGGGATTGAATTCAGAATTAGACAGAATTCTGGAAATATCGACCGTTATTACGGATATTGATCTGAAACTGGTATCCGTGGGTCCGGAACTCGCTATATTCCAGGATCAGTTAAGATTGGACAAAATGAATACCTGGAACAAGGAACATCATGGTAACTCGGGGTTGATTGAACGTGTCCTGAGTTCGAAAATATCGGTTGAAGAAGCTGAGGAAAAGACGCTTCAATTTATCAAAGAATATGTGAAAGAGGGTGAGGCTCCGCTTTGCGGCAACTCTATTCATCAGGACAGAAGGTTCTTGTCCCGTTATATGCCGGAGTTGAATGATTTTTTAAGCTACAGAAATATTGACGTCAGTACAATCAAGGAGCTGACATATCGCTGGTTTCCCGATCTGCCAAAGTTTAAGAAGGAAAACAGGCACACCGCCCTGGAAGATGTCTATGAATCCATCGAAGAGCTGGCCTACTATCGTCAACATGTATTTCGAAACCAGTGACTGACCTGATGCCGGTTGCTGTCTTTTTAATCTGGATAAAACACGGTTCAGCATTGAAGTAACACAATTGAGTTGCCATGGATTTCGGCAGGTCTGGGATTCGCCCTGGGAATCCAGTTGAAGGTACGATCAGCATAAAAACAGATGTGGGTCGCATCATCCTTATAGTGCCAAGTGCCAAAATTCATCTCTTCGTCCGTCAACTGAGTCATCACAGCCAGCCAGCCTTCTTTTTTAACCAGCTTAATCAGTGACTGCCATTCAGCTTTCGGGTCTCGAAAATGTTCGACAACCTCGGTGCATGTGACGAAGTCATACTGACGTTCCAGCAGGCTTGGGTCTGGTCTATAAAACGGGTCGTAGTGAGCAGTATCATATCCGATACCAGTCAGAATCTGGGACAATACTGGAACAGGTCCGGACCCGTAATCGAGACCCTTGTCGCTGTTGTTTATTCTGGGCAGCAAAGGGGGTAGAATACGAGACAGGAATTTGCGGTAACCTTCGTTGTCCAGCTTGTTCTGATGCATGTCATACCGGGCTTTTTCCTTCTCCAGGGACAGATGATCGCTGACCGGCACAAAAATCAATCCGCAGCAGGTGCAGATATAATAGGAGCGGAATCGATCCTGGTGAAAAAGATCAGGGTTTGGATAAGAACAGAGTATACAGTACTGGGGACTCATATCAGGCTTTTGTGCTGCAGGTGATTGCCTTCTTGACGTTGGTTGGTATGTGTCTCCTTAATCTAGCGGTGCAGGCAGTTTTATGTAAATGTGATTCTCCGTTTGAAAGCTGATTAACAATACGGATCAGCAATACTGGGGGATTCTAATAAAGCGGTAACTATGCTAGTCTGAACCTTTGATGCAATATATAAGGTCTGGCAATCGGATCCAATCAGGTTGATGGCTATAATGGGGACAGTTCCCGCAATGTGTTCCTGTTTCTTAGGTGCGGTCATTTGTCATACCGCCTATTAAAAAAAAGTTCCACAGACAAAGGGAGTAACAATGGCACAAGCAGTAGAAATAAAAGCAACAATCAAAACAGAAAAGGGTGATATCCAGTTGAATCTGTTTCCAGGAAAAGCGCCGGTGACCGTCGCCAGCTTTGTGAACCTGGCTTTGAAAAAGTATTATGACGGATTAAATTTTCATCGGGTGATCAATGATTTCATGGTGCAGGGCGGATGTCCGAACGGTGATGGCAGGGGGGGCCCCGGTTACCAGTTTGAAGATGAATGCACTGCGGATCTGAAACATGACATGCCGGGAAAATTGTCCATGGCCAATGCAGGACCGGGCACAAATGGCAGTCAGTTTTTCATCACGCACGTGGCGACGCCCTGGCTGGACATGAAACATACCGTTTTCGGCGAGGTTCAGGCTGAAGCAGACATGGCGGTTGTCAACAGTATTGCTCAAGGAGACAAGATTATCGCAATCGAGATCACGGGTGATACGGATGCGCTCCTGTCTCAACAAAAGGAACGTGTCGAAAAATGGAATCAGGTGCTGGGGTAGGGCTTCCTGGAGCAGGTCGGGTCAAGATGTTGTGCTAGCGTTGATGAATCATGCCCTATACAAAGGACATGATTTATCCGGTGTCTATCCCGGCTGCACTTCAACCGGGATTGGCAGTCCTTAGTCCCGACTCCCTCCCAGAAGGTGGAGGAGCATGAGGAAAAGGTTCAGGATGTCCAGGTACAGGGATAAGGTTGCTGAGATGTATTCATCTGTCGGGTAGCGTTTCAGGATGTTGAATGTATCATAGATGATGAAACCGCTGAACAGAAAGACCCCCGCGGCTGAGTAAAGGAATGAGATTCCTGAACTCTTGAAAATAAACATGTTCAACAGACCACCGACGACCAGCACGATCAATCCGGTAGTTAACATCCCGCCCATGAATGAAAAATCTCTTTTTGAAACAATGGTATAAAAAGAGAGCCCGGCAAAAATAAGTCCCGTCAGTAAAAGCGCCTGGGTAACAGTACTCCCGCTGTATACCAGCAGAACCGGTGCTGTGGTCACTCCGGTCAGAATGGTAAAAGAGAAAAGCGCCACCAGCCCCATGGTCTCTTTTTTCCTGGCCCACATGGCAAAAAAGATGGCTGCAAATTCAAGTACAATAAACAGAATATAGTTATTGTAAACCACTCTCAGAAAGGCTTCGTTCTGCATGGTCATCCATGATGCCCCGGCGGCCATTAAAACACTGATGGAAAGTAGCCCATAGACTTTCTTCAGAAATGCCATTCTCTCCTCAAGCGGGGCTGCTGCTGCAGGGATTGCTTGCCTGTAGTTCTCAACTGTCTGCATAATTACTCCTGTTCATTATTGTTTGGTTCACCTGATGGTCAATCTCACCAATGTCTTTTATCTGCCTGTATTTTATCATGCCATTTCAATTGATTCAACCGAATAACGGAAATTTGATACTCCCTTTCAGAACCGCGCCAGTGGCGCGATGCAGCCTGGGGAACGGATGAGGCCGGAAACTGGTGAAATCCGGGGGTGTGGTTTTCGGAAATGGTGATCCGGTGGGCTGTCCTCAGCGGTAAGTATAGGAATAGACGTAGTAGCTGGTGGAGACTTGTCCGGATGCGTTCTTGTTGATGGTGGATGTCAAGAAGAGGTTGTCATCGTAGGTATATTCGGTGCGAGTGGTTGCGGTGGCCTGACCGGTTCCGTCGACGCTGTAATTCTGAATATAAAGCCGTTCACCGCTGCTGCCATAGCCATAAGTCGTTTGTGATGTCAACAGGTAGGCAATGGAAAGGTACGAATACCGCTGGTATGAGATCAGTTTGCCACTTGCATGGTAGGTCCTTTTAATTTTCTCCGAAGGGGTCGTGCTGAGACTTGTCCCGGTGCAGCCATAGCTGATTTCAGAAATCGTTTTGGATGTGGAGCTTTCGGTTGTATAGCTGTAATCCTTGTTACTGCTGCTATTGCAGGTTTCAACCCCGCTGCTGTCAACATTATAGGAGCGGACGCTCGCTGTTTGCCCGGAACCGTTGAATGTATATACCTTTTTAAATGTCGTGTTTCCGGAAGCATCCTTCTGCTCGAAAGCGGTCACGCGACCTTGGGCATCATAGTCATAGACAACATAGCTTGAGGGGGACGTCCAGCCCGAAGCTGCTGCATAGGTGTGATCCAGAACCAGATAACCGTTGGTGTACCATTTCTTTTGCTGGCTGATCTGGGTTTCGGTTGTGCCGGAGACATTGTATGTCTTCTTCTGGTAGTCTGCGAGTTGTCTCAGCCTGTAGTTTGCATAATGCTCGATAGTGACTTCTTTATAAACGACGTTGGTCTCACTGGTGTATTTTTCCGTGATGGTTTCAAGTGAGTCAGCTGATATATCCACCGTTGCTGTCGGATGATAGGTGACTGCGGTGACTATTTTCAGGATGGTCTGGCTGTTGGCATCATCAAAAAAACCGGAATCAAGGTATCCCAGGTCACTGGATGCGTCAAAGCTGCCCAGCACCCCGTTCTCATCGGTCCGCCTGTATGTGTAAGTTTCTGTGGGTGTATCTGAAGTACTGTCGACCGTGATCGCGGTGGTGACAGATCCCACCAGCGTATTGTTTGCGCCTGCTTTTTTGGTATAGGAGGAAGCATAGTAAGTGCTGTATGATCTCGGGTCTGCGGAGAAACCGTAGGTGTTCAGGGTGACGGTGTCAGTGGCGTTCTCCTGGGTCAGGATTGAGTATTCCTTGATCAGATCGGTTGTGGCGTCATAGCTCAATGAATAGGTTTTCAGGTTATCGTCATATGCCAGTTCACCGGAACTGTTGTAGAAGGTCCGTTTGATTGTGGCAAAACTCAGGGGGCGGATAATGCCCGTATAGGCCCTGGCAGTCGGGAAAGTGCCGTCTGCAAAAGCCGGGGCTGCTGAATGTGTGGCATAGTCCTGTGGACCGGGCGGTTGTGCACTGCTGATGGTATTTATGGTGCTGAGGGCCATATTCCCGCTGCTCAAAAAATAGGCCGGTTGCTCCCACCCCCAGTAGTTCGAATCAAAAGCCTGGGTTCCGGACAGGGATAAAGTATAGACCCCCTTGACCTGGCTGGAAGATGAGAGGTTGTAGGTGACGTATTTGGATCCCCTGAGAAGGGGTTGGTATTGAATCAGTGCTGACTGCAACTCGTTGTCCGTCTTACAGGAGGATAGCGGCAGAAAAATCCAGGGAATTAGAAAAAGATAAACGATATACGTTCTTATGTCTTTTTTCATTTTCCAGGTCTGTGCTTGTTTATCAAAACGGTTACCATGGCTAAAAGCTGTACCTGAATCCCGATAAAACCTGAGTTGATCCGGTGGCAATCTTCAACCCGTCAAAATTGCCCTGGGTCGAAATCTGCATCCATTCCAAACCAAGCGAGAGATTGCCCATAATATAAAAGACGCCGCCACCGGCCAGATACCCGAGATCGGCGGATGTATGACTGGATGTATTGGTGATCTTGAAGGAGGCTTCTGTGTAAGCCAGACCTGCAAGTACGAACAGATCCCAGGTGGACTGCGTGTCTGCACTGGAGAGTCGGTATGCGACGTACGTTGTATTTTTTTTAAGACGGGTTTCCCAGTTGATATTGTAAGCTGCAAACTCAAGCCCAGCATTTGTCATGTTGAATCCGACCCGCAACCATTCCCAGTCGAAATAGATATCAAGTTTGTCGATATCTTCCTTCCCGCCGACATCGGAAAGATCATTTTCCTGGGGGGTGTGTGATATGACGCCATTGATACCGATACCGGAATTGCCTGGCGTACCCCCGGCGGCGGGGGCAGCAGCCTGTTCCGCCTGTCCCGGCTGTGCAGGCCCGGGGGCTGCCGGAGGCGGTTGCTGGGCGAAGGCCGAAGAGGTCAGCAGCAATATCGCCACGACAATGATCAGCATGAAGTTCATGGGGCGCAACTCTTGACAGTCCCATGATATGCGGATTTGGTTTTGCCAGCAATAAATTCCCATTCGTTGTCCTTTATGGACTAAAATACCGGTATGTGAGCCGTTATTGATCTTTTATCAGTTCCAGCAAGAGCTGTGCCGGGGTTTTGGTTTTACCCTTCTCTCACCTTTCAGCCTTTGTAGAACAGATCCAAAAAACGGTCGATAGGCCCCTTCGTTTTCCGAGCATCATTCCATTTTTTCCTGGTTGATTTGCCTCCCCGCTAAAATCTCCATTTTCTCCCGGCATTGAGTACCAGCAATCCAGCTTCACCAATATGCCCCGGTAAAGCCTGTCTGGGGATCGGTTTTTCCAGCACGGTGACACCACAAAACAGCATAGGCGGCATATCTTTTGATTTCTGTGATATCTGCGCCACTATCTTAGAAACAAACGGTTTTGAAATCAAGAGATCTTTAAGCTGGATATACGGGGCCTTATCTTCCGGCAGGACCGTTCATGATTGGCTCTTTTTCCGTCGTCATCCTTTGGATCCGTGATATTGTTACCCTTAGCCTGTGATGAGTCCGGCGATCCTTCTTCCCCCTATTACCCTTACCATTCGTCAGACTTGAAATACTGTATACCAGGGAAAGAGAGGGTGACGGTGAGGGTCTTCTCGGGACACATTGTTGACAGCTGATTTATCCAGTGATCTTCCATGTCGGAATCCCTTTCTCTATTTTTCTTTTTAACTGATGTGATCCCATGATCCGGATCCTGAATCTTTCAGCCTCCAGCAAAATGTTCCGGGATTATATTTTGTCTGTTTGGGTGCCGATACCATCCTGTTTCAGGTTAAGTGGGAGTGCTGCGGGAGAGTTCGACAACCTGCGTGATTGTCTTAATTGGATCAGTTTGTCAGAATAGAAAGCATAAACAGTTGCTATCCAAATGAGTAGCTATTCAGCTTATGTTCAGCTATCAGAGCGGGGACCAGTATGTGATTGAACGGATTGGGAGTGGTTAAGCATCGCCATGATGGCGATGTCAGCGACCGCCCTCGGAAGACGGCTATGGATGGCCGTCGAGAATGAGTTCAATGACATACTGGTCCACGCTTGGATGGCAATAAAAAAGTGGTGAATAGTTACCCAAATGATTAATCTGAAATAGTTGTTTGAAAATATGATTAGTGTGACAGATCTGGGCATGCACTTTGGCGAAAAGGTGCTCTTTGAGCGGGCTAACTTTCAGCTGAATTATAGAAACCATTATGGACTGGTCGGAGCCAATGGATCCGGAAAATCGACCTTGATGCGGATTCTCTCCAGGGAAACCGTAGCAGAACAGGGAACCGTCAATTATCCAGCCGACCTGAAACTGGGGATATTGAATCAAAACCACTTTGCCTTCGAAGCACACGCAATCATTGATGTCGTGCTGATGGGAAAAAAGCTGCTGTGGGAGGCGCTCAATGAAAAGAATCACTTGACAACGGGAAAGGAGGTTACAGAAACAATCGGCAAGCGGATCGCGGATCTTGAAATCATTATAGCAGATCATAACGGATATCAGGCCGAAGCTGAAGCTTCAGAGCTGTTGGCGGGGCTGGGGATTCCCCGGGAGCTTCAGGACAACCCTCTGAGTACCCTGTCGGGCGGATACAAGCTGAGAGTGCTTCTGGCGCAGTGTCTTTTCAGTGACCCGGACTTTCTTCTCCTTGATGAACCGACCAATCATCTGGATATCGCATCTATCATCTGGTTGGAGGAGTACCTCAATCGGTTTCCGGGAACCTGCCTGATCATTTCACATGATCAATATTTCCTGAATCGAGTGTCTACCCACATCATTGATATCGATTACGAGGAGATAAAAATCTACACGGGCAACTATGATCGGTATATCAGCGAAAAGGAACTGGAGATAACCCAGAAAGAGATGGCGATTGTCAAACAGGAGAAGAAAAAAGAGGATCTCCAGCAGTTTATCGACCGATTCAAAGCAAAAGCGACAAAAGCCAGACAGGCAAACAGCAAGGCGAAACAGCTCGACCGCATGGATGATATTGTCATCAAACGCTCATCGCGTCTTTCTCCCCATTTCGCTTTCGATATCTGTCGGCCTTCCGGGAAGGTCGCATTTACAACAAAAAACCTGTCCAAGGATTTTGGGTCAACCAGGGTTCTAAATAATCTCTCGATGACAATTAAGCGGGGCGAAAAACTGGCGGTTATCGGACCGAATGGGATCGGCAAATCAACTTTTCTGAAGCTTGTTGCAGGTCTCATCGAACCAACCCAGGGCACCGTGGAGATGGGTCATGAGATCTATTTCGGATACTGCCCGCAGGATCACAAGGATATCATCCCGGATAATTCATCTCCTTATGAATGGCTTTACAGTTTCTCCCCGGGAGAAACCATTGGAACGATCAGGGGTCTGCTTGGACGGATGCTGATCAGGGGCGAGGATGCGAACAAATCGACAGCGGCTTTAAGTGGAGGGGAATCGGCGAGACTGATATTTGCCGGGATTATGCTTCAAAAACCCAACCTCTTTCTCCTGGATGAACCGACAAACCATATGGATATTGAATCCCTGGAAGCTCTGGGAACGGCATTGCACGCTTACCCGGGGACGGTCGTTTGTGTCAGCCATGATCGCCGTTTTATTGAAAGCTTTGCGACCGGTATCCTGGAGTTGAAACACGGGGGGTTTGATCTTTTTCCCGGCGGATACCAGGAGTATCTTGAAAACCAGGGGGAAGACTATCTGGACAGATCGATGACTCGGATAAAAACGGAAAAAAGAAATCAGACCGTAAAAAAATCGATCGAAAATAAAGTATTACGTGAAATAAATAAAAATATCAGCAAGATGAAAAAGAGCGTGCAAAAAAGCGAACTGCGAGTGGCTGAGCTGGAAACGGAGATCAGCAGTATTGATGCCCTGATGATGGATGACGATCTCTACAATCAGGATCATGACCAGAAATTACAAAGCCTGTTAACACGCAAAGAAGCCCTTGATCAGGAACTGAGTATGGCAATGGTGGACTGGGAAGATAAGCAGGCTGCCCTGGATAAACTGATCGCCAGATCTGGATAAGATAACCGGTTGGTGCTGCGGGGACTTTAAAATTTAAAATGGAAATTAAGTTGAGCGACGGTTCCTTTTGGTCTCTTGATGAAATCCAGTTGAAAAGGCGGCTGTTGCTCGGTCTTTGGGGTTTGTGCCCCTCTTTTCTCCAAGAGGGATATGGGTTGAACGGGTTGAATATATAAAGATTTGGTCCCTACCGCCATTCCAAGAAGGACACCACTGATGATTCCCACACTGAGAAACCGGACATTGTCGCGGGCATCTTTTCCCTGGACGAGTGCCAGCCAACCGCCGATAACGGCTCCTGTCCCGATACCATAAATGATGTTATCCGGCAGCAACTCTTTATCCTTTTCCAAGGCTGCGGCCAGATTGACGCTGGGTCTGCCAGCCCTCCGGGCAGCTTCTTGTGATTCCTTGATTTCCTGTTCGCCGACATACTGCGTGTCACCCGTTTCAAATTCTTGGCCTGTGGCATCTCGATACCCCTGCTCTTCCCATAGCGAATCGCCTTCATCTTCAAGGTATCTGGTATTCTGGGCGAAGCCGGTGGAAACGGAAGATAGAGAAATAACCAGGACTGTCACTAGCGTCAGAAGCGATTGTATGAATCTCATCGGGTGTTATCGTTTTAGCTGGGCGATTAAATGTTCTGATTGAGGTTCGATCACGATCGTAAAAACGTGGCTTGTTTTCACAAGGCAATGCAAATGATATGCTATAATCCTGTCATGAATGAAACATTTGGAAATAGGATGATAGAATCTGTGGCTTATAATTGACGTCAACCCATCATTTGTGGGATTTTGAAACCGGTGCTAGTTTGATTTTACAAAAGCCAACCCTAGGAAAAGGATATGAAAAAAAAGAAATTCTCCGACGAAGACGCGGATGTCGTCTTTGTGTGTGAACGGCGTGGTTTCAGCTTTATTGAAATTATGATCGTGATTGTTATTATGGCCGGGATGATAGCCATTGTCGGACCGATGCTGTTTGGAAAGCTGGACGAAGCAAAGGTGGATCAGGCAAGAATTCAGATGAAAAGCCTGGTCGGGGCCCTGGATCTTTATCATCTTGATAATTCGGCCTATCCCTCAACAGAGCAGGGATTGGAGGCGCTGCTGGAACAACCGGTTGTGGGCACAATACCCAAGAACTGGCGAGGGCCGTATCTTAGAAGTGCTAAAATTCCAAAGGACCCATGGAAGAATGATTATGTTTACCAGTCAGATGGAAAGGCAATCGGAATGAAAAGTTATGGGGCCGACGGTGAAGAAGGCGGCGAAGGCATCAATGCCGACATCCCCCTGGAGTAAAAAACGGTCGAGCTCTGTTATCAAATGAAAAAAAAACCGGGATTTTCTCTTCTGGAGTTGAGCTTCATTTTGTTTATTGTGATGATTCTGCTCGGTTTTTCCATGCCCCGCTTTTCACGCATGTTCGATAGTGACCTGCAACTGCAAACCCAGAAACTGGCCATTCTGATCAACGAACTTAGACAGCAGGCAATCCTCCGTGGAGAAAACCACAAACTGGTTTTTGACACCCAAAAATCTGAATATCAGGTTTTCACTTCAAAAGCCGATCAACCACAACAGTTCTTACCCCATCCCCAGTATGAGAAACCGGTGTCCCTGACGCCACCAGTTGAGTTTGCTGCCGTTACAAGACTTGATAACCCAGAGAACAGCACACGATTTGCCGGAGACAGGATCACCTTTGACAAGATATTTGGACAACAGTTCCAGATAATGATCGACTCTTCCGGATTTGTTGACCTGTTTACCCTCCGTCTAAAGGATAAAGAAAACCAGTTGTCACTGTCTGTGGTCGACATCATGGGGAAAGTGGTGATCGGAAGAGAAACAAGGCTTTAAGCGAAGCTGACGCGGACAGATGCCGTCCTGAATCAGAAACGGTTGATGGGGGAAGCCCTGTCCTGGAAAAGGGAAAAAGAACAATGATGCCTTCATTTTTGAAATCACACCGCGGTTTCACACTGCTTGAAGTGCTGGTCGCGTTTTCCCTGCTTTCCATCCTGCTGACGGTGATTATGCAGTCCCAGTCTGAGACGGCTTATTTTCTGGAGAAAACAGGGAAACAGCAGTTGGTGCAGCAGGTTGCCATGAATGCCCTGTCATTGGCTGAGCGTTATTGTGCGGGGACTACCTTGGAATCGGAGGAGGGAACCTTTCTGGGAGGTCATCCGCTTGCCGGTGATCGCTGGCAGAGAACAACCGACGACGTATCTATTCTGGGCCTGATTCCGATGACCCGGATCTCATATGGCATCAGTTGGGCAAATCCCAGGGGCAAGGGGGATCATGTCTTTGAATCCAGCATCCTCTGTGGAAGGAGATGAATGAAGCAAAACGGATTTACACTACTGGAGCTGATGCTGACCTTGACGCTTTTTGCTGCCGTCATGGGACTGGTGATGAACCTTTTTTTTCAGTTTAAGGATCAAACTAACCGATTCGATTCAATCCTGGATCTCAGGCAGGAGTCCAGAATTCTTGAGCATCTGCTGAGACAGGATCTCCAGTCTGCAGTTTATCTGGCCAATTTCATGAAGCCGTCACCGGATGGGGATGACGGCCGACAAAGCGGTATCGTGGGTGTTGATGAGCAAATCGGAGACCGGGCAGCCGACCGGCTCCACCTGCATGTTAACCGCCTGACTCGCTTTCATCGGGGGCTGGCCCTGGAAAAGGATCCGGAAATCCATGAGGTGAGCTACTATCTGGAGGAGACGACAGATAACCGGTTGCAGTTCAAGCGCAGAGAGCAGTTTTATGTCGACATCGACATCACGGAAGGGGACGGCAGTATCGTCCATGCGTTGTCGGACCATGTCGTTGCTTTTGATCTCCAGTACTACCGTCAGGAAAACCCGGAACCCATTGAGGAATGGGGAACACAAATGATTCGTCGGCAGATGGAGACCGCAGTCGGCATTCCGGCAGGGGTTACGGTGACATTAAAATTGCAGAATGAAGCCGGAGAAAGCGTTGACACCCAATTCCAGATCAACCTGCAACCAGAGATGGGAGCCAGTATTAAATGGGCCAAAAAAGAAAACTAACCCCGTTGTATCAGCGCGGAGGTTCCCGGGGGGTTGCACTGCTGATGTCCCTCTCCGTGATTCTGCTCCTTTCCATTGCCTTGATGAAGACCTTTGAAAGACGATCGGCGGAGGTTGCCCATCTGGGCGCCAACCTGGACCGTTTTCAGGCAGAGAGTCTGTCAAGGTCCGGGTTAAAAGTGATCCTGAATGCCATCAGGGAGCAGGGCCTGTTCACCATCATCACCAACCGGAGCCTCTGGCAGGGCATCGATGTCCCCATTGGAAATGGTACTTTCCAGATTGTCAAAATCACCCCTATCGATCACCGATTCAATCTTAACGTGGATATCAGTCGTTTTGATGACCCCCGGATTACGGTGTTCAAAAACATGGTTAAAATCAGTGATGCATTATCCGCGGACTACAACTATCGATCAGGCGACAATCCTTCTGAGGCTTTGAGCGCCATTATTGATTGGACAGATATGGATCAGATGGGGGAGCAGGTTTTTTATAATGATTTTGAACAGTATTATCGGGAAGAACCGCCGTTTCACGTAAAAAACAGGGATTTTGACCGGCTTTCCGAAGTGAGACTGCTGCCGGCATTTCGCAGTCTGGGCTTTACTGCGGATTTTCTGGAGCAGAATTTCAGGGTTGTCGGGCAGGATGATGAATACATCGATGTTAACCTGACGGGAAAAGATGAAATGGCAAGGTTCCTGAGCAGATATGATACCGTGGAGGGTTTTGCCACTGCCTATAGCCGGTTGAACGATATTCTGGATCTGATTATGGAGCAGCGATCACCAGTGCAACAGGAGGTTTCATCCGATCCGGTGAAAATGACAGTCCCCTTTCAGGCAGAAAACTTCAAACGGGATTGGTCCGAAAAACTCAAAGTTATCGGCATTGAAGAGAGCGATAAGATAATAGATCTATTCCGACCCTATTCACAACATCTTTTCATCCAGTATCAGGTTCGGGTCGGACAAGCGACAGTCATTATCCGCTCAAACGTGCAGGTCGATTATGTGGATAAACTGAAAAACCTCGATATCAGCGGATTGACGATCTTATCCTTCAGAATGTACTGATATCCCTGTCGATACCCAGACAGGCCATTCTCCCCCAGCGGTCCGTCCTGCGGTAGATCAGCTTTATTTATTGGCCTTGAAGAGGGCGTCGAAATCAAGATTCTGATTGCTTTGGGCTGTTTTGGTTTCGGTTTTATCCGTCCTCTCTTTAACCGCTTCAAAATCAAACCCGTTTTCGCCCAATCCATTGGCCCCAGTTTTCGGCGTGTGGATATCTTCTTCGTCCAGAGAAACGAATTCGGTTTTCCCCATGGACAGTTCGATATGAAACGGATGCCCTTCAATTTTGAACGACAGTTTTCGGCAAAGATCCTTATCAAGTTCGGGGGTATCGATGGACAGGATGATGGATGTTGTCAGGGCCAGGGCTTTAGGCTGTGTATTGGATGAGACCAGGTCATACTGAATCTCAATCTGTCTTCTGACCGCACCGATTATTTGATTCATCAGCTCGCCAATGCTGTCAACCACTTCATCAGCCGTATACTCAACAGCCAGTTCCTCCTCGGGCAGGCCCATATGGATCATCTGGGAGCGGTAGATGCACATGGCAGCCTCGGCGGTGAAATTCATGATCATCAGACCGGAATAATCCCCGTTGAAAAGAACAAAACAGCCGATATCAGGTCTGAGATGAACCAGGGGGATTTTTTGAATTGTCCTGGCGTAATGGACCTCTTTTTGGGTGACAGACTCCAAGAGCTCTTTGGTGGATTCACAAAAGATTCTTGAAAGGGCATTCAGTGTTTTTCCTGCTTTAACCATAATCATTCCTGGAGTTTAATTTAATGTTGGAAGGGTTTCAATCCTTGTTCCGGCAATTCCTTCAGACTGGACTGTTTTCGGGTCAAACCTGAAATCCCGGACACTTATTTTTTCCGAGGTGATGGTTTCAGGTTAAATCGTTTTTCCGGTTCAAACCTGAATTCAGATATGATCAGTCCCAACGGATTTATATCTTTGATTGGCAGTTTGTCTTTCAGTGAATCGATGTTGCCGGGGTAGAGGGGTATGTTCATCCCGGCTGCTAGCAATAGTTTTTCGCGATAGGTCTGTTCCGAGGATTGAAGAGCAATCAGTGCCTTGTCCAGAGATTTGGAAATGATCTTGATCAGCTTAAACCCACTGTTCTTTTTTAACAAAGCGTTAATGATCTCAAGATTATATTCGGTCATCGTGATCTCTGCCCGCAGGTCCAGTTCAACCTCCCTTTCTTCAACCAGCGTGCCGCATTTATGCATCCGACCGTTTTTGGAAACAATCTCTGTATATTCAAGGGTTTCGCATTTGGGGCAGAACAACCAGACCAATTTTCCGGGGTAGTACTGCTCGGCGGCCTCTTTCTCCTTCCTTTTTCGAAACTGATCCAGTGAAATGGGTTTGGTTTCAGACATGAATCGTTTGGACCTGGGGGTTTTAAACAAATATGCTTTGCAGAGTGATAACTGCCGTAATGGCGAAACATCCCTCCAGGAGCGCGATGCCCCAGTTCTGATCCTGATGGATTTCCTCATCCAGCTTTTCCTGCGGAATGATCACATGGTCCATTACAAAGCGGAAAAACGCCATGACAGCACTTCCCAGGATGAACCAGGCCGCAAAGACAACCAGAGAATACGATGTGCGCAGGGGGATCGATAACAAAATGCCCACAGAAACCAGTGTTGCCCCGAATGAAATGCCGGCAGCCACGTTATTTTCCTGTATTTCTTTGTGAAAATCGTATCGGGTGACAATCTGATGTAGAAACGCAGAAAGAAAGAAAGCCAATTGAGCCAGAATGAAATAAAAAAGGGTTAATCCAATGTCATAAAACCAACCCAGGGACTCGCCGATAATAATACCCCTGATAATAACCGCACTTCCCAGATAACTCCCTGCCATCGCAACCCCGACACTGATATTCCGGCGGTTGAGGAGTTCTTCAATATTCTTGAATCGATGCAGAATGATCCGATCGTTGATTTTGCCTGCGACATTGAGCAGCACAATGCCAATCAGACCCCAGACGCTGACGTCAAGCAAATCCCGCCATAAACCCCGGGAAGGGGTTTCAAGAACGCCTTCCAGAATCAGGGCAACCCCGGTCAGGTATCCTACAAAACAGACGGTAATTGCCTTATTGTCTTCCTTCACCATCTGATGCTCGATGGAATAGCTGGTAAACAGGTCGAAGATCTTCTTTCCAGCCCACATCAGCAGTAAAACTAACAGGATGAGCAGAAGATTCGGGAAGTGGTTGAGGGTATCGATACCATCCAGACTGATAAATTCGGTGAACCGAAATTCTGCATTCATGTTTATTGTCTCTGTGCAGGTTAGCAATCTTTTCACTGGGTTTGGACTGCGTTGCTTTATCCCTGCATTAGAACCTTAAACGCCCTAAATGTCAAGCTATTCAACGGTTCTATCTGGATATGGGAAATCCCGGAATGGTAATCATTCAGAACAATTTCAGATAAAATCACGGTCAGAGACAGACGATTTCGTATCCCCTGAAAATTCAGAACGCCTGTTGCTGGAAATTAACCGATAAATTGGAGTTGAAAGTTCGAATTGAAGGGTGGATAATACTCCCTTTATGGCTGAAAATAGTTATTTCAGCCATATTACCCTGACTATTAACATATTACCCTTATTTTTATAGTGATTCAGCAGAACGAAACGGATATCCTGCCTCTCTCCCAATACATTCGTATAAAAAAAGCGCACGAGCATAATCTGAAAGATGTTGATGTAAATATCCCCAGAAACAGACTTGTCGTCATTACAGGCCTCTCAGGCAGCGGGAAGTCTTCGTTGGCATTTGATACCATTTATGCTGAAGGACAGAGAAGGTACGTTGAATCGCTCTCTGCCTATGCGAGGCAATTTCTCGATCAGATGCAGAAACCGGCGGTGGAGTCCATCGAAGGGTTAACCCCGACCATTTCCATTGAACAGCGCTCCGGTAAGGCGACACCCAGATCGACAGTGGCAACGACCACGGAAATCTACGACTATCTGAGGGTTCTTTATGCCAGGGCGGGGACCCCGTTTTGTCCTGTCTGCGGTCATTCCATCGTTTCACAATCTGCCGAGGATATTGTGACCCATCTGATGTCGCTCAAGGCAGGGACCCGGCTGCATATTTTGGCCCCACTGGTTCGCGGGAAAAAGGGGGAGCACCGTGAGGTTTTCGACTATGTAAAACGGGAAGGATATACACGGCTTCGAGTTGATGGCGAGGTTCAGGACATTGAAACCGTAAAACCGTTGGCAAAAAGCTATCAACACTCCATTGAAGCTGTCATAGATCGTATAGTCGTCAGGGAAGGGGTAGAAACCCGATTGACTGATTCCCTGGAAACTGCTTTGAAACTGGGTGATGAGCTGGTCGTTGTGCTGCAGGAGGACAAAGAAACAGGTGAAAAAACAGAAGAGCGTTTCAGTGAAACATTTGCTTGTCCGGACCATGGCTCCGTTCTGGATGAGATGTCTCCACGGCTGTTTTCTTTCAACAGTCCGTTCGGTTCCTGCCCGACCTGTATGGGTCTGGGAACGCTGATGGAACCCTCTGAAGACCTGGTCATTCCAGATGGAGATCTGAGTCTGGAGTTGGGGGCTATAAAGGCCTGGAAACGCTGTGGTTCTGGCCTTGGCGGATTTTATAGCAGTTCAGTCCGAAAACTGGCGCACCATTTCAATATCTCCACAAAAACACCCTGGCGGAACATTCCAAAAAAGGTGAGGGATCAGATACTATATGGCGGAGATTCAAAATCTGGAGCTCATTCCGGATATGAAGGCATCATCCCAAACCTGAAACGGCGATTTCACCAGACCGATTCCGAGTCGCAAAAGGCCAAGATCCATGAATTTATGGCAACACTGCCCTGCACCAGTTGTGGGGGGCAACGGTTAAATTCCGGGGCACTGGCAGTGCGCATCAATGACCTGAATATCTATCAGGTGACGGAGATGACCATTGAAACAGCGTTTGCCTTTTTTTCAAGCCTTGAACTGGAAAAAGAAAAACGACTGATTGCAGAACCCATCAAGAAAGCCATTTTGGAGCGTCTGGGGTTTTTAAAAAATGTCGGACTTGAATACCTGACAATGAACCGGCCAACCAGCACGCTCTCTGGTGGTGAAGCGCAGCGGATTCGGCTGGCCAGCCAGGTAGGGGCCAAACTGGTCGGGGTGACATATGTATTGGATGAACCCACGATCGGACTCCATCAACGGGACAATTTCCGTTTGCTGAAAACGTTGATGCAGCTGAAGGATCTGGGAAATACGGTTATCGTTGTGGAACATGACGAGCAGGTCATCCGGCATGCGGACTATCTGATTGATATGGGACCCGGAGCTGGCGAGCATGGTGGTCGGATCGTTGCACAGGGATCTCCCGAGGACGTGATCAATGGAAATTCGTGCCTGACCGCGCAGTATCTGAACGGATCGCAAAAGATCGGGTATTCAAATCCCCGTCCCCATTCAGCCCGCAACGGTTCAATTGTGATCGAACGGGCGGCGGCCAACAACCTGAAAAATATCACGGCCCGTTTTCCACTGGGTTCCCTGATTTGCGTCACCGGGGTGTCCGGTTCAGGAAAATCGAGCCTGGTGAATGAATGTCTTTTAAAAGGTATTCAGAGGGAACTGAACGGTAGCCGGGTCATTCCCGGGAAGTTCTCCAAAATCAGAGGGTTGGAACTGATTGACAAGGTTATCAATATTGATCAGTCGCCCATTGGTCGCACATCACGTTCCAATCCCGCAACGTATACAGGGATTTTTGATGGTATCCGGAAGGTTTTTTCCCAACTTCCTGAAGCAAAAGTCAGAGGTTATAATCAGGGTCGGTTTTCCTTTAATGTCAAAGGGGGGCGTTGCGAAGCCTGCCAGGGACAGGGCGTCAGGATCATCGAAATGCACTTTCTTCCGGATGTCCACGTACCCTGCGAGGTATGCAAGGGAAAACGCTATAACCGAGAAACCCTGCAGATTAAATTCAGGGGCAAAACCATTGCGGATGTGCTGGCCATGCCGGTAGAAGAGGCCAATGTGTTTTTCAAGAATCATAAAAATATCTCTCCGGGTGTCAAAACCTTGCTGGATGTTGGACTGGGATATATCCAACTGGGGCAGCCTTCGCCAACCCTGTCGGGTGGAGAGGCGCAACGGATTAAACTGGCAGCCGAACTCAGCAAACGGTCGACCGGAAAAACACTGTATATTCTGGATGAACCGACAACCGGATTGCATTTCCAGGATATCGCCCGTTTAATGGAAGTCTTGCAACGCCTGGTGGACTTGGGAAATACGATTGTGATAATAGAACACAATCTGGATGTTATAAAAAACGCTGACTGGATTCTTGATCTGGGTCCGGAAGGTGGTGAAAAAGGAGGGGAACTGATCGCTGCTGGACAACCGAATAAAATATCAACATCGCCCCGCAGTTATACAGGACAGTATCTTGCTCCCATATTTAATGAAATGAAACTGTCCGGTGAGATGAAGTAACCTGCTGACGTTTTTTTACCTGCACATAGGATCGCTTTAAGAAAAAATCGAGTGGCCGTCAGGACAATTTGATCGGAATCAAATCGACCGAATGTTTTAACCAAAATCCAAAAAAGGGGTATCAGGATGAAAACAAAACTGATTTTTATCACCGGAGGAGTCGTATCGTCGCTTGGGAAAGGTATTGCGGCGGCTTCAATCGGCGCCATACTGGAATCCAGAGGTTTAAAAGCAACCATTGTGAAGCTGGATCCCTACATCAATGTTGATCCTGGAACGATGAGTCCGTTTCAACATGGCGAGGTATTTGTGACCGAAGATGGGTATGAGGCTGATTTGGATTTAGGTCATTACGAGCGATATACCAATATCATTACCAGCAGAAAAAATAATTTTACGACAGGACAAATTTATCACTCGGTTATCATGAAAGAGAGACGGGGAGAGTATCTTGGCAAAACAGTCCAGGTGATCCCCCATATTACGGACCAGATCAAGGAGAATATCTATCAGGCGGCTGAAGGAAATGATGTCGCACTGATAGAAATCGGGGGAACCGTAGGCGATATTGAATCCCTACCTTTTCTGGAAGCCATCCGTCAAATTGGACATGAGTTGAAGGGCAACCAGACGCTCTTTATCCACTTAACCCTGGTCCCATGGATACCTGCTGCAGAGGAGTTGAAAACAAAACCCACCCAGCACAGCGTAACCAAACTGAGAGAGATTGGGATTCAGCCGGATATATTGCTTTGCCGCACAGATCGGGATTTGACAGATGATATTCGTAAAAAAATAGCACTGTTTACCAATGTAACCTACGACGCAGTAATTCAGGCTATTGATGTGGATTGCGTGTACGAAGTCCCCCTCCGGTTTCATGATGAAGGGTTGGATGGAAAGATCGTCGAGTTGTTGCAGCTCTGGACGAAAAGATCCAACCTGCAGGTCTGGGCCGATATTGTCCACTCGTACAAAAACCCGAAGGACAGCGTGAATATTGGTGTTGTCGGGAAATATGTGGAGTTGAGGGACTCCTATAAAAGTCTGCATGAAGCTCTGACACACGCCGGTACCGCGCTGAATCTGAAAGTCAATATTGAGTATATCGATTCCGAAGCGGTAATGGCCAATAATGACGAAAAAGCATGGGAAAACTGTGATGGGATTCTGATCCCCGGCGGTTTCGGTGAACGGGGTGTTGCCGGTAAGATCGAGACGATCCGATTCGCTCGCGAAAATAAGATCCCCTATTTTGGAATCTGTCTTGGCTTACAGGTTGCCATTATTGAATATGCCCGTAATGTACTGGGATTAAAAGAAGCTAACACCACTGAGATCGATAAATTCGCCAAGGATAATATTATTGACCTGATGGCCGAACAGAAGAATATCACCGATATGGGTGCGTCGATGAGACTGGGGGCTTATCCCGCGAAACTGTTGCCGGGAAGCAAAATCGCGGAAATCTATGGCAGCACTGAGATTTCAGAACGACATCGTCACAGATATGAGGTGAACAACAAATATGTCCCCCTTCTGGAAGAAAAAGGAATGGTGATATCCGGGAAAAACCCAGAGCATGATCTCGTTGAAACCATTGAGATAAAAGACCATCCCTGGTTTATCGGGGTTCAGTATCATCCGGAATTTAAATCAAAGCCCACGAAACCGCATCCCCTGTTTTATGGGTTTGTCGACGCGTCTTACAAATTCAAATTGAAGAAGAAATAGGTGGGTGTGGGAACGATCGCTATTCATTCCGCAGCTGACAAATAGGTTGGGGGGGGGACACTTCCCGGCACCCTATATTTTTACTATATACAATGATTACAAAAAATTAAGTATACTTAATGAATGTTAAATGTGGCTATAGAAGTCGTTTTCAAGGCTTGATCACTCTCGGATTTATTCTGGTGTTGCTGCTGGTTTTTGGACAGGTTCAGGCGGCAGGAGATCTGAAGATCCAGGGCAGTGTTCAGACTGATCAGGGGAGCCCTGCAGTGAATGTGACCGTCGTGTTGATGAAAATCGTGATGGCGCGGCAACCGGTCATCACTCCCCTGAAGCAGACTCAGACCAATGCCGAAGGTCATTACGAGTTCTTAATAGAACCCTTGGAAGACACTGTTTTTTTCCGTATCAATGCGATGTCTGAAAATTCGATGACCAGTTCCGAGCCATTCCGGTTTGTAGACGGGCAGTCGCTGAAAACCGTTCAGCTGATTTTCCCGAAAACGGTTTCAGGAGTGGCGAATCTTCAGTTCAGTAAGCATATTCTGGTCTTTGAGGCTTTGGAAGAGGCGTTGCAGGTTACAGAAATTATAAATATATCAAATAAAACCGGCAACGTAGTGGATGTCGAGAGCGAGCCATTGATCAAGCAGATTCCAGCCGGGGCTGAAAATTTCAGGTTTTATCAGCGCCAGGACCGATTCCAGGCGAAGCGGGAAAGGGAGAATATCCTGTTCAAGCTGCTGGTTCCTCCGGGGGATCACCAACTCTATTTCAGCTATGACCTGTCGGTAAAAAAACGATCGGATGTATTTATAAACCATCTTCCACCCCGGACCGCAGAAATGGAGATTATCACACCCCTCAATTCACTGGAACTCGATTTTGACAGGCCGCCGAAACTTTCTTCATCCAGAGTGGTGAAGCAGGAAAAGCAATTTGGCAATAAAATCTATGATTCCCAAACGCTTTTTTTAGATGGCGATCAAAGCGAAATCAAAGTGATCATCCGGCAAATTCCAATATCCCAGAACCAGTTCTTTTATCCCGCCATTGTCCTTGCGGGACTCTTATTTTTGGGGCTATTTTTCTTTCTGATCCGAAAACCGCAGCCAGTCCTGGAAAACGGACAACAGTAAGAGCCGGCTCTGCCGTTCATGATGGTCTCCAATTATCTAAAAATATCATCTCACAGGTTTTACGGAGCGGTCACGACCCTGGTGATGCTATTGCTGTATGAGATCCTGATAATATGGGAAAGCAGTTCCTCTATCGTCATTCGCAACGCTCCTGAAGCCTGGCTTAGAAACCTGCTCAATTTTCTGGGAATATCCCACTACCACATCAGTTTTGTAATGATCACGGCGGCCATTCTGGCGGTCCCGCTGCTCTATCAACGGGGGTTGGAGGTTCGCAAACGGATCTTTCTGCTGCTCGTGATAGAATCCATTGGCTGGGGTGCTGTTTCAGGATTGTTGATCAAGTTGATTATGGTGAAGCTTTTTTTTATGACGGGAACCATCTCAGGGTCGATCATTGGTGACCTGGGACTGGCTATTGGCGCCGGACTGTTCGAAGAGCTTTTCTTTCGTGTCATCCTGACCTCCAGTCTGATATGGATCTGTTACAAGCTGATTCGTCTCAAATGGCTTTCAATTACAGTGGCGGTGATTACCGCCTCTTTTTTGTTTTCGCTGGCCCACTATGTTGGGAATGCCGGGGATAGTTTTGAGATCTATTCTTTTTTATTCCGCTTTCTCGCCGGGTTGTGGTTTACAACCCTGTACTCAGTCAGGGGTTTTGCCGTGGTCGGTTTGACACATGCGTTTTACGATATCTTTATCATCATTTTTTGATGCGTTCGGGACCGGGGTGCTCCGGAAAAACGAAAATCAGATCCGTCTGGAGACCGCCCGGCCTTTTTAAATGGCTATTTGGTGAGCATGTGTCCCGGTTTGCAGATTGACTATCCAACAGAAAGTGGGCAGAATGAGAGGTTAGATTCGATGACGGGCTAACTGGTTTTATTTTGTGGGAATAATCCGTTTTGGGAATCCCATTCGTTCCGGGCAGGCCCGGCGAATTCTCAATCGATGGCGACTCTCTGTAACATGACAGAACAAGGAGTATGATGAAAAAACTGATTCTGATAACGGGGTTTATCTTGCTGACAACTGTGGCATTCGGACAGGTTGTCTTGAAGGTCGGATATGTCAATATGAACAAAGCGATCAATCTGTCCAACGAGGGGAAACGATCAAAGAAATTCCTGGAAGTCCAGGCCAGACGCAGCCAGGCCCTGTTAAAGAGCAAGGAACAGGATCTGCTGAATAAAGAGGCCGAACTCAAGAACAATATCATGTTAAACCAGGAAGCCAGGGCTCAGAAACAGCAGGAAATCGTTAAAATGAAAAATGAGTTGAGAGATGAGTTAACCAAAGCACAAAACAGTATTCGGCAGGACGAGGTGAGACACACAACCAAAATATTTAAAGACCTGGTTCTTGTCATCAATGATATTGCCAAAGAGGAGAATTTTGACCTGATCCTTGAGTTCAATATCAAACAGACGATTCTTTTTTCTAAGTTCGAAATGATAGATATTACCGATAAAGCAACAGAACGGTATAACAGCATTCAGACCATTGAATAAATGAGGCCGACAGAATTCCGGAATTGTTGTCAGAATGGACCGGTTCGGGGTTAACCAACAAGACAGGATAGAGACCATGGTTTTGGACATATTGCAGATAAAGGAAAGACTGAAGCACAGGTTCCCTTTTCTATTGATAGACAGGGTTTTGGAACTGGAGGAAGGTGTGCGATGCACAGCCTTAAAGAACGTCACCGTGAATGAACCTTTTTTTCAGGGTCATTTTCCTGAAAACCCGATTTTTCCGGGGGTACTAATTGTTGAAGCCTTGGCACAGACAGGCGGAATCGCCGGGTATACACTTTCGGAATCAGGGGGGAAGGATCTGTCTTTCTTCGCCGGTTTCGATAAAGTCAAGTTCAAAAAGCCCGTTATTCCAGGTGATCAGCTGATTCTGAAATCCGAAATTGTGAAACGAAAAATGAATATCTGGTTTTTGACCGGTGAGGCATTTGTGGATGACAAGCTTGTTGCCCGGGCAGACTTCAAACTGGCGACAATTCAAGCGCCGGATCCCCGATAGCCGGGTCAGGCGGAGTTCGCCTTATTTATTGGAAAGATAAATATTACAGAAAGATATTTTATGATTCATCCAACAGCGATCGTTGAAGCCGGTGCAAAACTGCACGGCTCTGTCGAGGTGGGCGCCTACAGTATAATTGGTTCTGATGTTGAGATCGGGGCAGATTGCAGCATTGCGCATCATGTCGTCATTGAAGGGCCTGCAAAGATAGGTGCTGGATGCCGGGTTTTCCCCTTTGCCTCCCTGGGCTTGGAACCTCAGGATAAGAAATACCGGGGAGAACGCTCCTGTCTTGAGATTGGCTCCAACAATGTGATTCGGGAGTACGTGACCATCAACCGGGGAACCGAGATCGGCGGTGGCATCACTCGCCTGGGGGACAACGGCTGGATTATGGCGTATTGTCACATTGCCCATGATTGTATTGTTGGCAATCATGTGACGATGTCAAATGGGGTGACGCTGGGAGGACATGTTATCGTAAAGGATCATGCGAACCTGGGGGGGCTGACCGGCGTTCACCAGTTTTGCAGGATCGGAGAGTATTCATTGACCGGTGGTCAGAGCATGATTTCCCAGGATGTTGTCCCGTTTGCCATCGCTGCCGGAAACCGGGCTAAACTGGCGGGCATCAATTATATCGGTCTTGATCGACAGGGATTCACGGCTGAGGAGATTGATATTATCAATCAGGCATACAAGATATTTTTCAAAAGCGGTCTGACAAGAGATGATGCCTTGATCAGACTGAAAGAGGAGTTCCCAGAATCCAACCATATCCGGATGTTTATGGATTTTATTCAAACTTCAGAGCGGGGTGTTTGCCGCTGAGTTTGAATCACTGACGGATCCCATTCCAAAAATAAAGGATCATTCGGTATCACGTCTTCTGTCTCGGGCGCTCTCAGACGGAAATCCCCGTTGAGCGATACCCTCCTTCCGCCGGTGGCAGAATCCGCAATTCAGTAATGAAACACGACCGGTTATTTGATAAAAAGAGTGGCCCGGAGATACTGACCTGAATTCAAAGCAATCAGACATGCAGGAAACCGTAAAATGAGTATAATGAATATCGCTGTTGTCGGCTATGGATATTGGGGACCCAATTTGGTCCGTAATTTTTCCTGGTTGAATGAGACCCATGTGAAATATGTTTGTGATACCGATGAAAAACGGCTTGATAAAGTGCGGGCGCTTTTTCCCAATGTTGAGATAACGACGACCGATTATCAGCAGATCCTTGATGATCCTCAAATCACGGCTGTTGCCATTGCTACACCGGTCAAGACGCATTTTTCCCTGGCCAGAGCTGCCCTGGCAGCCGGGAAACATGTCCTGGTTGAAAAACCGATGACCGATCGGGCCGGGGACGCCATAGAACTGAATGCGCTGGCCAGAAAGATGAATCGGATCCTGATGGTGGATCACACGTTCCTCTATACGGGTGCTGTAAAAAAAATCAAGGAGCTGGTTGATTCCGGACAGATTGGGGATATCTACTATTTTGACTCGGTCCGTGTGAACCTGGGGCTGTTTCAAAATGATGTCAATGTGATCTGGGACCTGGCCCCCCACGATCTCTCCATCATGAAATACATCATCGGTAAAAAACCGGTCAGTGTCAGTGCTAACGGTGTCTCTCACGTAAAGAACAAACTGGAGAATATCGCCTATCTGTCCGTGTTCTATGAAGACAGCACGTTTGCTCATTTTCATATCAACTGGCTTTCTCCGATAAAGGTCCGGCAGATACTGATCGGCGGCTCCGAAAAAATGATTGTCTACAATGATATGGAGAATACTGAAAAAATCAAAGTGTATGATTCCGGTGTCGAGCTGAATATCGGGGACAAGGACGTCTTGTACCACACACTGGTTCAGTATCGGACAGGGGACATGTATGCGCCGAAACTCGATCAGACGGAAGCACTGAAGACGGAATGCCAGCATTTTGTTGATTGCATCAAACAGGGCAAGTCGCCGATCAGTGACGGTGAATTTGGACTGGAAATTGTGAAAATTCTGGAGGCGGCGCAGCACTCCATGAAACAACAGGGAAAGAACATCCAGCTGGACTAGATATGATAAAATTTCTGCTTGCACCTGATTTATTGCTTGAAGCCCTGCAAAACCCAGAAACATACACGGCGCAGTTCATACAGAAGTGCTCATCCGATGCCGGGATCCAGGCCTGGATTCTCGCGCATACGGTTCAGATATGCGCCAGTCAGGGTTTTTCACCCAAAACCATTGGGCAATGGATCAACGGACTCTCGCAAATACCCAATAATGCACGGCTCAACGAACTTGCCCTGGCTTCCCGGGCCGGGTTTGAAACCGGGTTGCAGGCTGCCGCAGCAAAAATATTCAAAATCCCCTTTGTGGTGACGGCCCAGTCGGTGGAAAATCAGGACGGTGTATCTTTTATCAATTGTCAGCAGGCCATGGAGATGGACGTCAGGGTGGGGTCCGAGCGCGTCGACTTTCTCAATTTAAATCTGGCTTTACATCCCATGTTCAATCAGATGGACGGGTGGTTTATGGAAATCATCCAGGACACGGCGTTTGCCGGCGGGAATCATGTGGCTGAATTTGAGAAGGAATTTGCGGACTATTGCCGCATTCCCCATGCTGTCGGTGTCAGTAATGGAACAGATGCCCTGCTCTTTGCACTGCTGGCCATGGGCATTCAACCAGGAGACGAAATTATCACGGTTCCCAACACGTTTATTGCTACCACGGAAGCCATTTCCCATGCGGGCGCAGTCCCTGTTTTTGTGGATGTCTGCCCGGATTCATACAACATGAATCCAGACCTGATCGAAGCGAAGATAACGGAAAAAACCAGAGCGCTTCTACCGGTCCACCTGTATGGCCAAATGGCGGATATGGATGCGATCATGGCCATTGCCAGAAAATTTGATCTCATGGTCCTGGAAGATGCTTGTCAAGCCCATGGCGCAGACAGAAATGGCAGACGGGCAGGAACATTCGGCCTGGCCGGGGCTTTCAGCATGTATCCGGGAAAGAACCTGGGGGCTTTCGGGGAGGCGGGGTGTGTCATTACCGCAGATCCAAAAATTGCGGCAACAGTAAAATGTCTGCGGGAGCATGGCCAATCCAAAAAATACTACCATCAGCTGGAGGGCTTTAACGGACGAATGGATAATCTGCAGGCAGCAGCTCTGCGGGCGAAATTGCCGCTTCTGGATAACTGGAACGAAAACAGGCGACGGATTGCCCGTCAGTATCAAAGGGAACTCAGTGGTATTCCCGGTTTAACACTACCAGTCGTCAAGGATTATGCGGGTCATGTTTTTCATCTGTTTGTCATACTGGTTCCGGATCCACAGGAACTTTCAGCCTACCTGCAGCAGCGGGAGATTTATACCGGATTTCATTACCCGGTTCCCTTGCATCTGCAACAGGCATATCAAACCCGAGGCGAACGCCAGGCAAGTTACCCCGTTTCTGAGCAGTGTGCCACCCAACTCATTAGTCTGCCGATGTTTCCGGAATTGACAGAAAAACAGATCGGCCGCGTATGTGCTGAAATCAGGGCTTATTACCAGGGCCCTTCAGCCGGATGATGGGCATGGCAAACCTCATGGAGTAACGGTATGCGCAAATTAATGGTCATTGCAGGGGAAGCGTCAGGGGATCTTCATGGTGGCAATGTCATCCAGCGTTTGAAAATGCTGAACCCGGAACTGGAAATCATCGGGACAGGGGGAGACCTGATTGCCGCAGCAGGGGCCAGACTGTTTTACCGGGTAGAAGATCTTGCTGTTATTGGTTTTTCCGAGGTGTTGAAAGTATACCGGCATATCAAAGCCATTTTTAACGAAATGGTCGAAAAACTGGATGCGGAAAAACCCGATGCTGTGCTGCTGGTTGATTATCCGGCGTTCAATCTGAAATTTGCGGAAGAAGCAAAAAAAAGAGGCATCCGGGTCATTTTCTATGTTGCCCCTCAGGTTTGGGCCTGGAAAAAGAACAGAATCCATAAAATCAAAGCCTTTGTCGACGAGCTGATTGTTCTTTTTCCCTTTGAGGTGGCTTTTTTCAAAAAAGAGGGCATGGAAACGCACTGTTTTGGTCATCCCCTGCTGGATATCGTCAAACCGACCCTGGACCGTGCCAGTTTCTTTCAAAAATGGGGGCTCAACCCGACGAAAAAAACCATCAGTCTCTTGCCCGGGAGTCGCAGGAATGAAATCAGCAAGCATCTGCCCTTGCTGTGCGAAACCGCCAGCTGGATCGCCCGGGAACGGGAGGATGTCCAGTTTCTCTATCCTCTGGCGCCGACAGCGGAGCATGGGGAAACAGCTGATTCTCAGGGCCCGGAAAACCCGGATATCACTCTGATCAACAATGATACTTACAATGCCGTGGCTCATTCCGATCTGGCCCTGGTCACATCAGGAACAGCGACCCTGGAAACAGCTATTTTGCAGACGCCTCTGATTGTTCTGTATAAAACATCGTTGTCGACCTATTTGATTGGTAAGTACCTGCTTCGCATCAAAGCCATCGGGTTACCGAATATCATTGCGGGCAGGGAGATTGTGCCGGAAGATCCGCATTTTATATCCCCTGAAAAAATGGGGAAGATGGCTGGGTATTATCTTGGAAACAGGGAAGCGTATCTGGAGATCAAGCAGAACCTGATCGATCTGCGAGAGCAGCTGGGGGAAGAGGGAGCGTATCAAAAGACAGCCAACTTTATCAACCAGCTCATTTAAACCGAGGAATTATGAGTGGCTGGAAAAGATTTTCTTAATTCAGCAGTTCGTTGGTTGCTTTTTAACCAGCCAATTTGAATCGTCAATAAAAGCGGACAGGAATACTACCAGAGAATGAGAAAAGAACTGACATTACAGGGCAAAAATTATATTTTGATCGGAACCGCCCACATTTCCAAAGATAGTATCGATGAGGTGGCTGATGTTATTCGAGAAATTCATCCCGATACGGTTTGCGTTGAGCTCTGCACCAGCCGGTATGAATCCATCCGAAGACCGGATCACTGGAAAAACATGGATATTGTCAAGGTGGTCAGGGAAGGAAAAGCGCCCCTGCTGATGATGAATCTGATTCTATCGGCATTTCAAAAGAAAATGGGAGACAAGCTGGGTGTTCAGCCCGGGGCAGAAATGATCAAGGCTATTCAAATTGCTGAAGAGACCGGGAGTCAAATCGTGCTGGCTGACCGGGATATCACGATTACATTTAAAAGAGCCTGGGGAAACTTGTCGCTCTGGGAAAAGGTTAAACTGATTGGGCAGATTTTTATCAGCGTTTTTGAAACCCCCGATATTTCAGAGGAAGATGTTGAAAACCTGAAAGAGGGGGATATGCTTACAGAGGCCATCGACATGATGGCAAAGGAACTGCCTGGCATCAAATCCGTCCTTATCGATGAACGAGACCAGTTTCAGGCTGCGAAAATCTTGGCCGCTCAAGGAGAAACAATCGTTGCAGTTGTTGGTGCGGGACATATCCCGGGAATTATTCACCATATGGAGAATCCGGGTGATATTTCAGATCTGGAAACCGTACCGGCTCCCGGAAAGACCATAAAAATACTGAAGTGGGGGATTCCGCTGGGAATACTCGCTGTCATTGCGTATGGATTTTTTGGTATGAACGCGGATGTCAGTCTGGAAATGGGGAAGCGCTGGATCCTGGCAAACGGTTTGTTGTCCGCTCTTGGAGCATTGCTGGCTGGAGGTCATCTGCTCACAATTCTGGTGGCATTTGTTGCCGCACCGATAACATCACTGAATCCAACCATTGCAGCGGGTTGGGTCTCCGGACTGACAGAAGCATGGATTCGGAAACCCACAGTGGAAGACTTTGAAAATCTGCCAAGAGATATTACCACCATTCGCGGTTTTCGGAAAAACGACATAACGAGAATACTGCTGGTTGTTGTCTTCAGTAATCTGGGGAGCAGTATTGGTACTTTTATCGGCATTCCCCTGATAACATCATTGTTATAATGGATGATATTTCGATTTCGACATCACACAGATTCTGCTTCTGAAAGTGAATGAAGACGGATTTTTTAAAGACAAATTGTGTCTTTTGCATATATAAATGGATCTAACAAAAAAACAACATTGAAACAGGCTGGTTGATATATAAGACGAAGATGTCGGTTTGGTATCTCCACAAAGCAGCAAACCTGTTTATATCTCAGGAGTAATCATGGAAAGCGATAATACGATTTTAAACAATTTTCTGCCCCAACTGAAAAGCTTTGTCAAATCGGAAACAGTATTTGGAGAACCTTATAAAATCGGTGATGTCACCATGATCCCTGTCAACTCAGTGAAAGTTGGTTTCGGTTTTGGCTCAGGGGACACCAAAAAAATGGACGGCTCCGGTGCTGGGGGAGGTGTTCTGCTGACACCTGTGGCTTTTATCGTCATAAAGGACGAGATCGTTTCCATTCACAATTTGGGCGCTGGCACAATCGAAAACGTGTTGGATAAAGCGCCTGAAGTGCTGGATAAAGTCATTTCGGTATTTCAGAAACTGCAACGGAAAAATAAAAAGACGGAAGAATGATATTTTTCTACGGGTTCCTTCTGACAATGGGTATACTGGCGGTTATCGCGCTGAGCATCCCGGTCAAGGTTCGCCTGGAATCGGGACTGGTATTCCTGATCCAGTGGATTTTTCTATCCTTCAGGATCGTTATTGAGCAGAAAAGTATCCGTACAGAACTGCTGCTGTTCAATAAGAGAATCGAAAAGCGGAAAAAAGCGGAAGGGCAGCCCATCACCAGAAAAGAGAAACCCGAAAAGAAAAAACCACGAAAAAAGATTCCCTTTTCATTCATCCGGCAAACCCTGCAGGATGCAGCTGTCAAAAAAGTGATATACCAATCCCTTCAACTCGTATTGCGGTGTTTTTCCGCCGTTCGAGTCCGGCTGTTAAAATGGAATTTCGGGTTAAAAGATTACTACTGGCAGGGTATTGCCACAGGTATTGTCAGTGGACTACCCTATACAAAACGGTTGCAGGTTCGCGGAAATTTTGAAGAGATCAATGATTTTCTGCTCGTTCTCCAGATATCAATCTGGCGTGTGCTATCGGCGATCGTGATATTTCTGTGCTTCTTCCCCTATTACAGGGTAGTGCGTATCTATTTTAGGTTTCGAGCAGCAACTGTACTGGATAAACAGTGAGAAAACCGGGAAAAATCAGCTTTAAAGGGAAAGGACTTGAATTACGGCAGGTCTGCGGACCTTATGTAGAGCTCTATTTTGACTGGGAGCAGATGCCACCGCTTAACCTGCGGGAAGAATACTATCTTGTCGAAATAACACCCGCTTCTCCAATCCTGCCGGTTGAATATGCACGGCCTAATTCTGCCGGGCCCCTTCATTTCTGCCTGAAAACGGCTGTTGAGTACCGATTGCGTCTCCTGGCCGTGCCCAACCCTGCTTTTTCAGTCGATTCTGATCTTGACCCCGTCCCCCAGTTGGCGTTCGTCCCCCAGCACGAACACATGAATAAGCTGATATGGGGGAATGTAGATGTCGATAGGCTGAAGCAAACCTGCGGTGGGGATCATATTGAGATTTATCTGGATGGTGTCTTCTCCTGTCAAAGCGCCCTGCAATCCCTGATTGTCTGTGAGCTGGTTGGAAGACCCGGAACTATTGATATCCGGTGCGGATCCCAGAAAAAGGTGCTGCAGATAACCACGAATCTGCAACAAATAAAGCCCATAGAAGCATTGACATTTACCCTGGCAGAAGATCCGATTGGATTAAGTCTTTCCACAGCAATCGCTCCGATACCCGTATGGCGCGTGAGAGCAGAGTTGTCCCCGGCATTTCGGATGCGGCGGATCTGGCAGGAAACTTTTCTCAAAGCACACCCGGGTTCAGATACGCCTCATATCATTGGCTGCTTCAGATTTCACGAAGCCGGCCAACAAGTCACCGAAATCAGGCAATGGGGCTACGCGACAGTCATTCAAAACAGCCTGATTGATCAGATTCAACTGCATGAGTGGCACCTCAACCAGAAAAAACAGGTCCGCCAACTAAAGCTGCAACTGCAAATCACATCTGCCCATCGAGAACTGTATAAATTTGTTCTATTGGAAAAAGTGCTTGAAGAGGATGCTGTCGAGCAATCAGTCGCGTTTTCCGGACATGAGCTTGAAATAGCCGAGAAAAAATTGTTCGATACCCATCGACACGTCGCCTGGGATCAGTCGTTTCTTGAGCTGGTACTCTGGTTCAAGGTAGATGGCCATGACTGGCAGGAATTTCAAAGAGAAATAGCGCACTCCCTGCGCTGGCATCATGAACCCGCGGAAATGACAACCGAATGCTCTTGCGAGTGGGTTCTCATCGATCTGGACAATCCGGATCGATGGGCAAAAGTGTTTTCTTCCGGCCTGGAGAAACGGATTCAATGGCCCGATCGCGTCTATTTGAGGCCGTTTAACCACAATCGCCTGTTTGCTTGCTGGGACATCGATAAACGAGCAGTAGAGCATACGGTCAGGGAAAACTGGGGCGTCGATATGTCCCAGGTGGGTTTTTATCTCAAAGTGCATGAGGAGTATCTGGGAACGAGAATCCGTCGTGCAGACCTCGATTGCCCATTGATTGAGCTGTTTTCAATCCACAAAAATCTCTATTTTGACGTGGAACCGGATAAATGTTTCTCGGTAGAGATCGTTGCCCGTCACGATCAGCATGAAATCGCCCTGACCCCGGTATCAACCTCGATTGTCACACCCAGAAAACCGGATCTTTCAACAACGGACAATACCCGGTATGCCAGGGTAGAAAGACGGGCTTTCCATCGTTCACAGCGTGAAGTCCGACATCTGCATGGAAGAGACAGTCAGAACCGGGCCAAGGTTTTGCTGCATCTGCACATGCATTCCCCAAACCTGTTGCGGGTGGATCCTTTCCGGGAGGGCTTTCTCAGGGATACGACATGGCCGGTGTTAACCGGGGAGGGTTCCGAGGTTCACAATCCGCCAGGAGAATGGGCGTTGAGAAACTGTCTGGATTCATGGCTGCCCATCCTCCGAGCATTGCGGAAGCTGGTTTCGGAATCGGTCGATTATCAGATCAGCCTCGATATCTCGCCTCCGGTGGCTTATATGCTGACCAGTCCTCGGTTCAAAGACTACATGTCCCGCTATATACTTCGGTTGAAAGCGTATGTAAACGGACAAGTCGCTTTGATGAAATACCGAAATGATCCGCTGCCTTTTATTCGGGCAGCAGAACAGTATCGGGTGGATCTGGATGCAATTGAATCTTTTTTCAGCCAGGAACTGGATAAAGATATCATCGGCGCTTTCAGAGATCTGGAATTGCAGGGATTTGTCGAAATCTCCACCTGCACCGCTACCCACGGCATGCCGGCTGAGTTGGAGAGCGTCCCAGAGGCTCTGGACAGCCAGATCACCCTGGCAGCCAGAAGCCATCATCGGATTTTCGGGGATCGGCCTCGAGGCATCTGGCTGGCTGAAAACTCTTTCTTCCCGGGTGTTGACCGGTTTCTGGTCAAAGAGGAATTGGGTTATGTGTTCGTTGAAGCAGAGGCGATCATCAGTGCCTCTCAAAAGCCTGTCGAAGAAGAGTTCAATCCCTTAGTCCTTCCCGGCGGTCAAGTGGTTGCTTTTGGTCGGAGCCGGTTGGGCAGGACCCAGGTTTGGGACGCTGATATTGGTTATGCCGGACATCCGGATTTTCGAGAATACCATTTCCGGCATATGGGACTGCCGGTAAAGCGGATCACTTCCAAAAAGACCGACGACAAGCAGCCATATCTGCCAGGGCAGGCAGAACAGACAGCCCGGATGCTGGCGCAGGATTTTCATCATAAACTGAGTGAGAAGGCATTTGAATTGAGCAATCGTCATTTCAAAACGATACCCCTGATCAGCTGTACTTATGATGCCGAGCTTTTTGGTCATCACTGGTGGGAAGGACCTGTTTTTCTTGAAGAGCTGCTGCGTGAGTTTTATCGTAAAGGAGATATGATTGGACTTACGACACCATCACACTACCTTGCCGGGAATCCCGTACTTCCCGAGGCGGTGCCCAACCCATCCACCTGGGGGCACGAGGGGCTGCATGTCAAGTGGACGGATCCCAAGGTCGCCTGGACTTTCAGAGAGATAGAAAGGGCAAATTGGGTTCTGAAAGCGTATCTGGCTCTGGGACTGGAAAAAAAACTGACCGATTTTCAACTGCGGGCAGTTGAGCAGATGGGAGCAGAATTCCTCCGCGCACAAAGCTCGGATCTCTCCTTTGTCATCATGGCCGGTGATTTCGAGGAGGATATGCAGCGGGAAATCCAGAAGTACCTGGACTATTTTTATCGCCTCAAGTCCCTGATTGATAATGACATAGAAGATGAAGTGTTCCTGATGTTCAGGCAATATGAAAACAACATGTTTCCTGAAATTCCCGGATACTATGCCATTCGCCCCCAGCACGCATCATCCCTTTGAATAATCTGTTTTTCCAGTATGTGTCAGGTCGATTCAATTTTAATTGGACTGGCTGTGTTCCATGAAGCGCTGAGATATTGGCGCTGTTGGGTTTCTCAGGCTTTTTCGGGGGGTAATCAAAATGAACGGAGTGAACATGACAGACGAGACTATCAAAATTGGGATTGTGACCGTGAGCGACAGGGCATTTCTTGGGGAATATGAGGATAAAGGTGGCCCTGCTATTCGGAACTGGCTTCAAAGTGCATTGAAAAGCAGGTGGGAGGGGATCGAAAAAATAGTTCCAGATGAACAGGCCAGGATTGAATCGGTTTTGAAAAACCTTGTGGACAATCAAAATTGTCACCTGGTCCTCACCACCGGCGGAACGGGTCCCGCGCAGAGAGATGTCACCCCGGATGCAACCCTCTCCATCGCAGATAAGGTGATGGATGGTTTTGGCGAGCGCATGCGATCCATCAGTCTGAAATATGTGCCTACGGCCATACTCTCCAGACAGGTGGGTGTTATAAGAAAACAGTCGCTGATTGTCAACCTGCCCGGTCAGCCCAAGGCGATCAAGGAGACTCTGGATGAGCTCTTCGAGGCGATTCCCTATTGCATCGAATTGCTGGGGGGCCCGATTCTGGAAACAAACGAGATGATTGTCAAAGCCTTCAGACCGAAGTCTGCCAAAGGTAAAACGGCTGGGGATAAATGATCCAAAACAGCCTTATTTGGTTGTTTGTATCTTTTAAGTAACAACCAGTTGGTTTTTAGCTTTTATTCAAGAATTGGGGCGGGCTGCAGGTCCTCTGGAAAGCTATTCAGTTCAAGTTCCGCTCAGCTCCGAAGGTATTGTGTTTCAAGAACCTTGGAAGCCAGGGATGGCTTCCAGGAGCTCCAGGAGGATTCATGCGTTTCTTGAAACACAATACCTTCGGGGCGTAGTTACGGTTGTTTTTATTTTTCTGTTCGTTTTTACGCGGGAGACAAGTGTTAAGTCAGCTGTCCAACGTCGGAAACAGCACAAATTGGGGGACATGATCTCGTTACGTGTCACCTGATTTCTACGGAATCGAAGCGACAATCGAGACATGACACGACACTAGTACAAAATGATGGGGATCAAACTTTAGGTGATAAGCCTATACAAAATGTGACTTGCCGATATAAAATTAAAAGATGTTTTGCGAATTGAGAAGATCTGTTTTGCTGGGATTCCCGGTGAGCAATCATGACCCGGGGGAAAACAGGAAAAGGACCATCAGAAAGTTTGGACAGGACGCTTTGAGTGGCAGCCCGGGAATGCCATTTCTATTATTTTGACCATCTAACCACTAGACAATGAAAAACTATGAATTCTATTGAACAACAAATAAAAGAAACACTGCAGCAGATTCCTTTCAGTGACAACGGAGGAAATGTTCTAGACGCTGAGGTTGTCTATTCGCTTGAACTCAGTGGTGAAACTGCGAACGTCATGCTTGTTATTGGGAAAGAATATCAGTCTATCAGGGAAGAAACCATTAAAAAGATCGAAGCGGGTCTGAAAACAGTTGATGGTATCTCTGATGTGACCATGAAGGTTGTCGGATCGAAATCCGAGATTGAGACACAACAGAAGCAAAACGCAGGTGCCAACCCGGCACCCCCTGAACAGGCAAACTACCTTCAAGAGTATGAAAATGTGATTCTGATTGCCAGTGGCAAAGGCGGTGTGGGTAAATCAACCGTCGCCATTAACCTGGCTTTGGCTCTTAAAGAAATGGGAAAAAAAGTGTCTGTTTTGGATGCAGACGTCTATGGCCCATCCATCCCCATTATGCTGGGTAAACGGAATGAGCCGTTGCAGGTTGTGGGACAACAGGTGAAGCCGTTGAACCAATACGGGATTGATTTCATGTCTGTAGGAAATATGGTCAAGGAAGATCAGGCATTGATCTGGCGAGGACCCATGGCTCACCAGGTGATTCAACAGATGCTTCGTGATGCGGCATGGCCGGGTGGAGATTACATGATCATCGACCTTCCCCCGGGAACGGGTGATGTTCAGCTCTCTGTGGCTCAGATGACAGAAGCTACCGGAGCGGTCATCGTTTGCACGCCCCAGGATGTTGCACTGCTGGATGCCAGGAAAGCCATTGCCATGTTTAACAAGGTCAATATCCCCGTCCTGGGTATGATCGAAAACATGAGCGCTTTTGTTTGCCCGAAATGTGGAGCTGAGACCCCCATTTTTGCGAAGGGCGGTACGGAGCGTGAAAGCACGGATCAGAACATTGCCTATATTGGCGGCATACCGATCGAAATGGATATTCGACTGGGATCCGATAACGGGGACCCCATTGTTCATGCCAGTCCAAACTCTGCCAGTGCAAAAGTTTTTAAGGAAATAGCAGTCAGGCTGGATCAGATCGTAACGGAGGCGAATTAATGGCAGGCAGTAAACTGAGCACCAGACCCAAGGAAATATACTTCGATGGCAGAATGCACGTCATCTGGCGTGATGGGGTGCATACCATCTATAAGTATTGGGATCTTCGCAGTGCATGCCCCTGTGCATCCTGTGTGGATGAACTCACAGGGGAGAAAGTACTGGACGACAGCACGATTCCCGATGATATTCATCCGGTGAAGAGTGCTTATATCGGTAACTACGCCCTGGAGATTCTCTGGAGTGATGATCATAATACAGGGATCTACACTTTTCAGAAACTGAGAGATGAATACCCGCACACAACGTCAGCGATCAGCTGATTCAATGTCTCCGTTGTGTCCCGAGCCAGCAGTGGTCCCAAATTGAATAGTCATCATGAGATCGAAAAATTGAGCCATTCAAAGCTGAAATTCGAGTTGGAAGCCAGCGATGGATGTGCGCGTGCAGGAAATTTCGTTCTCCATGGTCAGAAGATTGAAACCCCGATATTCATGCCCGTTGGGACCAATGCCACAGTTAAGGCGATAACCGTCGATGAATTGAAGAAAATCGGTTATCGCCTCATTCTGGGCAACACCTACCATCTTCATCTCCGTCCAGGGGATCAGGTCATTCAGCGCCTTGGCGGGCTGCATGATTTTATGAACTGGAATCGGGGGATTCTCACCGACAGTGGCGGTTTTCAGGTGTTTTCACTCGGGAAACTAAATAAAATCAGCGAAGAAGGAGTATTTTTCAGGAGCCATCTGGATGGCAGCAAAATGGTT
>JAHJRI010000079.1 GCA_018830885.1 bacterium | reverse complement strand
GTGATGGTTTTGGGTGTTCCGGTAGAGCCGGATGTCTGCATCTCGATTGTCGGTGAATCGCTCATCCAATCCTTCAGGAACTGATACACATCCCGCTCCCAGTCCGGGGTTTCTTTGGACTGCAGTCTTTGATCGATTCGCTGATTCAGTTCCAGCCGGGTGTAAGACTGGTCGTTGATGGTGAGTGCCCTCGGTGTCATCATCCTACCCCAGCTGCCATGGTTTTTGTGGATCATAGGAGAGTCTGTCACTGGTCAGTGTCAGGGGTGATGGGATATTGTTGGTATACAGGCTGCCGGTACCCAGTCCGTGAATCATGGCGGATTTGAGGGAATAGGTCCACTGGGCAATGGCATTTAGACCGATATTGGACTCCAGAGCCGATGTCACCCACCAGCCGATAGACAGCTGACTGGCGCACGCTATCCATTCTTCAGCTTTGTGTATGCCGCCCAGCAGAGCCGGTTTTAAAATAATATACCGGGGTTGGACGGTTTTAAGCAGACCCTGCATCTCTTCCCTGCTGGTGATGCCGATTAATTCCTCATCCAGAGCGATAGGCAGCGGCGACTCTCTGCACAATAGCGCCATGCAGTCTGTCTGGCCTGCCCTGACCGGTTGTTCGATGGAATGCAGATCCAGTTCTGCCAGACGTTTCAGTTTTTCCGCGGCATCGGACGGCGAGAATGCCCCATTGGCATCCACCCGCAGTTCCAGATCGCTTTTTGCATACTCCCGGCGGATCTCCTTCAGGATCTCCAGTTCGTTTTGAAAATCAAGTGCGCCGATTTTCAATTTCAGACACCCGAACCCTGCCTCCAGTTTCTCCCGTATCTGAGCTTTCATGAATGGGGCCTCTCCCATCCAGATTAAGCCGTTGATGGGAATGGAATCCCTGCCTTCCGTAAATGGCGATGGGTATAAAATGAAGGGGCTGGACCCCCTCAGGTCATGGAGTGCGGTTTCAAGTCCGAAACGGATGGATGGCCATCCATCCAGTAAGACCCCGGCGGTTGCAACCGTCTCTACTGTCTGACAGACATCTGCCAGTTTCTGATCATATTCCGGCACATCGTCAATACTCAACCCGTCAATGATACTGCACTCTCCCACCCCTTTCTTATCGGGATGACTGTCATCCCAGACGCGAATCAGCCACGATTTTTTGGTGTGCAGAACGCCCCGGGAGGTCCCTCCCGGGCGTTTAAACTGCAATGGATAGTAGATATAGTCTGAACGCAGCATGGATTACGGATATTTGGGGAGTTTACTGAAATCAGGGGCCCGCTTCTCCAGAAACGCCCTGCTGCCTTCCTGGGCTTCGTCCGTCATATAATAGAGCAAAGTGGCATTACCTGCCAGTTCCTGAATACCGGCCTGTCCATCCAGCTCTGCATTCAATCCGGCCTTGATCATGCGGATGGCCATGGGCGAACGCAGCAGGATGGTCTGACACCAGTCGACAACTTCATCTTCCAGCTGATCGAAGGGCACGACTTTATTCACGAGACCCATTTCCAGGGCCTCTTTGGCTGAATACTGCCGGCAGAGGAACCAGATTTCCCGGGCTTTTTTCTGGCCGACGATACGGGCCAGGTAGGATGAACCAAAGCCACCGTCAAAACTGCCCACTTTCGGTCCTGTCTGACCGAAAATCGCATTTTCCGATGCAATTGAGAGGTCACACACCACATGCAGGACATGACCACCACCGATGGCATACCCGTTGACCATCGCAATCACGGGTTTGGGAAGGGAACGGATCATTTTCTGGAGGTCCAGGACATTCAGTCGTGGCACCCCGTCTGCACCGATATAACCGGCACGATCCTTTAAATTCTGATCCCCCCCGCTGCAGAACGCTTTGTCGCCGGCACCTGTCAGAACCACAACACCCACATCCTGTGCCTCACGACAGTAGTTCACGGCATCCATCATTTCCATGTTGGTCTTTGGTCGGAATGCGTTCATAACCGCTTCACGGTTGATCGTGATCCTGGCTATTCCTTCAAAATAGTCAAACAGGATATCCTCGTATTGCTTGATTGGTGTCCAGTTTCTTTTACTCATGATCCCTTTTCCTTTCTTATGATAGTTTAAGTACAGCTTTTGGTGGGTGTTCATCCTCTGTCTGGATTGTGTCTCCGGCAGAGACACAGATTTCCCACGATGAGAGAATCACCGGGTTTTCAGGTAATCAAAATAACCCTGATAAACGGTGGTATTGATCTCTGCAGATGTCACTATCTCCAGGATTGCCGGCCCCTGAATCCGATACAGGTCTGATAATGCGCTTTGCAGGGTTTCTGTCGAATCACAGCACAGATGGTCAATGGCATATGCCTTTGCAAGATGGCTGATCTGCACGGTGTGTCGAGTTTCAAAAAAGGTGCTGCATTCAGGCAGTTTATCCGGTCCCGGGATGAGTCGGAAAATACCCCCCCCACCGTTTTGGATAACGATGATCTTTAGTAAATCACTGAGGTACTGATTCCACAACGCATTGGAGTTGTGCAGAAAACTGATATCGCCGGTGATCAGTGTGGAAACCCGTTGACTGATCCAGGCTGCACCGGCAGCCATGGAAGTGCAGCCATCAATCCCGCTGGTACCGCGATTACCGAAAACGGCCACTTTTGGAAGTGCGGGAAACAGCTGTGCATACCGCACCGGGGAACTGTTCCCGAGATAGAGATCACTGTGCGGTGGGATTGCGGCCAGGATCTGCTCAAATACTTTCAGATCCGACCAGGGTGCGGATTTCAGATAGTCCCCGTGTCGTTTGTGCACGCTCAGATTCCGGTCATGCCACAATGTCCGATAGCCCGAGGGTTTGACATGAATATCCGTCTCGATTTCCCTGAAAAAAGCCGAAGCTTCCATGGGAATCGTTTTGGTCAGACACTGATAGGTATCCGGAGGTGTGTCTGAGAAATCCAGTCGCCAGTGTTCTGCCGGCTTGTTCGCTCTTAAAAACTGTTTCAGCCGTTTTGAGATCAGATGCTTGCCAAAGGAAATCAGGAGATCCGGCCGAAAATCCTTTGCTGCGGCTTCATTCAAGGTGACCAGGATCCTGTCAAATGCCGTGATGGTATTGGAAGATACCGCATTTCCGAGAGATTCTGCCAGGACGACAACGGAAGAGTTTCTGCCGATCCGCTCCAGGATTGCCGACAGATCTGTATCCACCTGTCGCTCTTCCACCAGGATCATCAGTTTTGCAGCCTGTTTCATGTGCATCCTGAGATCCTCAAGCGCGTCTTTCGGCAGCCGGTGGCAAACTGGAACCGGCTCAATCAGACGGGGGGGGAAGGCCTGAATTTCCTCCAGTCCGTACAATGGCTCCCTCAGTGGCACATTGAGATGGACCGGTCCCTGTTTCTCCGCGGTTGCGGTATTGTATGCTTCGGACATGATGCGATTGACATGCGCCGTTTCCGCGTCACCATCATGGGACGGCAGCAGCCAGGTGGCTTTGACGAAATTGCGGTAGATATGATCCTGTCGAATCGCCTGGTTATCTGCCTGATCAATCCACTCAGCGGGACGGTCCGCTGTGATGACGATGAGTGGAATTTGCTGGTAATACGCCTCAGCGATGGCCGGCGCATAATTCAGGACCGCAGTGCCGGATGTACAGACAAGAATCACCGGTTTGCAGAGTTGTCTTGCCATCCCCAGAGCAAAATAAGCGGCACTTCGTTCATCTGGAATCGACAGACACTCGATCTCCGCATGTCGGGACAGCGTGATGATCAGCGGGGCATTCCGGGAGCCCGGAGAGATCACGGCATGGCTGATCCCCTTGGCAGCCAGGACAGCTACGATTTCCTGCACGATACGTTTATCGGATACCTGCATGGCGGGTCCTATTGATGGTGTTTGATGACGGAGAGGAGTGTCTGTGCCTTAATACAGGTTTCCTCCCACTCCTTATCCGGATCAGATTCCGATACAATCCCGCCGCCGGCAAAGAGTGCCAGTTTACCAGACAGCACCTTCATACAACGTAGATTGACAAACAGGTTCGTTTCATTGTCAATGTTCACAGACCCCATAAATCCTGAATAATACAGGCGATCATGCCGTTCCACAGCCAGTATTTTTTGGATGGCATCCTGTTTCGGTGTTCCGCATACAGCCGGTGTTGGATGCAACGCCTCAAGCAGTTGACCCAGTTTTTCTCTGGAGACCTGAATATCTGCCGTAAAATCCGTTCTCAGGTGGACAATCCTGCCGGCCCGAAAGGCATACGGTCCATCTTCTGTATAATCGGATATTCCGAATTGTCTGAATCGTTTTCGAATATATTCACTGACCGTTCGCTGCTCTTCGATATCTTTCGAGTCCCAGCAGATGGTCTCCAATGCACGGTTTCTGATAGCCTGGGTCCCTGCCACAGACATGGTTGATATCTTGTTCTCACGAATCCGGAGCAGGCTTTCTGTAAAAGCCCCCAGCCACAATTCTTTCCCGGGAATGAAAAACATGTAGGTGTATGCTTCCGGATACTTGCCCAGCAACCCCTGGAAAACTTCCGGAATGTTGTCTGTATCAAATGGATCGACCAGCATGATTCGGGACAGGATGGCTTTGTTCAGTTCACCGGAATGAACAGCTGACAAAAGCGCTGCTATCTGATCATTATACTCCTCCCGGGAGGAGATATGGAGTTCAGTCCTGTCGAGCCCGCTCTCCGGAACAGACAGCTCACCACGCTCCAGAAATATGGTTTCCTCTTTGGAAAACCGGTTCCCGTGGAGAACGTGTCGGGGTTGAAACAGGTATCCCGGTGTTTTTTCAGTCACCCTGAAAGGGAAAAAAACGAATCCTGCCAGGCTGAGAATCTGACGTAACGATGTGATTTCATGGATTCCCGATTTTCCCGGGAAAAAAGTCACAATATCCAGGGTGTTTGGTTTTCGATAGGAAACAAACGGGATGGAATTCATCAAGCAGTGTTGATGAATTCCAGATAGATGACGAACCGTGAGATCAGGATCCTTTTTACTTGAAAAAACCATTTTTGCAGGTCAACAGCTACAGATTTCAGATTTATGGCTAAGCCTGGGTTAATCCCGCGCCGGTTGCGGCATTGATTCATCCTGGTGAAAACCGGGATCCGGTCAAAGTAAACCGTCGTTGTATCAATCCGACGCCCCGCCGGATCGTTCAGTGACGGATCATTTCGGTCGTTCTGAAAAACACCGCTATCCAACCGGCTATCAGCTGACGAAGGTCAAACAGACGGATTTATCCAGTGTCAAGTCGACTGTCCATTGTCGGGACGGACAGAAATTGGGGGCCATGCTTTCGTTACAGGGTCCCTGATTTCTGTGGAATCGAAGCGACAATCGAGATTGGACGCCACACTAGTGTGCAACAGAGGACAACCGATCCGCCAGTTTGGACCACTCAATCTCCTGCAATACCTGCGCTTGCTGATGGATCCAGCCGGTTTTTATTGCTTCCTTGCGCTGCGCCTTCGTTTTAAGACCCAGAAACGGTAGCATCTTGGACAGGGCGTCATTCTTGTATTTTTTAATCGGGGTCAATACGTCTTCCCGGCGAGTGAAGAAAGCATCTTCATTCTCGGCACAGACTGTATCAAATACGTTAAAATGCCGACAGGCCAGAAAACGCATGGGATGAATGACACACGCACCCTGATTCAGAAACGGACAAGGGTCCCCGCTGACATGATTGCGCAGCGGGTCAAGCAATATTTTCTTTTGGGTGATATCCAATTTCTCAATAGCATACCAGTATACACCGACAACCTCTAAAGGGTAAACCGGAATCGTCGTGTGGGAACTGCAGCAGTGTGAACACCACTTGCTGCAGGCCAGTGTTCGCCCTTTTGCGGTCTGACGCCGGATGCCCTCAAAAACGCCTTGATCTGCAATATAATAGGCATCCAGTAACAACGGCAACCAGGCATTTTTGATCTCGTCAAAGGGAAAGGATAGCCGACTGGGGGACGCGTAGCTGTTTTGCTGCAGTTTCTGCACGTTCATCGAAAAATTCGCTGACAGGGTTTGATATTCGCTTCTTGACTTGGTAAACGGATGTCCAACTTAAAATATTAACATACCTTGGCTGAAAAGGGAGGATGGATCTGACTGGTTTGTTGATACCGGTCTTCAGTGTCTGAGATTCAAGGGTCAGGGTTGCCTTGTGGTTTCAGGTTGATCTGCTGTGATGGCGGTGGGGCCACGCGGATACCGAAAGCCCCCATCGATGTCCTTCCCGGACCCGGCCCTGTTTTTGAGAGAAACGATCAACCTGTGAACATTGCCGGTCCCGGTTCACCACTTTTTCTCAACCTCTATCGCGCGTTGTCTTTTTGCGATCGTCATCCTATAATGAATCCAGGGTCTGCGGTCGAAAACCGGATCCCTCGTGTGTTTGTCTGCAGTCCAGCACCGACCCAGCATCAGGGAAATTGACAGCATACCGGAACCGGGGATGATATCAACAGTGAAAATCTATGCAGTGGGCGGCACCATCGACAAGATCTATTTCGATGGCAAGGGGCAGTACCAGATTGGTGATCCTGAAATCGGCAAAATCCTGGAGGAGGGAAATGTCCGCTTTTCGTATGATCTTACCGCCATCTGTCACAAGGACAGTCTTGACATGACCGATGAGGACCGGGCAGAAATCCGGGACCGGATCCAGCCGGATGAACATCCCCGTATCCTGATCCCCTGCGGTACGGACACCATGATCGAAACCGCAACGGCGTTGCAACGTATCCCCGGAAAAACGATTGTTCTCACGGGATCCATGCAGCCGGCCAAATTCAAGGGCAGTGATGCCACCTTTAATGTGGGTTACGCTGTGACGGCTCTTCAGATAATACCTCCCGGGGTTTATATTGCGATGAATGGCCAGCTGTTTGACCCGGATCACGCCTTAAAAAATATTGAACGGAACTGTTTTGAAAGTACCGTTTGAAGAACCGGAGCAGACTGTTTCCGGGCAGCGTGATCAAGCTGCTCCTGTCAGCGGAACGTCAGTCGAGACCACACAGGCTTTTATCATTCTCAGTCAAAGGAATCATTGAATGCATCCACTCACCTTATCGACAGCGCAACTTTCTGAAATCGCACTGGATTTTGAAAGAAAGACAGCGGCGGGACTGGCACGGGAAAACCAGCAGATAAAGTGCCTGCCAACCTTCACCCCGTTGAGAAAACAACCGCAGAATGGCAGGGTCTTTGTTCTGGATCTGGGGGGATCCAATTTAAGGGCTGGTGTGGTTCGCTGCAAAAAAGGGGAGCTGGAGCTGATCGCCCAGTCACCCAAAATTAAAATGCCCTGGCAGAGGAACATCCCTTTTGATCGGGAGCAGTACCTGGATATCCAGGCGAATGCACTGGCGAATCTGAATTACAGGGAAAAGGCAGATCTGGGGTACTGTTTTTCATATCCGGCCGAACCGACCCCGGACCGGGATGTCATTCTCCTGAAATGGGCCAAAGGCATTGATGTACCGGGGACCCTGGGGAAAAAAATGGGGCGACTTCTGCTGGATCACCTGGCGATCCGTTTTCCGGAAATAACGTGTTCCGGTGTCACCGTGATCAATGACACTGTCGCGGCCCTGATTGGCGGGATGGGCGATCTCGACGCCACAGCGTCCATCGGGCTCATTGCCGGAACCGGTACCAACATGGCTGCGGCCATCCAGCCGGGGGATATCCCCAAACTGACGGCTGATCACCGGGTGTCTGGACTGCTGCCGGTCAACCTGGAATCCGGGAATTTTTCCCCTGCACACCTGACAGAATGGGATGAAATTGTAGACCATCAGTCAAACAATCCGGGTGAACAACTATTTGAAAAAGCGGTCTCCGGGGCCTATCTGGGGAATCTTTTCAAGGCGATTTATCCTGACAGTGTTTTTAACGCAACCCTGGGCGGGGCTGAACTGGTAAGAATCCTGGACAATCCGGATCGGTATCCCGCTGACTGGTCCAATACCGCAACCATGATCTACAATCGCAGCGCCGACCTGATTGCAGGCGCGCTTGCCGGTCTGATCAGACTATTACACAGACTGCAGAACAAACCGGGAATCAGGGTCGTCGCGGAGGGGGCCCTTTTCTGGGGTCAGGTCCAGGGGCACTATCAATATCGCGCCAGAACCGAATCCACCCTCCGGAACCTGTTGTCAGGCTTCAACCTGGATCATCTCGGGATCGATTTTTTCAGGAAAGATCATGCCAATCTGATTGGCAGTGCCATGGCTGCGCTGACAGGTTAGCCGTTGCTGCGGCATCCTTCGCCATTCCGATATGGTTTGGCTTGGATGGTCCAACCAGCCTGCCTGAGCCGAAAACAGGGATGGCTATTCCCTTTCCTGAAAATTGGGGGACCGCTTCTCGAAATTGGCCATCACTGCCTCAACCTGATTCGGTTTTCCGATCACCGCCCGCTGGAGCCTTTCCTCCAGAAGCAATCCGGGAGCGGCGCCTGCACGCCATGCTT
>JAHJRI010000078.1 GCA_018830885.1 bacterium | reverse complement strand
TTGCTGATGAATCCCCGGAAATGGTGTCGGTAGCCTATCCGCAGACTCCCTGGAAGATTCTCATATCCGATGATGAGGACGAGGTTCACAATATTACCCGGCTCGTGCTGGAGAATTTTGAATTTGAGGAGAGGGGCGTTGCCATCCTCAGTGCTTATTCCGGGGAAACGACGAAAAATCTGATCCAGGCCCATCCGGATATTGCCATCATTCTGCTGGACGTGGTGATGGAGACCGATGATGCGGGTCTGGACGTGGTCCGGTATATTCGTGAGGAACTGGAAAACAGATTTGTGCGGATCATTCTCAGAACCGGGCAACCCGGAAAAGCGCCGGAACGAACGGTGATTACCCGCTATGATATCAATGATTATAAGGAAAAAACGGAATTGACCGCACAAAAGCTGTTTACCACGGTCACTGCATCGCTCAGAGCCTTCCGGGATTTAAGGATCATTGAAAAGAACAGAAAGGGACTGGAACTGATTATCAATTCTTCAGGGCAGTTATACGCTTCTCAGAGGATCCGGACGTTTTCGGAAGGGGTGTTGAACCAGCTGGTATCCCTTCTCGAACTGGACGATACATCCGCTGTTCAAGAGGCATCCGGTTTTGCGGTTTCCGTGACGGCAAACCGGTTTCAGATCATTGCAGCAACCGGAACGTTTAAAACCACTGTCAATCATATCGCGCATGACTGTGTCTCCGCAGAGATCCTGGGTCTTCTGGAACAGGCGATGCACAAGAAAGCCAGTCTGTTTGTGGGGGATGCCTTCATCGGCTATTTCCAAAAAGCCGACACCTCCGTCAATCTGCTCTACCTGAATGGATGCGCCAATTTAAACAATCTGGACAGGGATCTATTTCGGATATTTTCCACCAACGTCGGTGTGGCTTTTGACAATATCTCCCTCAGTCAGGAGATTATTGATACCCAGAAGGAAATTATCGAAACCCTGGGCGGTATTATCGAAACGCGTTCCAAGGAAACTGCCAACCATGTATTGCGGGTATCCGAGTATTCCTATCTGCTGGCAATGAAAGCCGGTTTGTCAGAGAAAGAAGCGAGTCTGCTGAGACTCTCCGTTCCCATGCATGATGTCGGGAAGATTGGCATTCCAGATGTCATCCTGAATAAACCCGGGGCATTGTTACCGGACGAGTACGAGATAATCAAGCGTCACACGACCATCGGGCACGATATCCTAAACAAGTCGAAACGCAGGATACTGCAGGCAGCAGCCATCGTAGCCATACAGCATCATGAATACTGGGACGGTACCGGATATCCCAACGGGCTCAAAGGGGAAGAAATCCATATCTATGGGCGGATCACTGGACTGGTCGATGTTTACGATGCGGTCAGCTGTAAAAGGGCCTACAAGGAAGAGTGGACAGTTGACAGGGTCTGTGAGTTGATCAGGAAGCAGAAAGGGCGTCAGTTCGATCCGATGCTGGTTGATATTTTTCTCGATGCCATCGATGAGTTTGAAAAAATCAAAGAGATCTATACCGACGAGTATTTGTAGGAAATTTCAGGCAAAAAAAAACCTCCCAGGGGAGGCTTCTTTTTAACCGGGCTGGCTAATGAATGCTTAACCCGGTTGCTTCTTCAGTGGTGATTACTTAACAGTAACGCCGACTGCAGCAGGTCCTTTCTGACCTTGTTCGATCTCAAATGTGACGCGATCGCCTTCCTGCAGGGATTTAAAACCTGAACCGTTAATAGCTGAATGATGTACAAATACATCGTCGCCGTTTTCCTGTTCAATAAAACCAAAACCTTTACTGTCGTTAAACCATTTTACTGTACCTTCAGTCATCGTGGATACTCCAATTAATTATTATTCGTTTACTAACTTCCAGCATCCACTTAGATTATAAATGGTACTTTCAATCAGATCGTAACCGGTTCGAAAGTGAACCGATTCTTTTTTTGAGTTCTCTGACTCAAAGATTAAGTATAGCAAAATAAACCAGGAAGGGTAAGTTTTCTTTTATTAGTTTTCCGGAAGTTGATCTGAATCAACAAAAATGGTGACAGGGTACTGCGGTGCGAATCCCCTGATACAGATTCCTGGCAGGATTCAGCCAGCCTCCAGGGGGTAGTCGCGTGTGTGAAAATCCGGGCAAATATGGGTTTTTTTAAGGACAGCTTCGGGAAAAAGAGAGATTCCATTCCCGGTCGCAACCGTTTTCGTCGAATCGTGGCGATCTCCTGCGGCCGGGAATCGTTCAGAAAAGATCCGATTTTCAGAGGCTTCCCTGAGCTGATGATTACGGCTGAACCCCTGGCTATGGCTGCTGGCGGGGAGCTAAACGGTTAAAAATATCGGGTTCCTGAACAGGGGGTCCGGGTAACTGTAAAACCCCTTTCCTGACTTGACACCCAACTCGGATCTTTCCAGGAAGGGGTTCAGCAAGGCTTCGCTAGTGGAGATCTGCTCCATGGGGTGAATCTGGCCATAGCTGGGGGTTTTGATCTCTGAGAGGAAGCAATCGATCCCCTTGGCGTCCAGCCAACCGAAAGGTCCGGCTTCCGAATAACGTGCCAGCATCCAGATCCGATCGACCTCTTCAACAGTGGCAATGTCCTGGGATACGACCATCAGGGCCTCAAGGATAATGCCGTTGATCATGGTCTGATAGCGATCGTTGTCCTGCGGGTCCGGTTTCAGAAATTCAGGTTTCTGATAGGCAGGTTCAGGGTAGGTATAAAATCCTTTTCCGGTTTTCATGCCCAATTCACCCCGCTCCACAAGGGGTTGCAGAATTGTCAGCATCCCTTCGAACAGTTTTCGCTTGCCGGGATTCCGCATGGCGTTCAGGGTGCCGTCATAATAGACATTGATCCCCAGCAGGTCCATGGCGCCAAACGGTCCGGCCCCTTCTCCGCTGTTGAGCATCCAGGCGCGGTCGATATCTTCAACGCGTTCCTGATATTGAACGACCATGGGTACGATCACCTTTGTCATGCCTGTTGAGACCGCATTATAGATATAACCGGGATTTTCCTTCCGGTTGATGTGGGGATAGCAGTGGATACTTTTGACAAACCGGGTCAGGATATCCATCGTCTGTCCGCCGGTGCGGGGGCCACCCACGATGTCAACCAGGGGGGATCCCAGATGGAAATGCATGGCAGCGAATCGGTCCCCGCGCTGCACCGCATCCTCGATTTCTGAAACCGGGATACCTGAAGTATTGGTTGTCATGATGGTGTGCGGCGGACACAGGGCGTCAAATTGCCTGTGAACAGATCGTTTTAAATCGAGTTTTTCCGGTACGGACTCACTCAGCAGATCGGCATGTGCCACTGCCCGGGCGGGGTCCCTTTCCAGGTGGATGTGTCTGCGGCCTTCTGCAATCTGAGCGGCTGTAAACATTTTCCGGTCCACCAGGGCGCCGCCAATGATCTCCTGTGTAATCTCTGTCAACAGGAGCGTCTCTTCAGAAACATCAAAAAGGATCGCCTCGTAACCGCCAATCCCTGTCAATAATGAGTTGAAACACCCCATGGTTCCCGCCCCGATAAACCCGACGGTCTTGATTTCATTCATTGGCATAGCTGCTTATCCGGTTTAAAAAGGATTGATTGAATTCCGAAAACCGTGTCCGCTGGACATGGACCTGTTACTTCAGGATTCGGGGAGCCCGATCCGGTGGCGCAAGATCGGTACTTCCCTTGCTGACGGCGGTATAGACAGTTCCCAGATTGGGCAGATCAGCCAGGGCATTGACGATGTGAAACTGGGTCGGATTCTGCTCCCAGGTGAGACGGTCCCAGGAAACGGTGCCCTGTCCGACCCGGATCTCTGAAATCTCGTTTTCAGCCGGAAAAAGGGTGGCATGACTGAGTGCAGGGCCTACCCCATCCGGATTCGGAATGTATTTCCACCCCATCCAGTTGTCTTTTCCCTTCGTGGCTTCTTCAAAAGCCGCAGTCTCCTCGGTGGTGGGGGGTCTGAGGTCCCGGACCTCCATTTCCACGATACGGTTGGCATAATGGCTGGCGTTCACCCGCCAGACCCCGTCGATCACCTGATGGTCCGGGATATCGGCATAAATCTTGGGAATTCCCTGAACTTCCCGACCGGTCAGAATCGGGTCGGTCAGGTTCTCCCACATGACCAGGGTCAACGCCCCTTCCAGCTGGTCTTTTTCCCCCTTGAACGTCACGGCGGCATGCACCCCGAGCAGGTTATAGGACCGGCCGGCTAGCCAGTCGACCTCTTTATTGCAGGCGTAGGCAACCGTGACAATGGGTAGTTCCCCGACTTCAAAGGGAGCGGGCAGATATCGGGCGAGTTGCTCCCTGTCTGTCAGGTAGGAGACGACAATGCTGGTGACATGATGATAACGCCCGGATGCTTTCGGAAATTGACGGGGGCCGAAGAACCCCGGCATTTGATATCTTTCGTTCGGGTTGAAGGTAAACATGGTCAACGGTGCTCCTTTTTTGATGATCGGTTGCGATTTGACCCGGGGAAAGAAAACCCGGACCCGAGGAAACCGGTTCTTGTAAAAAAAACGGTGGTATAATCTTTTGCTGCAAAAACCTGACCGAAAGCTGCAAAAAAAATACCGAGCCCCTGTCGATATCAGATTGGTGTGGAATAATATATCACATTCAGGGTTTTCAGGTGTTCCCCTGTCCGTGTTGATCAGAAAAACCGAATACGGGCGGTTGGCGGGTGATCCGGCAGATGGGCAGGGATGAGTGAGATATCACTCAATGTCAAAAATCGAGTCTCCCGGATCGCTGAAACGATCAGTCGGCCGTTTCCGCAGGTGGTACAAACCAATCATCCATGCGGTAGACCCGTCCCTGGCTCTGGGCAATCAATTCTCCCGAACCTCCTTCCCGCACGGTGATATCGTAGAGTGCCGTTCTGCCGCCCCGATGTTGTTCAATGGCTTCGGCAACCAGGAGGTCACCGGGTTTGGCGGCCCTGATAAAATTGATGTTGACATTCATGGCCACCGCCGTTCTGCCGTGGGAATTGCTGGCAGCAGCAAAAGCCATGTCACCGATGGTGAAGATGATACCACCGTGAATGGTGCCGTTGAAATTACACATGGACTCCGTGACGGTTGCAGAGACCCGGCTGTGTCCCGGACCCAGAATGTCAATGGTTGCATTGAGCATGGCCGCAAACGGATCCCGTTGAATGTGATCTGCAATCTGTTTTTCCCGGTTGTTTTCTGACATCTGCACCCTCCCGATTTTCGATAACAACTTAATCTGCGGCAAATCTGCGTCTGACAAGAATCAAAAAAATGGCAGCAGAGATACCCGCTGCACCAAATACCATGGCCATCACCATGATCTGATATCGGACGGCAATCAGGGGGGAGACACCTGACAGGATCTGCCCGGTCATCATCCCCGGCAGCGACACCAGACCGACGGCAAACAGGGAGTTGGTAATGGGGATCAGGCAGGCCCGGAAAGCGATCCCCCTCGCTTCTTGAAATGCTACGCCCCGATCGAGTTCCGAAGTCAGTCTTTCCACAGCCAGGCTGATACTGTTCAGCGCATTGGCGAAAATCATTCCTGCCAGGGGAATCATGAACCGGGGATAATACCAGGGGCTGAGTTCCAGCACGGCCTGGGTAATCAGGATCAAGGTCAGCCCTCCACCCAGCGTGATGGCGATCAATGCCATGGGGAAAAGGCTGTATCGTTCCTTCCCGGCTGTGCGCAGAGCAATCAGACTGGATGCAATCAGCATGACAGCCAGCACGAGGGAAATAATCATCCCGTTTTCCGAGCGGAAAATATAGGCCAGAAAATAGCCGATCAGCAGCAGTTGCCCGAGCATGCGGGAAAATGCATAGATGGCGTTGCGGTAGTCCATGCGCCATTTATAGAGGACGATGATAACCACCAGACCGGGTGCAAAGGAAAGCGCCAGATGGGTCAGGGGTATAATCTGTACGGTACTGTTCATGGGTTTGGGTCCTTGTCTGGGACAATCGTCATCAATGGCACATTCAGGGAGAAAGGGACGCCAGAGGGGACCTCCGGCAGGCGGATGACCATTGTCGATGATTGACCGGTTTGCTAACCCGACGCTACATCAGATTCCAGAAAAGATAAACAACAACCCGCTGAGAATCAGGATCCAAGCCATAAATAGGTTTGACGAACTGCTGGCCTGATTCTATGATGTTGCCAGATATCGCCCCCGAAGATGTCCTGAAACCGGTATCTGCCCCCTGAATATGTCGTGGGGCAGAACCGGTGGATGACCAGGGATGCTGAACCGGCGCGAGTCAGCCCTGCCGGATGCGATTGTCTGCGGATCCTGTTTCAAGGTGCTGAGCAGGAAAAGGGTGTTTAAGTGAACGGCATTGATGGTTTACCCAAAATTAGGTCCAATGGAGAGTGACGCATGGATAATTATCTTGAGATTGCAAACAGCCCCGGTATGTGGCTGGCCTGCTCGGCAATCATTGTTGTGGTGCTGGTGCAGGTCGTCCGTCTGACCCGGATCTCTTTCAAGGCGGGTCGGGAAATCGGCATGTCGAAACAGGATATGGTAAAGGCGTTCCGTATCGGTTTCACCACCTCCCTGGTGCCGGCGATTGCTATCCTGCTGGGATTGGCGCTGTTAATTCCGCGTCTGGGACTCCCCTTTCCCTGGATGCGCCTGTCGGTCATCGGTTCTGTCAGCTACGAACTGATTGCAGCCGGTATCGCGGCTGGGGAGTTCGGTCTGGAAGGCCTGACGACCGATATCAACCAGGTGATCTTTACCACCATTGTCTGGACCATGTCGCTGGGTGCTGTACTGGGATTGATCGTGGTGGCCTTCTTCACGCCCAGTATCCACAAGCTCAAAAACAAGGTTGCCGGTGGTGATGAGGTGTGGATGCAGGTGATGACAGCCGCTGCTTTTTTTGGAGCGGTCGCCTATATGGTTGCGCAACCGGTGATCAAGGGTGGAGCGCCACTGGTTGCCCTGTTGGGTGGTTTTTTCTCCATGGTCCTGATCGGTGTGATGATCACTGTCGGCCGACAGGGCTGGCTCAAGGAGTGGGCGCTGGCCCTGGCCATTGTCCTGGGGATGGTCGCTGCCGGGGTTGGTTTTCACTATTTTGGGATAGGAGGTTGAGATGACAGACAAAAAAACCATCTTCCAGGAACATTTCCTGACACCGGTCGAAAAAACCGGAAAGTACACCCTGCTGGCGGCCATTGTCTGCATGTTTCTGCCGGGTCTGTTCCTATTTGTGTTTCACGGGCTGCTGCCGCCCTTCGGGCCCCTCTGGCGATCTGTGGCGGCTGTCTGGTCCTTCATGATCGTGATGGGCATCCTGGAACCGATCGTTTACTATCCGATCCTGGGCTTTGGTGGTACTTACATGTCATTTCTGGTGGGTAACATCATGAATCTGCGGGTTCCCGTTTCTGCCACCGTGCAACAGGTCTTGGGGACCAGGGAGGGTACGCCGGAGGCTGAGATTGTCTCAACGCTGGGTATCGCCGGTTCTCTGGTGGCCAGTCAACTGGTCATGATCCTGGGGATCTTGCTGTTGCTGCCATTAATCAACCGGATACAGGGATCGGGAATGGCAGCCGAAGTTGGTCTGAACCAGGTGTTGCCAGCTCTTTTTGGCGCCCTGGGAGCCGTTTTTCTGTCAAAGGTGCCCAAACTGGGCATCGTCCCCCTGGGGCTGGCTTTTATCATCGCTTTTTTGAAGCGCGACCTGCCCTATTCCGTTGTCATACCTCCGATGGTCATTATCTCCATCGTATCCGCCCGGATCATGTATAAAAAGAAATGGATCGAAGGCAAAGGGATGATTTAATCACAGGAGCTATAAATGATTGCAAAGGACGCATTTCTGGCAGTTGATAAAAACGAGGATTATATTATCGACATCCTCCAGAAAATCATTGCTGTTGACACCACTGTGCCACCGGGGGAGAACTACGGCAAACTCGTGGATATTGTTGAACCGGAATTTCGCCGCTTCGGTTTTGAGACCGAGCGGGTGATTGTCCCCGAGGAGAAGGTCCAACTCATGCCCTGGAAACTGACCGGCGAAAGGGTCAACCTGGTGGCTACCCTGAAAAACGATCAACCCCGGGTATCCGCATATGCGCACATGGATGTGGTACCGGTTGATGACAAGTGGACCCAGGACCCCTTTGGCGGGAAAGTGATCGATGGCAGGTTGTACGGCCGGGGAACCATTGATATGAAGGGGTCGATCGCCTGTTTTCTGGGGGCGGCGAAGGTGCTATCGGACATGGGTATTGAACCGAACTATTCGGTCAACTGCTGTCTCTGCACGGACGAGGAAATGGGAATTTATCCGGGCGCCCGCTACCTGGCCGAACAGGGCTATTTTTCCAACCACCTCATGTGGCTGGAGATGTCGGCGATGGAACCCATCGTCACGATCGGTGCCGCGGGTTGTCTGTCATACGATATCAAATCCATCGGCAGAAGCTGTCACTCCGGGATGAACTACCTGGGGGTCAATGCCGTTGAGGAGATGATCCCCATTCTCAACGAACTGATGAAACTGAAAAAGACGGTGGAAAGCAGAGAGTCCCGTATTCCCTCCTTTCCTGTGCCCGGGGCACCTTCTGCCATGATGACGCCCATGTTCAACCTGAACATTATCCGGGGCGGTATGAAGGACAATATCGTTCCCGATGAATGCGATCTGTCCATCAACCGACGTTACCTTCCCGATGAAAAATATGACGAGGTGATTGCCGAAATCGATGCTGCCGTGCAACGGGGAAAGGAACAGTCCAAGCTGCTGGATGTCAGAACCGAGATTATCCACGCCTATCCACCTGTGGAAATTGATCCGGACAACCCGGCCATCCGGAAAATGCTGGCGGGGAAAAAAGCAATCATGGGGTTTGAGGAATTTATCTATGGCGGGGTCAGTGCTTCCACGGACCTGGGGTTTGTAGCCGAAGCCCTCAAACCCCAGAAACTGGAAGTCGCCTGTTTCGGTCTGGTGCGTGCAACCAACAACCTGGCCCACGCTGCGGATGAGCATGTCTTCATCGAGGATCTCATTCTGCAGACCAAGGAGCTGGTGCACTTTATGGCTTTTTAGGGACGGTCTTTAATTCCCGTTGTTACCGGCAGATCCTTTAAAACGCGACGTTGTCAGCCCCTTTCAGATCCAGCATCTCACGGGCCTCGTCCGGGGAGGCGATTTCCAGCGAGAGGGTCTCCAGCAGGTGGCGAATTTTGGCGACCTGTTCCGCGTTGGTTTTGGCCGGTTCTCCTTTTCCGAGGAAAAGGCTGTCTTCCAGCCCGACCCGGACATTGCCGCCCAGCAGCGCAGCCTGGGTGCAGAAAGACATCTGGTGCCTGCCGGCGGCCAGGACCGACCAGATATAATCATCGCCAAAGAGCCGGTCTGCTGTGCGTTTCATGAAGATCAGGTTGTCCGGATCGGCACCGATCCCTCCCAGAATTCCGAAAATGGATTGCACAAACAGGGGCGGTTTGACCAGCCCGCGATCCAGAAAATGGGCCAGGTTGTACAAATGGCCGATATCGTAGCACTCATATTCGAATCGGGTTCCGAACCCCTCGCCCAGGGTTTTGAGGATGCCCTCGATATCCTTGAAGGTGTTGCGGAAGATAAAATCGTCGGTTCCTTCCAGGTACGGTTTTTCCCAGTCATATTTCCAGGTGGTGTACCGTCGGGCAACCGGGAAAAGACCGAAATTCATGGACCCCATATTGAGTGAACACATCTCCGGCTGGGCCCAGACGGCTGCTTTCAATCGATCCTGAAGCTGCATGTTCAGGCCGCCCCCGGTGGTGAGATTCAACACCGCATTACATTGGGCTTTCAGCTGGGGCAGAAACTGCTTGAAGACTTCCGGGTCCCCGACCGGCATGCCTGTTTTGGGGTCCCGGGCGTGCAGATGCAGAATCGTCGCGCCGGCTGCGGCCGCATCAACACCCTGCCGGATCAGGTCTTCCGGTGTGATGGGCAGATAGTCCGACATGGTGGGCGTATGAATCGCCCCTGTCATCGCACAGCTGATAATGACCTTGTTTGTTCTTTTTGCCATAATTTGTGTTCTCCTATTCTGTTTTGACGTCACTGTCCGTCCGATTGATCAGTTCTTGAAGGCGATCGCGGCGACGCCGGTTCACCGGATGCCCTTTGACGGAAAGGGCGCGTCGGGGGATGGGTCCTTCTGGAAAACCATTCTATTCAGGACGGGTGGATCAGTCAATATCTATCCAGACCTGCGACCTATCCCTGCTGCCGGTAATAGGACATGCCTGGAACGACCCCTATCTGACCGGGTGGTATTTGACCCCAGCTGCGTGAACAGGGCTGCCGGGGGATGGCTCCGGGAGGCAGTGGCTGCTGCTTTCAGGAAGCCTCCCGCAGTCGATGGATCGACTAGTCGTCCGCCGCCCGGGTCTTCTTGCGGATGCCGTGTTTGGCCATCCGTGACCGCAGAGTGCCATAGTTGATATCCAGTAGTTCTGCCGCCCCGCCAGGGCCGCTGATTTTCCAGTTTGTTTTTTCCATGGCCTGCAGGATGTGCTGTTTTTCGTTTTCCGCCAGGGTCAACAGGGTGTTGTTGACACCGGCGCCGGGCTGGTCCGTGTTCAATTCCGGCACCTTGAAACTGGATTTTGAACTCATGATCACCCCGCGCTCAATGACATTTTCGAGTTCCCGCACATTTCCCGGCCAGCTGTAACTGACCAGTTTTTCCATTTCGCTTTCCAGGATTTCGGTAAAATGCTTGCCCATTTTCTGGCTGATCGTTTTCAGAAAGTGCAGGGCCAGATGGGGGATGTCCTCCTTTCTTTTTCGCAGCGGCGGTACCTGGATGGGAAAGACATTGAGCCGGTAGAAGAGATCCTCGCGGAACCGACCGGTTTTGACCATTTTTTCGAGATTCTGGTTGGTGGCCACGATCAGGCGGAAATCCGAGTGCAGTGTCTTGGTGCCGCCGACGCGTTCAAATTCCTGGACCTGCAGTACACGTAACAACCGGACCTGCACTTCCATGGGAATATCCCCGATCTCATCCAGAAAAAGGGTTCCGCCATCCGCCAGCTCGAACCGCCCCGCTTTTTTTTCATTGGCGCCGGTGAAAGCGCCCTTCTCATGTCCGAACAGTTCGCTGGCGATTAGTGTTTCTGAAAAGACACTGCAGTTCACCGAGACAAAGGGCTTATCCGCGCGGGGACTCTTATCGACAATGGTTCTGGCCACCAGCTCCTTCCCTACACCGGTCTCCCCCGTGATCAGGACGGTGGTGTCGGTGTCCGCCACCTGGATGACCTTGTTCAATACGTTCAGGATGGGTGGACTCTCACCGATGATTTTATCAAACCGCAGGCTTTCGAGATGTCGCTCCTTATAATACTGTTTCTCCTTTTTCAGGCGCTTGTTGAGACGCTGCACCTCGTCGTAGGCCTCGGCGTTGTCCATGGCGATCGCCGTCTGGGTGGCAAAATAGGTAAACATGTTGAGATCCGATTTCTTAAAGGCCGAGGCCAGAAACCGGTTGTCAAAATAGAGCACCCCCAGGATTTCATTTTTAATGATCATGGGCACACAAATATAGGAGCGGACATTATAGGGCGAGTTGGGTTTCTGTTCGGGGGGATCCGATTTTTTAATGATCCCTTTTCCGGATTTAACCACCTCACGCATCATTGCCATCTGTTCCCGGAAATCGGACCGCCGGATGTCCTCCTCTGTCAGGTTCTTGGCTGCCCGCAGCTCGAATTCACCGGGTCTGTGCTCCCTGTCCAGCAGAAAAATGGCGCCCCGTTCTGCTCCGGTCACCTGAATCGCGGTCAGGATAATATGCTTTTCAATGTCCTTGGTGTTGCGGATCGTGGTGATCTCCTGCCCCAGCTTCAGAATCTCCTCCAGCAGGTTATCCTTGATGTGTATATCCTTGATCAGAAATTTCAGATCGTCGGGGAAATGGAGTTCCTTATGGGAGAGAATCGTCGCCGCCGCCTTCTTGGCCTCTTTTCTGGCCAGATTCTGGTTCCCCATGGCCAGGTACTGGCGGGCGATCTCAATACGGGTGCGGGCGATGGCCAGGCGGTGCCCGGATTTTTCCAGGCAGCGCAGAGAAAGGGTCAGGGTTTTGAGAATCTCCTCCGGGCTGTGGTTGTTCTGTTTTTGCAACAGTGCCTTGTAGCGGAATCCATACCCCTTGTAAAAGGTGTTTTTCCCGCTGATCGATTGATTGACGGCCTCCTCGAGGGAAATGTCGTTGATCCGGGGATATTTTTCCAGTTCCATGGACCAGCAGATCTGCAGCATAAAACCATAGGAGGATGTCGGGACCCCCAATGCCTCGTTCTCCTCGACGATCTTGAAATACTCCTTGAGATGCTCGACCGATGTTTCCTTGTTCTCTTTCCAGTAGTAAATCAGTGCCTGCAGTAATTTCAGGTCCTCCTTGAGGCGGGCATCTCCGGATTTAATGGTTTCGCCGCCCAGATCGGCCAGAAGTTTGTGGGCATCATCAATCCGACCGATCCCCTTCAGGATATAGCCAATCTGCAAAACCGCCCACTCGGCAACCTGCAACTGGTTGATCTTGAGACAATGCTTGCGGATGGCATCCAGCATCCCCAAACCCTGACTGGCCTGCCCAATGGCTGCATAGGAACGGCCGATCGCCGCAATGGCAAAGAGCAGGGAGGTGTCCTCCGGGAATTTTTCCACGTTCTGGATCGATTTTTCATACTCCTTGATAGTATCGAGGAACCGTCCCTGCAGGTAATAAAAAAAAGCGCTCAGGGTATAAATGGATTTCAACAGCTTGGGATCTTCCACCCTCTGGGCCGCAGCCCAGCCCCGGTCGTAATGAACCTTGGATACATCAAAATGGGCGCGCTGCCATTGGTTGACCGCCATATGCATGTTGAGGATGGCCAGAAACCCGTTGTTGTTGATAGCTTCGGCCCGCGCCAGCGCATTCTGGAGAATGGTGGTGGCCCAGTTGCTGTCTATCCTGACTGAAAAAAGGTTCATGTACTTATTGACCGTTTCTATATATAACAGATCGGCCTCATTGTGCCGGACACTGTCCAGATCCTTGATCGTTTTGGCATAACACTGGATGGCCTCTTTGTATTTCACCTCTTCGGCATAAAGATCCCCAGCTTTGATCAGTAACTGGCACCCCTCCAGATCGTTTGAGACATGGAGTAAATGGCGGGAGAGAATGGTCGCACGCTGCTCCTCTGCCGGTATTTCCGCCTTGAGGATGTCGATGATCTCCCGATGGAGCTCCTCTTTCCGATTGTCACTGACAATACCGGCCAACTGCTCGCGTTGCTCGTGATTGCAGAAACTGTAGAGCCCGGATGACGCCTTTTCCAATAACCCGCTCCGGACATGCTCATCCAGAATGGCCAGGATACGGGATACTTTCATGTTGGACAGGTTCAGCAGCCAGTCAATGGAAAAAACACCGTCGAAAAGCGCTGCTTTGGCCAGGAGTTCGTTCGATTCGGTTGTCACTGTCATAAAGGGACCTTATCGGGTGCGGTTGCAAAGGGGATAAAAGCGATGTTTTTCAGCCTGAATTGTGACAAATTTCGCCAATTCTGTAAAAACCAAATTATAGAAAGATCACCAAATAGAGATATATCTCAATTGACCCGTCCGTGCGGACCAGCCCCGAAAATTTATAGTAACCTGAAATAACAGTTTATAATATGCATTCCGGGAAAGTGGCATCATAATTGCCATATCATCTGGATGAGTCCCTTGTTTGAAATCTATCTTGATGAATTTTTGTATATTTTCAGCTTTTCTGTGAATTCGCTACATTCGATGACGGTTTGGCCGGACCCGGGGGAGAATTTTGATGGAGGGACACTTTCCAGTTCAACACCGCCAAACGGCATACAACTATACGTGATGGCAAAACGGTAAAAAGACGTTTCATTATACTGACCGCTGGTATCCAAATGCAGTTGATATGACTGACCTCCGTTTTTTTACAGGAATGATAAACATCATTTATTTTTAGCTTTTTACGGATTTAACGTTGATTAAACTGATCATCATCTGATAGATTCTGAGACGTTTGAAGGTTAAGCTTGATAGCCCGAGTCAGACATGAAAATTCTTGGTTCAACCTTCAAAACTGAAGATATCCAACTAAATGCTGCAAGTTTCATTTCTTCGTGTTCGAAATAGCAGGTCATAGAGACTAATTCGATTTTAGCGTTTATCCGATTCCATAAAACTGACATGATTGAGATTCGACTACACGGCCGGGGTGGCCAGGGAGCAGTTACTTCTGCCGAGCTTCTGGCGACTGCTGCGATTGGAATTGGGAAATATGCCCAGGCATTTCCCAATTTCGGTCCGGAAAGAAGGGGCGCCCCCGTGATGGCATTCATCCGGATTGATGACCATCCGATTCGCAACAGGCACATGATCCACTCACCTGACCTGGTCATGGTTCTGGATCCTTCCATACTCAGGTTGGTGGATGTCACCTCGGGTCTGAAGGAGGATGGGATTCTGGTCACCAACTCAAAACACACCGCAGCCGAACTGCGGGAAGAGCTGGGTATCCGTCACCGAATGGGTACGGTCGATGCAAATCGAATCGCCATTGAAGAACTGGGACTGCCCATTACCAATACGACCATGCTGGGGTCCCTGCTCAAGGCCAATGAACTGATCTCCATCGAAGCTCTGATTGGACCGCTCAAACACCGATTCGGCCGTATTGCAGACAAGAACATCAACGCGTTGAAAAGGGCCTTTCGGGAGACGGAGATCGGCTGACACTGAACGGTAACACTGTTATTTATCAATACACCCCTGGAAACGGTGCCTTCTGAATCGACAATGAGGATCAGGCTGCTGTCTCATGGAAGTGACCTGGAATACGGAACGGTGCGTTTCACCAGGATTTTGGAACAGGATCATTCATGATCCGTTGTTTTAGCTGTATGCAAGAAGGAGAATGATTTGGCAAAATTAAAATCGGAACCGGGCTGGAAGGATCTGGACGCTGGCTTTGTCATGCGCGAACCGGGAACTTCAAGAGAGTACAAAACCGGTGATTGGCGATCTGAACGTCCGGTGGTTGATCAATCCCAGTGCATTAAATGCGGTATCTGCTACATTTTCTGTCCGGACATGGCCATCGCCAAGACCGAGGAGGGCTTTTTTCAGGCAGATCTTTATTACTGCAAAGGGTGTGGTATCTGCTCGGCAGAGTGTTTTACCGGGTGTATCACCATGGTTGCGGAGGAGGAGTAATGGCCAAAAAAACTGGTGTCGAAGTATCCGTCGCGGCAGCTGATGCTATCGGGATGACAAATGTGGACGTTGTGGCGGCTTATCCCATCACACCGCAAACCCATATTGTGGAACATCTGGCTGAACTGGTGGCTGCCGGCGATCTGGATGCGGAGTATGTCCCGGTGGAATCCGAACACTCAGCCATGAGCGTCGCCTGCGGGGCCTCAGCGGCCGGTGCCCGGACATTTACCTGTACAAGTTCCCAGGGATTGGCCCTGATGAACGAGATCGTTTTTCTGGCTGCCTCCATGCAGTTGCCCATCGTCATGATCCTGGCCAATCGGTCCCTCTCCGGACCGTTGAGCATCTGGAACGATCACTCGGATGTCATGTCCATTCGGGATACCGGCTGGATCCAGACGTTTGCGGAAAACGGCCAGGAGGTGTTTGACAACATCTTTTTTGCATTCAGGGTGGCTGAAGATCAAAAGGTGTCATTACCGGTAATTATCAATATCGACGGTTTTTCGCTCTCTCATATGATCGAGCCGATCGAATACTGGGAACAGGAGATGGTTGACCGGTACCTGCCCGATTTCAAACCCCTCCATCGGCTGCATCCGGATAAACCGGTCACCATGGGTGCCCTGGGCATGCCGGATATCTTCACCGAGGCCAAAAAATCCCAGAACGAGGCGCTGCTGAGATCCAAAACCCAGATACTCGCCGCCTGGAAAGAACTGGGGGATGTCTGCGGCCGGTATTACCATCCGATTGAGTCATACAAAACCGAAGGTGCAAAAGTTGCCTTTCTCTCCATGGGAAGTATTGGTGAAACCCTTTCACTGGCCATCGACGAGTTGAGAGAAATAGGAGAGGCCGTGGGTCTGCTCAAGATGAGACTCTGGCGTCCCTTTCCGTTTGAAGAGCTGGCAGAAGTCGTCAAGGGTCTTGACCAGATCATTGTCATCGATCGGGCGGTCTCCTTTGGCGGTCCCGGGGGACCGGTCGCCAGCGAAATCCGGTCGGCCCTGTATCACCAGGACAACATGCCGTTCGTCACCAACTATATCTGCAGTCTGGCGGGTCGCGATATTACCGCCGATGACTTTATCAAGATTTATGAAGAAACGACCAGCGCTTCGGAAGAGATGCTGAAGCGGAACGACTATACCATATATGGAGCCAGAGAATGATGGAACCTTTGAATGTATATGCCACCCGCCTGGTTAACAAACAGGAGTATTTCACACCGGGGCACAAGGCTTGTCAAGGTTGCGCTGAAGCGCTGGCCGTTCGCCTGGTAGCGAAAGCGCTGGGACCCAATACGGTGGTGGCCTGTGCCACCGGCTGTATGGAGGTGGTCTCCTCGGCGTATCCCCACACCAGCTGGGGTGTTCCCTGGATTCATGTCGCCTTTGAGAATTCCGCCGCGGTGGCTTCCGGTGTGGAAGCCGGTTTCAAGGCCCTGGTGCGTAAAGGAAAAATTCCGGATCAGAAAACAACCATCCTGGGTATGGGAGGGGACGGTGCGACAGCGGACATCGGCTTTCAATCACTGTCGGGTGCTCTGGAGCGCGGACACAATATGGTCTATGTCTGCTATGACAACGAAGCCTATATGAACACTGGGATTCAACGCTCCTCATCGACCCCGTTCGGCGCCAGCACGACCACATCACCCGCCGGCAAAGCCCGTGCGGGTCAGCTGACATGGAAAAAGAACATGCCGGCCATTGCGGTTGCCCATGAAATACCCTATGTTGCCACTGCCTGTGCCAGTTATCCGATGGACCTGATCCAGAAACTGGAAAAAGCAGCCCGTATTGAGGGACCCGCTTATGTGCATATTTTGTCAGTCTGTCCTACCGGCTGGCGGATTCCTACCAAAAAAGCCATCTGGATCGGCCGCCTGGCGGTTGAAACCGGTGTTTTCCCTCTTTTTGAGGTCACCAACGGTAAATACAAACTCTCTTTTGACGAGCCGTTGAGACCTGTCAAAGAGTATCTGAAGCCCCAGGGTCGGTTCAGGCACCTGACCGACGATCTGATTGATACCATCCAGAAAAGAGTGACCAAGGATTTCGAAAAACTGCAGGCAAAAACCCAGGCTAAAGCCTAATCAATAGAAAACAGATCATGGAAAAAACCATCAGAACGATTATCGATCGATACGACGGAGACAAGGGGTTTCTGGTTCCCGTACTCCAGGATGTCCAAAAGGAGTTGAACTATCTGCCCAGGGAAGCCCTGGATCTGGTCAGTTCCTATCTGGACGTTTCCCTGAGCCGTATCTTTGAAGTGGCGACATTTTATAAGGCTTTCAGCCTGACTCCCAGAGGCCGGTTCCAGATCAATCTCTGCAAGGGAACCGCCTGCCATGTCCGGGGGGTCCCCTTGATTATTGATCATATTGAAAGAGAACTGCATATTAAGGAAGGTGAGACATCCGAGGATCTGGAGTACACCTTTGAAACCGTCAACTGCCTGGGAGCCTGTGCTTTGGGGCCTGTCATGGTTGTCAACGAGGAATACCACGGACAGATGACCATTGCCAAAACCAGTCGGTTGCTGAAGAAGCTGAGCAAAGAGAGCCAAAAAAGCAAAGAAGGTAAATCATAATGGAGAAAATCACATCCCCTGACCAATTAAAGGCGCTGCAGGATTCGATTGTCGCCAAACGGGACCCGGACAAAACCTGCATCACCATCTGTGCCGGCACCGGTTGTCTTGCGTATGGTACCCAGCAGTTGATCGACAGCTTTAGAGAGGAAATCGGAAAACGTGACCTGGAGGACGTGGTTGACCTGCGGACGTCCGGTTGTCACGGTTTCTGCGAAAGAGGCCCCATTGTGGTGATCAATCCCCGGAAAATATTCTATCAGAAAGTGGGACTTGATGACGCAGCGGAGATCCTTGAAAAAACGGTTTGCGAAGGTGAAATCATCGATCGGTTGCTTTATGTAGAGCCGCTCACCGGTGAAAAAGTCACCTGCGAAGACGAAGTGTCATTCTACAAAAAGCAGATGCGTCTGTTGCTGGCCCAGAATCCGGAAATCGATCCCAAGAACATGGAAGACTACATGGCCAACGGCGGTTACCGGGCACTGGCAAAAGCACTCAGCACCATGGCGCCGGAGGCGGTTATCCAGGAAATCATCGATGCCAACCTGCGCGGCAGGGGCGGCGGTGGATTCCCGGCCGGCTGGAAATGGGATGCGACCCGCAAGGCGGAAGGCGATATCAAATACGTCATCTGCAATGCTGACGAGGGAGATCCCGGGGCATACATGGACCGCAGTCTGCTGGAGGGAAATCCCCACGCCATCCTTGAAGGGATGCTCATTGGGGCTTATGCCATCGGCTCCACCCAGGGTTATATCTATGTGCGGAACGAATACCCCCTGGCGGTGACCAATGCCGCTCTGGCCATCAACAACGCCCGTGAACTGGGGCTGCTGGGTGACAATATCCTGGGCACCGATTTCTGTTTTGACATCAAGATCATTCGTGGCGGCGGCGCCTTTGTCTGCGGGGAGTCCTCCGCCCTGTTCGCTTCCATTGAAGGACGCAGCGGGGAACCCCGAGCCAAGTATGTCCATGCCACGGATCGCGGTCTTTACGACAAACCCACCACCCTTAACAACGTGGAAACCTGGGCCAACGTTCCCCTGATCATTGACCGGGGGTCAGCCTGGTATCAGTCCATCGGTACCGAGGGCAGCAAGGGGACCAAGATTTTTGCCCTGGTGGGAAAGATCAACAATACCGGCCTGGTGGAAGTGCCCATGGGAACGACCCTGAGGGAAATCATCTACGAAATCGGTGGTGGGATCCCGAATAAACGGGAGTTCAAAGCCGTTCAAACCGGTGGTCCGTCCGGTGGCTGTATCCCCAAAGAGCATTTGGACAGCCCGGTGGATTTTGATGAACTGACCAAACTGGGTTCCATGATGGGTTCCGGGGGTATGATCGTCATGGACGACCGGAACTGTATGGTGGACGTGGCACGCTACTTTCTGAGCTTTCTCGAGGAGGAATCCTGCGGCAAATGTACCCCCTGTCGGGAAGGGGTACACCGCATGCGTCTGATTCTGGACCGGATCACCGAGGGCAGGGGTCATGAGGGTGATATTGAAACCCTGGAGTGGATGGGAGAAGCGATTGCCGATGGCTCTCTCTGCGCACTGGGCGGTTCTGCACCTTCTCCGGTGCTCAGCACCATTCGCTATTTCAGGGAGGAGTATGAGGCCCATATCAAGGACAAGAGATGTCCGGCCGGTGTCTGCAAGGCGCTGATCACCTATACCATTGATGCTGATGCCTGCACCGGCTGTCGCTTGTGCGTTAAACCCTGTCCTGTCCAGGCGATCAGTGGCGAGAAGAAAAAGCTGCATGTTATCGACCAGGAAAAGTGTATTCAATGCGGCGCCTGCTTTGAAGTCTGCAACGACGATGCTGTCAGAGTGAGTTAACCGGGTCAGAATCAGAAACCGTGAACTGGAGTTTTTAGAAAAGAGAGAAAATCATGTCTGAAACCATCACAATTACCATCAACGGCAGAGAGATACCGGCTGAACCGGGGACCACCATCCTCAGGGCAGCGCAGTCGGCCAATATCTATATTCCGACCCTTTGCGATAATGATGAACTGAATCCTTACGGCTCATGCCGACTCTGCATGGTGGAAATAGCGCAGAAAAACCGCACCCGCATGGTGGCTTCCTGTATCTACGAAGTTGCCCCCGGCCTGGACATTCAAACCGAGACCCCACGGGTTCAAAACGTGCGTCGACTGGTCATTGAGCTGCTGATTGCTCGCAATCCATACAGCTCCAAACTCAAAGAGATCGCAGCACGGTTGGGGATCAGCAAATCCCGTTTCGAACTGGAACAGAAGGGCTGTATTCTCTGCGGTCAGTGCGTCAGAGTGTGCCGGGAGGTGGTCGGCGTTAACGCAATCGGGTACAAGGGTCGCGGCTACACCCGTGAAGTGACAACCCCCTTCGAGGGCCCGGCAATTGACTGTATCGCCTGCGGATCCTGTTCCCAGATCTGTCCGGTCGATGTCATCCCCCTGAAACAAAAGGACGGCATCCGCACCATCTGGGATACCGAATTTCCCATGCAGAAATGCAAGTCCTGCGGCCGGGAAATTGCCCCCATCAAGCAGCTGGAATATTTTCAAACCAAATTCAAACTGCCTGAAAACCATTTTGATACCTGCATCCACTGCCGGTAATCAGCTGGATCCTGTCGAAATCAGCAGTGCTGATTTCGACATCCCACGGTATGACCCGCTTATTGACCAGCACCTCGATATCTCCCGGCTGATCGAAACCATCCGGATCGATACCCACTGCCCTGCCCATCAATCACCGCGACCCTTTTGATCGAAAGCTCGTGGCACAGACGATGGCGAAAAACCTCGCTTTTTTGAACCAGGACACCCGTTTCAAGGCGCATGACGCTCCGGTTATCGGGGTCCGTCTTCTGCTGACACCTTGATGCGGATAAATCCCATGCTTTGGACTTGACAGATTGTATCATGTTACCTATTATTTTGTTCAAATACTGAATCTAATTCAAAATAAAATTTTTGTTCAGCAACTCTCCACAAGCGGTATTGAATACAGGGATAGCTCTTGACAGAGACCGGGACAGTTATGAATACTAACCTTCCGTTCGCCGGGCGTCTTACCGGTAACTGCAGAGGTCAACGACCCGGATAAAAGATTGAAAACAGGTATTCATCACGTATCAGCAAGTCAAAGAGATCCTGTGGTTGAAGATTCAGGAAGCGGTTTCAGGGACCGTTGGATGGCAATGGGGTAAGTAATGGTAACTTCACCGGTGCGTCATATTTTACGACCCGTTTTGACAAACACCAGGAATTAAGGAGATCAGAGTTATGGGACAATGGATGGATGGTTATCTGGCCAAACTGGAGAACAATCGCCAGGAGAGCATCAACGCCGGAGGCGAATCACGTCTCAAGGTACAGCGCGACCTGGGAAAATTGACAGCCCGGGAGAGAATCGACCATTTACTGGATCCGGGCAGTTTTGATGAGGTGGGTTCACTGGTGCGGGATACGCGTCCCCCTTATGACGGTAAACTCAGACCGACGCCTGCGGAAGGTGTGGTCATGGGTTATGGTGAGGTGGATGGCCGACCGGTGATGGTTTTTTCCATGGATTTTACGGTCATGTCGGGTTCCCTGGGAGACCAGGCCGCATGGAAAATAGCAGAACTGGTGGAAATGGCCGGTCAGCGGCGGATGCCTGTCATCGGCATCATGGATTCGGCCGGTGAGCGGCTGGGGATTAAGAATGGCCAGACGGGCCTGAATGGTCTGTCCCGCTTGATTCGAGCCTACTGTCTCTATTCCGGTGTGATTCCCAGGATCATGCTGCTGCTGGGTCCCTGCACAGGGACGATGGCTGCGCTGCCAGTCCTGGCTGATTTTCTGATCATGAATGAACAGACCGGTTTTCTGTGGCTGGGGGGTGACATCAAGACCGGGGAGGCGGGTCGGGCCGAATTTCATATGGAGAAATCCGGCCAGGTGGATCTGATTGCTGAAGATGATGCGGATGCGATCGATAAAACGAAGCAGCTGCTGGCCTATCTGCCGCAGAACTGCTGGGAAAAAGCACCCTGGGTGGATACGAAGGATGACCCGGACCGCAGGGAGGAGGGAATTCTGGCGGTGATGCCGGATAATCCCAAGTTTACCTATGACATCCACGAGATAATTGAAAAGATTGTGGATAACGGTGAATTTTTTGAGTTGCAGCCGGATTTTGCCACGCATCTCGTCACCGGATTCTGTCGCATGGCGGGGGAAGTGGTGGGGGTTATCGCGAACAACCCGGATGAACTGAGCGGTATTTTTGAAATCGACTCATCGGACAAGTATGACCGGTTCATGAATTTTCTCGATGCGTTCAGTATTCCCCTGGTCAACCTGGTGGATTCCACGGCCTATGTGCCGGGAGACAAATGGGAGCGGGTGGGAATTATCCGGCATGGTGCCAAGAACCTGCACTCCTATTCCCACCTGACCAACCAGAAAGTGACGATCGTGCTGAGGCGGGCCTATGGCGGGGCCAATATCGTGATGGGGTGTTCCCGGATGCAGCCGGACAACATCTATGGCTGGCCGACCGCCGAGTTTGCCCCCACCGGACCGGATGCCGTGGTTCAGGCCGTCTTTCACAAGGAGCTGGCCAAGGCCAAAGAAGCGGGAAATTACCAGGAGGTTTACGACTCCTATCTCAATATTCTGAAGGAGCATTTCAGCGTCATGAACGCCCGGGAATGGACCTCCTACTATATGATCCAGGAACCGATAGATCCCAGGGATACGCGCTCCAAGATCATCCGCACCCTGAAAGCGACCCGGAACAAGAAGGAGGGTCTGCCCGACAAGAAACGCTATATCAAACCGGCCTGATAACCAGTGAATGGGGTATACCATGACAGAGATAATGAACAAAGCGATAGAAAGATTGAAAGGGATTCAGGAGCAAAATCTGATGGGTGGCGGTATCGAGCATATCGAAAGACAGCATGGTCGCAACAAACTGACCGCCCGGGAGCGGATTGATGTCCTGATCGATGCCGGTACGTTCAACGAATTGGGCTCCTGTGTGAACACAACCGGGCAGCGCATGGATGGGAAAAAAAGCGAAGCCCCCTGCGATGGTGCCATAATGGGGACTGCAGAGATTCACGGCCGGATGGTGACCGTGTATGCCAGCGATTTTACCGTTCTGGGAGGGTCGATTGGCGCCCAGCATATTCAGAAGACGGCCGAGCTGATCAAGATGTCCGCCAAATGGGGGTATCCCATGATCTGGTTGCTGGATTCCTCCGGAGGGCGTCTGGGACACCAGGACGTCATCATTGCCGGTATCGACTGGTATTTTCTGCTGCAGTCCCAGGTGTCCGGTGTGATCCCCCAGGTCAATGTGCTCATGGGTCCCTGCATCGCAGGCCAGGCCTATGCGCCGACCCTCTGCGACTTTCTGCTGATGTGCCGGGAGACGGGCAATCTCTGGCTGGGAGGACCCCGTCAGACCCAGGCAGCCACATCGGAAAAGTTTAACAAGGAGGTGGGGAGTGCGGATTATCACATGGCGCTGAGTGGCACCTGTGATGTGGTGGGTGCGGATGATACCGAGACCATCCTGTATACCCGGGAGCTGATGGCCTATCTGCCCTCCAACTTCCGGGAGAAACCGCCTTATGTCAAGCCGAAGGACGATCCCCTGCGGGCGGTGCCTGAGCTGGTCGAGATCGTTCCGGATGTTTATGAAAAATCCTATGACATGCACGATGTGATTGAGGCACTGGTGGATGACGGTGTGTATTTTGAGATCAAGAAGGAGTACGCCAAAAACCTGATCACCTGTTTCTGCCGGTTCAATGGGGAATCCGTCGGTCTGGTTGCCAATAACCCGTCGGAACCGGGCAGTATTCTCGAAATCAACTCCTGCGACAAGTATTATCGTTTTCTGCAGGTTCTGGACGCTTACAATATCCCGCTGGTCAATCTGGTGGATACCCCACCGGTGGTGCCGGGAGAGGACCAGGAGGCGATCGGGCTGCTCCGGCATTTTGGCAAGATCCTGGATGTATACGCCACGGCGACCATCCCCAAGATCAGCGTGATTCTGAGGGAAGCCTATTCCGACGCCGGCAGCATGATCATGGGCGGTGTCAAGGGCCTGGGTGCCGACCTGACCTATGCCTGGCCTATTGCCAGATTTGCCGTGGAGGCATCGACACAGGATTATCGCAAGGTTGTTGAGGGTATCGAGGAGGATGCGTACGAGGGATATCTCAATCGTTCGCGGGAAAAAGTGGATGTTTTTGATGTGGGCCGGACGTTCACGGCCCAGGTGGTCGATGAAATCATCAATCCCGATGATACCCGCAGGAAAATCATCGAGGCGCTGAATATCACCCGTAACAAGGTGGAGAAACTGCCGGAACGGGCAAAGATCCATGGTACGCCACCCACCTAGTGAAAACAGGGAGGCAAGGACGGTATACCCTGCAATTGACATCGCTCGCCGTACTGAGGGCAGAATGCCAATGGAACAGTGACAGAGGAAATAGCCTTTTGATCACCCTTCCTGGCTGAAAGAATGATTGCCTGTAGGGAAGGGGATGAGGATGGGGATGGGGGGAGATCGTTCAATTTCAGTAATTATAAATCTCAGACTATTCAAGGATAAACATATGGCAGACAACAGTGGTAAACGAGTTGAAGTAAAAGCCCCTATGTCAGGCGTGTTTTACCGTCAATCGGCACCGGACCAGCCCCCCTATGTGGAGATTGGGACGGAAGTCAAGAAGAAGCAGGTGCTGGGCCTGCTGGAGACCATGAAGGTGTTTCAAAAAATTAAGTCGCCGACCAGTGGCACGGTGGTGGAGATTGTAGCTGAAAATGAAAAAGCCCTGGGTGACGGCGATGTCATGTTTGTTCTTGAGACCGATTAACATATTCGCCGTGTCTGCTGAAACAGTTTTGTAACAGTCACGGCGTTCGGCTTATTTTTTTCTTCTGCAACTATTCAGCTAACTTACAAGGTATTCTTGTCACGATTCGAAGCAGTTGCTCAGAAGGTTCGCGAACAGTCATGATCAGTCTGTCATTGAACTCATTCTCGACGGTCATCCATGGCCGTCTTCCGAGGGCGGTCGTTGACATCGCCATCCTGGCGATGCTTAGCCACTTCCAATCCGTTCATGAGAAGCGAGACTTGCAGCTTCGAAAAGACCGAACATGACTTCAGTTAGTTAATTGAATGTGTAACTTAAAAACTGAATAGTTACTTTTTTTTCATTATAACAGGAACCCATGTTTTCGAAGATTCTAGTTGCCAACCGGGGCGAAATTGCCGTCCGGATCATCCGTGCCTGCAGAGAGATGGGGATTCAGAGCGTCGCTGTCTATTCGGAGGCGGATGCCGAATCGCTGCATCTGAAGCTGGCCGATGAACAGGTCTGTATCGGGCCGCCCATCAGTGCCAAAAGCTATCTGAATATTGACAGTATCATCCAGGCTGCCAAGGAGACCGGGGCGGAAGCCATACATCCCGGGTATGGTTATCTGGCTGAAAAAGAGGAATTTGCCAAAGCCTGTGCAGACAGCGGTATCGTCTTCATCGGTCCCACTCCCCACAACCTCAGCCTGGCAGGTGATAAAATCGCCGGTAAGAAAGTGGTGGCGGCTGCCGGGGTACCGGTCATTCCCAGCAGTCCCGGGGGTGTCGATGACATTGCGGTAGCCCGGCTGATCGCGGTTGACATCGGATACCCGGTGATGATCAAGTCCTCCGGTGGCGGCGGGGGGCGCGGTATTCGTGTCTGCAGTGACGAAGCTACCCTCAGCGAGGAGTTCTCCATAGCGAAATCCGAGGCCGGGGCCGCTTTTGGCAATAGCACCGTCTATCTTGAAAAGTATATTGTCCAGCCCCGGCACATCGAATTCCAGATTCTGGCGGACCGGTCCGGGGATGTGATTCATCTCGGTGAACGGGAGTGCACCATCCAGCGCCGCTACCAGAAACTGATCGAAGAGGCCCCGTCTCCCGGATTGACGCCTGAATTAAGGCAGGAGATGGGTCTGGCTGCCATCAAGGCTGCAAAGGCCCTCAACTATTTTAATGCCGGGACGGTGGAATTTTTGCTGGATAAAAACAACGACTTCTATTTTATCGAGATCAATTCCCGTATCCAGGTGGAGCACCCGGTGACGGAGCTGACCACCGGGATTGACCTGGTCAGGGAGCAGATCCGTCTCGCGTATGGCGAGTTGCTGGGTTACACCTACGAGGAACTGAATATCCGGGGGTGGGCGATAGAGTGCCGGATTAACGCCGAAAATCCCGCCATGAACTTCATGCCCTCACCGGGAAAGATTGTCTCCTACCGTCCTCCAGGTGGATTCGGTGTCAGGCTGGATACCCATCTCTATGAGGGCTACGAGTTGCCGATCTATTACGACTCCCTCATTGCCAAACTGATCACCTTTGATTTGACCCGGGAAGGGGCGATCCGGATTATGAGGCGCGCATTGGCGGAGTTCGATGTCAGCCCGCTGAAAACGACGATTTCCCTCTACAGCCAGGTCATGGATGATGCCGATTTTCAAAAGGGGAACTTCGATACCAGCTATATTGAGAAATTTATCCCCGATGACGATGACGATGACGATGATGATGATGAATAAAACCAGGGAGAAAAAGCCATGAATGAGATCGATGTTTTGTATGAAATCAAAGACCGGGTCGCTTTTCTGACCCTCAACCGGGAGCAGCACCGCAACTCCATCAGTCCCCAGGCCATCGAGCTGTTTTTTAAATACCTGGATCAGGCGGAAAATGACAGTGGTGTCAGGGTCGTCTGCATCACCGGGGCCGGGGACAAGGCCTTCTGTTCCGGGGCCGATCTGAGCGGTGCCATGACCGAGGGCGGGGGGCAGGACGCCTTCAAACGGTATGCCGACCTGCTCAAGAGAATCGCGGGGTTTTCAAAACCCACCGTGGCAAAGATCAATGGATACTGTCTGGCCGGCGGCACCGGCTTCATGCTGGCCTGCGATATTGTCATCGCCAAGGAAGAGGCCCGGTTCGGAACCCCTGAAGTGAATGTCGGGCTGTTTCCACTGATGATCGGAGCACTGATTTTCCGTAACGTCCTCAGGAAAACCGCCATGGAGATGATTCTGCTGGGTGAAAAATTGACCGCCCGCAAGGCCTTCGAAATGGGGATGGTAACCCGGGTTGTTCCCGCTGACCAGCTGGACAGCGAGGTTCAATCGATTTTAGACAACCTGGTCGAAAAAAGCCCGATCGGTATGAAAATTGGCAAGGAGGCCTTCTATGAAGTGGCCGATATGCCGTTTGCAGAGGCTCTGGATACGTTGTCAGCCAGGCTGAAGGATGTGGCGGCGACTGACGATGCCAGGGAGGGAATCACCGCTTTTATCGAGAAACGAAAACCCAACTTTACCGGCAAATAAGACCGAAACAGGAATATTTCACCAGAACGGGACAAATTGCCCACTGATCACAAAGATGGAGAACATCATGAAAGATAAAGACAAACTGATTATTGCCAACTGCAGCGGATTCCTGGGAGACCGGTTCAGCGCCGCGCGGGAGATGGTTGAAGGGGGTCCGATCGATTTTCTGACCGGGGATTATCTGGCCGAACTGACGATGGCCATCCTTTTCCGGCACACCCTCAAGGATCCGAACCTGGGCTATGCATCCACTTTCCTGAAACAGATGGAAGAGATCATGGGGCAGTGTCTGGACAAAAAAATTCGTGTGGTTTCCAATGCGGGTGGTTTGAACCCCAGAAGCCTGGCGGCCCAACTGCAAAAGGTGGCCGAAACCCTGGGACTGAAACCGAAGATCGCATTTATCGAAGGGGACAATCTCATGCCGCGCCTGGCAGAACTCCAGGAAAAAGGAGAGCCCTTCAATCACCTGGATAAGGGCATCTCACTCAAGGAAGCCGGGGCACAACCCATTACAGCCAACGCCTACCTGGGGGGCTGGGGGATTGTCAAGGCCCTGGAAGAGGGGGCCGATATCGTTGTCGGTGGACGGATTGCGGATGCAGGCGTGGTGATGGGACCTGCCGCCTGGCATTTTGGATGGCAGAAGAATGACTGGGACCGGCTGGCCGGCGCAGCAGTGGCTGGACATATCATCGAGTGCAGCGGACAGGCGACCGGGGGGAATTACTCCTTTATCGATGAAGTCCCCTCATTTCATAACGTCGGCTTCCCCATTGCCGAGATGCATGCGGACGGCTCATTCGTCATTACCAAACACCCGGGAACCGGTGGGCTGGTATCTGTCGGTACGGTTACCGCCCAGCTGATGTATGAGGTAAGGGACCCCAGATACCTGACCCCGGACGTGGCCGCCCGTTTTGATACCATTCAAATCTCCCAGGAGGGGGATGACCGTGTCAGGGTCGCCGGGGTTTGTGGCGAACCCCCACCGGATACGACCAAAGTCTGTATCAACAATCTCTATGGTCATCGCAATGCCATGACACTTCTCCTGACCGGCCTGGATATCGAGAAGAAGGCAAAGATTGTTGAGGATACGCTTTTTGCAGCCATCGGCGGCAAAGAGCAGTTCCAGGTGGTGAATGTGAAACTGACCGCGTCCCAGAAGGAGGACCCCACCAGCAATGAGGAGGCATTTGCCTATCTTGCTCTGGGGGTAATGGATCCGGATCCCAAGAAAGTGGCCAAGTTCTCGGCAAAAATCATCGAGCTGGCACTGGCCAGTATCCCCGGTTTTACCGGCACGGCCCCTCCCGGCAAAGGCAGTCCGGTGATTCAACACTGGCCGGCCCTGGTTTCCGGAACCAACATCCAGCAGAAGATCGTTGTCGGGGGAGAGGAGTTTACGGTTGACCCCACCGGTTCGGATGCTTCCGCACCGATACCGGAGCCGCTGGTGGTTGAAATTCCGCCGGTACCGGCAGGAAACACCGTCAGACTGCCCCTGGGGCGTCTGTTTGCCACCCGCTCCGGGGACAAGGGGGGAAATGCCAACCTGGGTGTCTGGGGGAAAACAGCGGTTTCCTATGCCTTTCTGAATGCTTTTCTGACAACCGAAAAACTGAAGGAACTGTTGCCGGATATGCGGGAGTATGAGATCGAGCGCTATGAACTCCCCAACCTGTATGCCCTGAATTTCTATATCAAAGGTGTCCTGGGCGAAGGCGTGGCAGCTTCTCTGCGCAGCGATCCCCAGGCAAAAACCCTGGGAGAATATCTGCGGGCCAAGATGATTGATATCCCTGAACTGCTTCTCAATAAATGACAACCCATTGATACAGGACATGAAACAATGGCAAAACGGTACCAGACCAAAATAACCGAGATGCTGGGCATCGAGTATCCCATTCTTGCCGGTGGTATGCAGTGGATCAGCCGGGCCGCGTTTGTGGCATCTGTGTGTAATGCGGGTGGAACTGCATTTATGACGGCAGAATCCCTCGCAAAGCCGGAAGATCTGAAAGAAGAGATCAAAAAAATACGGGACCTGACCGATAAACCCTTCGGTATCAACCTCTCCATGGTTCCTGAATTTGGTGAGCCCAAACGGACCCTGCAGTTTTGTGATGTGGTGTGTGAGGCCGGGATAAAATTCGTCGAAACAGCAGGACGCAGTCCTGAGCCGTTGATGCCGGTCCTGAAACAGGGCGGTGTCAAGGTCATTCATAAGCTCACCAGCGTACGGCATGCCAAAAGGGCTGAAAAACTGGGGGTGGATGCCGTAACGATCCTCGGTTATGGTTCCGGCGGCCATATCGGAACCGAAAATGTGGTCTCTTTTATCCAGATTCCCCTGGCTGTCAGGGAGCTGAATATCCCCATCATTGCCGGTGGTGGTATTGCCAGCGGCGCCGGATTTCTGGGCGCCCTGGCGATGGGAGCGGAAGCGGTCTTGATGGGGACGGCCTTTTTCGTTTCGGAAGAGACGGCCATACACGCCGGGATCAAGCAGAAACTGGTTGAGACGAAAGCGACGGATACCCTGCTGCTGCTGAATTCCATTGGCAATCCCATCCGGGTTGCCAGAAACCGGCTGGCAGAAGAGTGCCTGGCACTGGAGTCCACCGGGGCATCCCTGGAAGAGGTGATCAACAAAGTGGCGGGTGGCAAGGGGAAACAGGCATACATGTCCGGTGATGCCGAATCGTCACCCCTGGCCTGTGGTCAGACAGTGGGACTGGTGGATGAAGTGAAATCCGTCAAGCGGATCATCACTGATATTATCGCGGAGGCCGATGTGCTGATGGATCGTCTGAACAGCATGATCCTGGCATAACGGGGTCACCCCCGATACGCAGCGCGATTTTTTTGTTTGCTGGTGTCATCCATACCCGCACGCCAGGGGCGTGCACACGGAATCATGCGAAACTGTAACCAGGTTAAGGGGAGAAATCATGGCGGACTATGATGTCATTGTCATCGGCGCCGGCAACGGCGGTCTGATGGCCGCAGCCAGGCTGGCGAAAAAAGGGGTGCGGGTGCTGGTTCTGGAACGGCACAACATCCCCGGTGGGTGTGCCACCAGCTTCTGTCGGGGTCGATTTGAATTTGAAGTGGCCCTGCATCAGCTCAGCGGACTGGGGACGGAGGCCTACCAGGGACCCCTCTGGCGGATGCTGTCCAGTGTGGATGTGATTGACAAGCTGGATTTTGTCACCATGAATGATCTTTACCGGTTGCAGCTGTCCGGAAGCGACCTCGACATCACCCTGCGTCCGGACCGGAACCAGCTCGTGTCGGACCTCCAGCAAGCCTTTCCCCATGAAAAGGAGGCCATTCAGAAATATATCGATTTCAGCTACGCCTATTTCATGGAAGCGGTCAGTGCTTACTACATGCAGGACCCGGATGCCGGACCGGAAAAATACCCGCTCTATTTCAAATATGCCCTCAAATCGGCCCAGGCGGTTCTGGATGAGTACTTCACGGACCCCCGGCTCAAATTTGCCATTTCGCCCTACTGGAGTTATATCGGCCTGCCACCGCGGCTGATGAGTTTTCATGACCTGACCTCGGTGATTGTGGGATATTGTGAGTTCAAGCCCACCCATATCAAGGGCGGGTCCCAGGCGCTTTCCAATGCCGTGGCGGATACCATCCTGCAGCATGGCGGAACGATCCGTTACAGTGACGGGGTCAGAAAGATTCTCGTTCGGGAGGGGGCTGTCCAGGGCGTCATCACCGAGAAAGGAGAGGAGATCACCAGCCGGGTGGTTATTTCCAACGCGTCAAAAATATCAACCTTCGTCGATATGATGGATCCCGAGCATGTTCCGGCCGAAGTGAGCCGGGAGATGCGGCAGACAACCATTGCCCAGGGGGCTTTTACCCTCTACATGGGGCTGGACTGTCCTCCCGAGACGGTCGATATCCGGGAAACGACCAATTTTGTCTTTGGTATTGATGATTATGACCGCTCCTATCAACAGATGAAAAACCTGGAGATCACCCGGGATGATATGCTGCTCATGAGCTGCTACAACCTGATCGATCCCGGTTTTTCACCGGAGGGAACCAGTCAGGTCGCGGTGGTTACCCTCAAATACGGGGATACCTGGCTGCAGGTACCTCCTGCTCAGTATGTGGCAAAGAAATATGAGTGTGCGGATGCGATCCTGACCCGACTGGCTGAATTCTATCCCCATCTGCGGGATCATATCGAGGAGATTGAAATCGCGACCCCCATCACCAGCATGCGCTATCTGGGAACCCAGAAAGGTTCCATCTATGCTTTTGATCATCTCATCAAGGATTCCGATCTGTTCATCCGCAACCAGACACACATTAAGGGCTTACACGGTGTCGGCGGCTGGTTCGGAATGATTGGTTTTCAACCCACGCTGACTTCTGGTGTGGTCGCTGCCAAAACGGTTATCAAAGAACTGAACTGACCAGAGGAGAGTACCCATGAAACAGGAAGTCATCGAACAACTGGAGGGATACGGAGATATCGTCAGGGAGATCGAGATCGCCAGGAAATATGGCAGGGACTTTACCGGGGAAAAAGGCTCTGTCAAATCCTTTATCGACCGCCTGCACCCAAAACAAATCGCCATGCGGGTTTCGGAAATCATTGATGAAACCGTCTCCACCAGAACATTTCGCCTGGTCGGCACCCGGGGGCCTTTGCCACCATTCCAGGCCGGGCAATATGTTTCGGTCTCCGTCGAAGTCGATCGGATCAAAACTTCCCGGGCTTACAGCATCGCTTCCGCCCCCTGCGAAACCGGTTACTTCGACCTGACGGTGAGACGTATGGAAAAGGGGCTGGTCTCCAATTTCCTGCTGGACCGGATCGAAGTGGGTGATTCCCTGGTCTGTTCGGGACCCAAGGGAACCTTTCATCATAACCCGATTATCCATGACGACACCCTGGTGCTGCTGGCCGGTGGCAGCGGGATTACGCCCCTGATGAGCATGATCCGGGATACGGTTGCCCGTGGCCTGAACAGGACGCTTTACCTGCTCTACGGTAATCGTTCCGTTGACGATATTATTTTTCATGAGGAGTTGCTCCAGATAGCTGACCGGCACCCCAATTTTCACTATCTCCCGGTGGTGGAGCATCCGGCTGCGGATTACCAGGGAAAAACCGGATATATCACGGCCGACCTGATCAGGGAGACTGTGGGTGAGATCAGTGGCAAAAGTTTTTTCATCTGCGGTCCCCAGGCCATGTACAACTTCTGTCTGCCGGAGTTGAAAAAATTGAATGTTCCCGGTCGCAAGATCCGCAAGGAGATGTTTGGTACGCCGATCAATATCTGGGAGTATCCCGGGTGGCCCGCAGGTGTCAAGCCGGATAACCCCTGCCGGATCAGCGTCAACGGGTCTCACGGTCTGGAAAGTGTCTCCGCCCAGTCGATCCTGGTGACCCTGGAGAAAAACGGGCTGGTGATCCCGTCGACCTGTCGCTCAGGCAAATGCAGCATGTGCCGGGTCAAAATCCTTTCCGGCAGTGTCTTTCAGCCCCAGGGGACGCCGGTCCGGAAATCAGATCGGCAGTTCGGCTATGTTCACGCCTGTGTCTCCTATCCCCTTGAGGATCTGGAGATCCTTATTTAGATATGTCGGTGGGGAGTGAATCTCTTTCAGAAAAAATCGATGAACCATGCAGAAGCTGGTGATGGTGATTGGCTGCCAATCGCCGATTTGAAGGACCTTTCCGAAGGAATCAATCCTGTCACGATCCAGGCTACCGAGCTGGTGACGATTAAAAAGGGGGATTCCCTGGCTGTTTTCGCGGGTCGGTGCCTGCACCAGGAGGCGCCGATGGGGCAGGGCATCCTGGAGGAGAACCACCTTGTCTGCAGCAAGCATCTCTGGCGTTACCGACTGGATACCGGGGATCTGGAAGGTGAACCCGGCATCCGACTACAGAAGTTCGAATGCCGTATTCGGGAGCAGCTCCTGGAAATCAGACAGGAAGCGTTTGACCAGCTCAAGGCAACCTATGCATCTTATGACGAGGACGATGACGAGGATTACGTCCCCTAGAGTACCTGTTTCCAGTCACTTCCATTCGCGTAGTCCGCTACCAGCGATACCGGGTTTGGCTGTTTCAACCCGGATACCTGTTCAGCGATCCTTGTGCGGACAACGGCAACCGCGTTATCGATCAGATCCTGTCTGAACTGTTGACCGGTTAGATCGAGGACATACCCGATTGAAATCAGCCAGGCCACGATTTTTCCCATACGAACCCGGAGCCGCTGCACGGCCTCGGTATCGATCCTGATATCCAGCAGATCCCGGTAATGGTCCGCTGCCTTCGATACCGGTTCAAAGGTGGTGCAGAAGCGGAGCAGATTGGGTTCCATCGCCCGCTTCATCGCCTTCAGGAACACATCTGCTATCTGGCTGTACATGACGTCGTTGGATCCTTCGAATATCTGAAAGGGACGGCAGTCCACGATGGCCCGGCCGGCAATGTGGTCACGGCGGTACCCTTTGGCCCCGACCAGTTGCAGCAGAGATTGGGCCGCCTCCTGCATCATGTCGGTCAGGATCGCCTTATTGGCGTTTGCCTGCAGACCCAGGCCGGACAGATCGGAATCAATGGACGATACCCGGGCCGTAAATGCGCACATCCCTGAATTGATGGTATACCACGCCTGAAGTTCGGACAATCGGTGCTGAACCTGATCATATTCATCCAGACGGCTGCCACTGACGAAACGGGTCTGGCAATGGCTGACCGCCTCATCCAGCATGCGCCGGATAAAACCGATGCCGATTCCCGACAGGCGGAGACGACTGCGGTGCAGCAGGTCCATCATCATCTTGAGACCGCTGGATGTGGAGTTCAGTTTCGATGTGAGAGGGACGTTGATGTCGACCCGGTTCAGCCCATAAGGGATCAGAAACAGACCCAGTTTGTGGTAATATGACTCAACGACGATGCGTTGCCCCGGTTGTGCCATTTCGCAGATAAACAGATCCACATCCCGGGCCAGTTTTCCGTTCGATTTTTGCTGGCGGGCTGTCATCAGCCAGAAATCTGCCAGTCCGGTCAGGCCGCCCCAGTGTTTTTCCCCCTGGATGTGGCATAACCCATCACTCACCTGGTAGGCGGTCTGCAGGGCAAGGGCGTCTGTCCCGAAATCCGGTTCAGTGATCATCAATCCGCCCAGCACCTTCTCCTGCAGAAACCGCTTGAAAACATGCGCCTTGACTGTTTCGTTGCCATACTTGGCGACCGGGTCCAGAAACAGGGATCCGCTGATACCCAGCATCAGACCGACAGCAATCGATTCGTAAGATGTGGCTTCGAGCAGTGCCAGACAGCGGGCAGGGGTTCCGCCGTCGCCCCCATATGCCTTGGGAACAAAGACGGAGAGCGGCGACAATTCAAGCAGCGGATCCAGCAGATCACGGGGCAATCCTTCCAGGTAATTGACGGTTTCATAGGCCGCCTGTTTGGACAGTCGATCCCTGACCCGGTCCTGGAATGTTTGGACAAACTGCTGAAATTCAGAATCGTTCATGGTCAATATGGGGGTTAGGGTTAAGTACCAAGTTTTCTCTGCAGGGTACGGGCGGTCAGTTCTCCCGGACTGCTGACAGAAGGCTGCGAATGTGCTCGAATCCTGTACGACTCGTAAAATCCAGGCTCAACGGCGTTACTGAGACAATCCTGTCAATGGTAATGGCATAGACATCGGATTGGACGTTCAGTTTTGAGTGATCGATATCAATCGTTACCTGGGCATCATCGACCTTGCTGTGGGGACCTGGATCCGCAAGAAACGTATGCCAGTAACGATCCCTGGACAGACGGGTCAGTCGCCACGGTGTGGCGGGGGAGGCCTGCCTGGGCACATCGATTTTCAGCAGGTCCACATCGGCGGGCAGCTTCTCCATCAGCATCACGCTGGCAAACTGCCGGGTAAAATGGGCTGCCGCCACCCAATCCTGGTCCGTATACTCATGATAGTCCCCGGGCGCGGTCTCCTTGGAAACGGCCATGGAAGGAACCCCCAGACCGGCTCCTTCCATGGCCGCACCTACGGTTCCCGAGGCGGTGATCCCGGTGCCGATGTTCTCTCCGTAATTGATACCACTGATCAACAGGTCCGGTTTGCGGTCCGAGCAGAGCGCAAGCAGACCATGATGGACTGCCATGGCCGGTGTACAGTCGAAGTGAAAGGCCTGGATGTCGTGCCCGCTGATACCCAGATCATAGGGAATCAGGCGGCTCTGTCGGTCCCCTTTCAGACTTCTGCCCATGCCGGTTTGCTGGGTGGACGGGGCCACGACGATAATCTCTCCCAGGTCCATGACCGCTTCCACTGCGGCCAGCAAGCCCGGGGATTCAATCCCGTCATCATTGCTCAAAAATATTCTCGGTCGGTTCATTCCATCCCTTCGTGCTTGGACCAGGTGCAGTTCATAGCCTGGCTGAGGTTCATCCTGAGCCCGGCCAATAACAAACCCGATATCTTTTATATTTCATCTTACCAGAGGCCTTTAAAAAACGGAACTCTTTCTCGGGTTGCGTCACTCGGAATGAGCCCTGCCCGTTTTGGGAATTTTGCGCGTTCCCATAGAGAATCCCGCAGTTACCTGCGACGGTAAAGGCTGATGTCCCGCTGCCCGCCCAGAAGAATGACACCAGGGCCGATCTCCATGGGGGACAAAAGAAAACCGGATGCCCGGTGCTAGCCGGTGCCGGGTGTGGGACGGTTGTGTCAGGACACCTGGCCATCACATGGCCGCATGGGAATGAAAACCAGGGGGTGCTGATTTCGATAGCCGCGGTTGCGAATTCCCCTATATCCAGCTCAGCATTCCTGCAAAAACAACCAGCATCCCGGCATTGATCGCAAACAGCGTCCCAATCACCCGGATTTGTGTCCTCGGCTGCCAATCATAGCTGAACATCGAAATGACAAAGAAGGGGATGTAGACCGAAATGAACACGGGCAGGGATCCCCACCAGGGATAGACCCAGACAAATGCCGGCGTCTTTGCCAGGAATATCTCGAAGATGGAAAAAAATGCAGCGTTTCCAACCGCTATCACCAGCCGGTTATTGATACCGAGGATTTTCATGCTGGGGTCTGCCGGCAGAATTTTGCTGAAGATCAGCCCGGCAACGGAAAACATCAGGCTGAGTTCAACCCCAACCCCTACCAGCAGCAGAAATGCCGTTCCTGTCGGTACGGTCCAGAGGGCATGTCCGCTGAAGTGCTGGATCAGGCCGTTCATGATCTCAAAAAACCAGTGGACCATATACAACGACAGGCCGGCAGCGATGTTCTTCCAGTTCCCTTTGGAGACCTCATTGAAATACACATACATCACCAGTGCCAGCAGGGTAATGACATACCATTGAAACGGTTCTCCGCTGCGCAATAGATTGAGTGCCGCCTGGGTGGCTTCCGGGTGATTCATCCTGTTCTCCTTGGTTTGTTTTTCAGTGGGAAATGAATCTGGAACAACCAGATCTCTGGATTTCCAAATTAAGAAAAAACGTTTTTGACGTCAGCTGATTCTATCGATTTTGATTCTTTTTGCAATGGATTATTGATATCCGTGACTTCAATGGGATTTCAGGTTTTCAAAAAAGGATGAATTTTCCGGTTTTGATTGAACAATGAGCTGTTCACTCCGGAATTCCTGTTGACGGAAGAAATCCACGGTCACCTCGTTGCTCACTATTTGCTGTTTGACATCCAATTTAGGATTTTGTTGACTTTGGAACCGAATTCTGAAACAGTAGACCCGCTTTTTCCAATGGCAGATTGGAAAAATTTTCCCCAGGAGTACTCATTGTTCTTTAACTTCAGAAAAAGAGGAGACCATGCGAATCAGAACATTGAAAAAAGGAATCCACCTTTTGCTTGGCTTGCTGTTTTTGATGGGTATGCCTGTGTTTGCTGATCAGGGTAAGATTAACATCAATACCGCTGATGAAAAACAGCTGTGTCAACTGAAACGAATCGGGCCAACCTATGCGGCGCGAATTGTTGAATATCGGGAAAAAGTCGGCGGGTTTAAGGCGCCAGATGAGATCATGAAAGTGCAGGGTGTCGGCTCCAAAACCTTTGAAGCCAACAAGGATATGATCATTGTGCAGGACGAAATGGCAGCCGATGTGAAGAAGGAATAACCCGGCTACAATTCCATCAACTGACCCCCGGTCACGTTGACTGCCTGACCGGTCATGTAGGACGATTCATCCGAAGCCAGGTAGACAACCAGCTTCGCAACTTCTTCAGGTTCGCCGATCCGGTTGAGGGGTATGGTTTTGCACATCTCAGCCTGGCGTTCCTCTATGGTGGTGTTAAAGAATTGTGCTTCAAGACCGAAGCGCCACTTTTCCAGGTCTGTCATAATCTGACCGGGACAGACAGCATTGATGCGGATGTTGTTACCGGCCAATTCCCGAGCCATCACCTTGGTCAGCATGATGACACCGGCCTTTGCCACAGCATAGGCCCCGTTGAACAGAGGGGGCACCTTACCAGCCCGGGAAGCGGTGTTGATAATGGTGCCGCCTTTTTTCATCATCAGGGGCAGCACCGCCCGGGAAACCTTGAAAACACTGTGCAGATTCACATCAATGGTTTTCATCCAGGCCTCTTCATCATAGGTATGCACCGCATTGGGAACCCCGAATGTAGCCCCGGCGTTATTACACAACACATCAACAGAGTCGAATGATCCGCTGATTGTCTCCACCATTCTGGCGATGGAAGCGTTATTTGTCACATCCACATCCACGGCCAGTGTCCGGATTCCGTAACGCTGACTCAAATCAGCGGCGATCTCCAGCGACTCTTCTGAGGTTGCTGTCCTGACCCCGCCATCATCCGGCTTCTGCCGGTTCAGATCGGCGATGATTACATGGGTTCCGTTCTTTGCAAATTTTTCCGCTATCGCATATCCGATACCTGTTTTTTTTCCGGATCCAGTCACCAGTGCTGTTTTGTTCTTGAGTTCGAGATACATGGCTTCCCCTTTTGAAAATTAAACAAACTTTACCCGCTTGAAAACGAATAGTATTCGATAAAAGAAATATACTCTGAAGGCAGTCTGGTTGCCAAGGGAAATGTGGAGAGAGGGCAGACGCTGGAACGCAGTACGCGATCCGTTTTTCAATGAGGCGGGATCACTCTGTTTGTTTGAGGGTCAGAAACTGCTCGAACGCTTTTGGATTCAGGGTAATACCGTTTTGTTTGCGGATGAGGTGGCCGTCGGGGCTGAGGATGGCATAAAAGGGCAGGGCGACCGTCTGAAACCGGTCGATTTGGAAATCCAGGTTTTTCTGGGCGTTTTTCCCGCCGTCGGTATAGAGTCGCACCGGAATAAATCCGTCTCGAATGTGGTAATGGATCTTTTTGCGGGCCAGGATATTCTGCTCCATCCAGCGGCAATTGACGCAGGTATAGCCTGTGAACTCCAGGAGTATGGGCCGCTTGTCCCGCTGTGCCAGCTTCAGGGCCTCGCTGTAGGAATCCAGCCACTGCAGCTCCCGGATCTCTTCCGCGGAAACCATCTCACCTGCTGTCTGGTGCAGACCACTGGCTGGCGGCAGGACGGAATCAACCAGGCTTCCCAGAGAACGGTCGTTCCAGCCCCTGCTGACAAGAATCGTCAGGGAGAGAAAGAAGGCCACGGCGGCCCACTGGATGGGGGATCGGTTCAGGACTGGCCGGATACCGGTCCATATCAGGTAGATCACAATCGCCAGCAGCAGGGCAGTCCAGACGCCGATGGCGGTATTTCGGGGCAGGAGCTCTGTCTGCCAGACCAGGTCAGCGTTGGAAAGAAACTTGATCGAGGCCATCATTTCCAGTATTCCCAGGACCGTCTTGCTTCTGCCCAGCCAGGCCCCGGATCGTCCCTGGATCTGCCTGACCAGGCTGGGGGCGATGGCGAGCAGAAAAAAGGGCAGGGAAAAGACTGTCGAGAAAACCAGCATCCCCAGCAGCGGCCAGATCCATTCTCCCTGGGCGGCGGCAATCAGCATGGTTCCCACGAATTGGACCGTGCAGGTAAATGCGGTCAGGGTAAAGGTAAACCCCATGAGCAACACCCCTGCAATACCCCCCAGAGATCGCGATTTCCGGTCGAAAAAGGATTCCAGCCCGGCCGGCAGGGATATTTCGAACAGACCCATCAGACTCAGGGCAAACAGGATAAACACAATACCGATGATCAGGTTGATTATCGGATTGGACGCCAGCAGCAGGGCGCTGCCAGCCCCGAACAGCCCTGACAGCAGCAGCCCGACAGCCGTATAGGTGAAGATGATCCCCAGTGCGAACAGGGTTGCCAGTTTGATGACACGAGACTGCTTTCCTTCGGCCTGTTTGGAAAAATAGGTGACCGTGATGGGAATCATGGGAAATACACAGGGGGTCAGGAGTGAGACCAGTCCCATCAGCGCAGCCAGCGCGATAAAAGCCCAGAAACCACTTGCCTGAAACTCCGCCAGGACGTTGCGGTCTCCTTTTCCCGGCAGCGTATTGATGGTTCGATCGGGATGAAGAAAGGCGGTTCTGGCCTCCCCCGGGTCGATCCGGTAGGCAACTGTGAATGTTTCTGTTTTTGGTGGCAGGCAGATGGCAGCGGTGCACAGCTGATAGGTCAGATCGGCTGTCAGGGAACGGGATGCGGGCGCGGCGTCCTTGACCACCTGTAGATTCTGATAAAAGAAAGCCTGCCCGGAGTGATAATCGATCTTCATTCCCAGGACAGGGATGAATTCAGTTTCAGGGGGTGTTTCATAGACCGGTCCATCTTCGGTCAGCAGACCGGCATGGACATCAAGACGGGTCGGCGGGGGGGCATCGGGATCCTCTGACCGGATCACGGAGTAAATATGCCAACCCGGTTTCAGACGGGATTCAACAACCAGCCGGACCTTTTCTGCTGATCGGACGTCGGGTGGAACCAGACGGGCCTGAAAGTCAACGGGATTCTCTTCCACCCCGGGGATCTGGGATTTAAAAGGCTCTGTTGCATTGAGTCCCGGTGCCAGGAGAACCATGCCCAGCAAGATCGCCATCCGGAACAGCAACTGTCTCCCTGTCATATCAGTTTTCGGGAAGGGTTCCGTCCGTGTCGTCCTCGGGAAAGTCAGGCGGTTCGATACTTTCGATATTGTAACGGCCCTCTGCCCAGTTGCCCAGATCGATCAGCTTGCATCGCTCGCTGCAGAAAGGACGAAACGCATTGCCCTGCCAGGCTGCGGGTTGACGGCAAGTAGGGCATTTAACGGTCAGCTTGGTATCTTGTTTTTCCATGGAAAAACCATCCCCTCGGAAGATGGGTCCTGGTTAAATTGATTGGCGCAATCGGCTTCGCGACCCGTGGTCCCTCAGTTGATCACCGCAAATTTTTCAAAACCGGAATAACCGAAATAGACGGCCATCACGACCAGAAAACAGGCACACACACCAATGACACTGCGATACAGTGGTATGCTGAGAAATGATTTGCCCCTGGATATGGAAAAGGAAACAGCGGAGTACCAGACCAGATCTGCCAGAATATGGCCAACGAAAAACAAGAGCACACCGATAAAACCAAAACCCTGGCTGTGAACAATGTATCCCAGGCCGATCGTTGCCCACCAGATGGCCCAATAGGGGTTGGCGACACTCATCAGGATTCCGGTCATGATCAGCCCGCCGCGACGGGCATCCTCCGTTTTTGTCACCATCTGCAGGGTTGGCAGTGACCGGAACATCCCGAAAGCCATCCAGAGCAGGATAAAAGCACCGGAAACGGCAATGGCCCCAAAAACGGTATCGTTTTTCAGGAAAGGGGCGAGCCCCAGCATCAAAGCCACCACCAGCAGCAGCTCCAGAATCCCGTGACCGATAATCATCAGGGGACCTGCGGAAAATCCCTTTCTGGCGCTTTCACTGATGGTCGCTGTCAGAAACGGACCCGGCATCAGAGCGCCCGAGAGCGCAATGATAAAGGAGGTGATTAAAATTCCGAAAAGTGCTGTCATCGTTCTAATTTCCAATCATGAACAGGGAGCGGCGGTGCTCCCATTTTCAGGATCTGCCCCCTCTCCCGGGAGAGTTCGGGGCGGATCGGTATCCCGGACGGATTAACCAATGTTGACCTTTGTTGTCCATCCAAAGGGGTCTGCTTTCTCCCCCTTTTGTATCTGGGTCAGCGAGTCATACAGGCGTTTCATGACGGGGCCCACCTTTTCGCCGTTTCCATAAAATAGATGCCACTGCCCATCGATCCAGATCTTACCGACCGGAGAGATAACCGCTGCGGTTCCACAGGCTGCCATTTCTTCGATCTCGGCCATCTCTTCTCTGATGGCGACGGGTCGTTCTTCAATCGTCATTTTCAATTCATCTTTGGCCAGCGTCATGATGGAGCGGCGCGTGACGCTGGGAAGAATCGCATTGGACCGTGGGGTGACAAACCGGTTGCCGGTCATTGCCAGCAGGATATTGGCCGACCCCGCTTCATCCAGATACTTGCGCTGGGCAGAGTCCAGGTAAAGTGCTTCATTCGCTCCCATGTCCTTGGCCGTCTGGGTCGAGAGTAAACCGCCCGCATAGTTGGCACCTGCCTTGAATTTTCCTGTGCCCAGGGGGGCAGCCCGGTCAAATTCTGTGACTGCAAGTGATATCAGCGAGATACCTCCGCCTTTGTAATAGGGGCCCACCGGAGAAACGATGACGCGAAAATCGTACTCTTTGGCCGGTCTCAGGCCCATGTTCTCCCCGACGCCAATCAGCAGGGGCCGGATATAGAGTGATGCTCCCGATCCGTAGGGCGGAATCCAGGCATAGTTGGCCCGTACCGTCTCTTCCACACCTTTCAGAAACAGCTCCCTGGGTACCGGTGGCATCATCAGACGCTCGGCTGTCATGTGCAGACGTTCGGCGTTCAATTCCGGTCTGAACAGCAGCACACTGCCGTCTTTGGCGGTCTGTGCCTTCAAGCCTTCAAAACACTGTTGTGCATAGTGCAGTGCCGGAGAGCCTTCGTGGATCCTCATGATCTCATCCGTGATGAGTTCTCCATCAGACCACTTGCCGTCCCTGTTGGTAGCGGTAAACCGATAATCGGTTTTTATATAGTCAAATCCCAGACTGCCCCAGGCCAAATCCTTTTTTTTCAAGTTGCTCTCACTCATGATGGGTAATGGGTTAAGTGGTTTGTTTTAAAATCAGTTTTATCAACGGTCGGGTCTTACCGCAGGATCAGTTGGGTCCCGGTTTTAAATGGTACATTCTGGAAGAAATCCGGAAAATACCAGATCAGATATGCCGCCAGCACCAGCCAGGGGCCAAACGCAATTTCGGCCTTCCAGGATTGCCGTCGAACCAGCAGCAGGGTGCCCCCAAAGAGGATGCCGAAGACGGCTGCCCAGAAAATGGTGGCAAAAAGCACATTCCAGCCGAAAGCAAATCCGATCAGTCCGAGCAGGGTTGCATCGCCTTCCCCCAGACCGACCCGTCTGCGAAGGTTCTGGTAGAGATAGCCGATCCAGTGAAATACACCCGCTCCCATAAACAGCCCGAACAGAGAGTCCAACAGATCGGTGCTCCGGACCCCGGCCAGCCAGACACATTGAACCAGAAAGGCGAATATGACCGGCTGTGGATAGATGCAGTGCGTCCTGAAATCAAGAAATGCGATCAGCAACAGCGATTCAAATATCAGGAAGGCATGGATGAATTCCAGCTGCCAGCCGGTCCTGAGGAAAATCGTATACACCAGCCCGGCATTCAGCACCTCTGTCAGAGGATATGCCCAGGATATAGAACCGCCGCAGTTTCTGCACTTCCCTTTTGAAACAACAAACCCCACAAGCGGTATCAGCCCGATGATGCCAATGACTGCCGCACAGTGATCACAGGATGACCGGCGACTGACGGGGGTCTGATGCTGGAGGCGCAGCGTCATCGTATAGAGGAAGGACCCGAACACGAGTCCCAATATAACGACGAAAATATCCTGAACCACCATACCACGATATCGAGACAGATTTTCAGCGGGTGAACCGGACCGGTTACCCCACTAACCGCAGTATTTCGGAAACGGAATGGAGATGCCCTCCGGCCGGGATACCGGGACCAAGTCTCAGAAGTATCTGAATCGAATCATTCAGGCAATCCCCATATTGACAAAAGCAAAGGCTTTTTGCGGGGTTTTAAGGCCCGCTTACCGCAAGGTTTGGAAAATCAGCTCCATCTGATCACGGCCCTCCAGCTTCAATTTTTTGAGTTGCCTCAGCTTTTTCTCTTCATCGTGACTCTTGATGCGGATGGACTGGATTTTCTCAATCTCTGCTTCAAGTCTCAGATGTTCCTTATACAGGCGATCAAGCTTGTTATTGTCCTTTGCATGCTTTTCGATGATTTCCAGATCGGCTTGTTCCAAATCTCCCTCCTTGTTTTGGGTTGGTCGTATAGCTCCTGACGGAGTCTGAATTCAAAAGATGAACGGTGGTTCAAATGCCATCAACCAGCTTGCAGAAATCTGTTTCGTATGCAGATTTTGTCCTTTTCAGCGCCGCTTCATCGGTGCCTTTCAGGTTGAAATAGAATTTTATTTTCGGTTCCGTCCCAGATGGCCGGGCGGTAATGCGGCTGCCATCGGCCATATAAAAAGCCAGCACATTCGATTGTGGTTGTCTGGTTTGACCGGTCACCTTTCCGGTGCGGCGATCCAGAATTTCCCCCTTCAGGTAGTCCCTGACTGTCATCACTTTGGTACCGGCGATCTCTGCCGGCGGATGGTTTCGCAGTGACTCCATAATCTGTGCGATCTTTGCGGCACCTTCATGTCCCTTGATCACCTTGTTTATGAGGGAATCCGTGTGGAAGCTGTATCGGCTGTGGATGGCCACCAGTTGATCAATGACCGACATCCCTTTTTGATGTAGCTCGGCGCACAGTTCACAAAAAATCATGGTGGCGATGACCCCGTCTTTGTCCCGGACAAAGTCGTCAAACAGGTAGCCATGACTCTCTTCAGTTCCGAAGATGAACTTACCGGTCCCTGTCTCCTCCAGTTCCCGAATGACGGAACCGATATATTTAAATCCGGTCAGGGTTTCCCGGGATTGGACACCGTAGCTGTCAGCGATCTCCCGACCCAGGTCGGATGTCACGATGGTGGTGATATAGACGCCGTTGTCAGGCAGTTTTTTCTGTTCACGGAGTTTCTCAAGATAATAGGCGAGTAGCAGCTGACCGATCTGGTTGCCATTGATTTTGATCCATTCGTTTTTATGCCGGATCATCACGCCGATACGGTCTGCATCCGGATCTGTTCCCACAATCAGGTGATCATTGTCACCGACGGTTTCCAACGCCAGTTTCAGCGCACTGGGATCTTCCGGATTGGGAGATGTGACGGTGGAAAATGCGCCGTCCGGTTCCTCCTGTGCTTTGACCACGCGAACCTTCTCAAAACCGCGCCGCCGTAAGATCTCCCTGACGGGGTAGTTCCCCGTCCCATGAAGAGGGGTGTAGACGATGCCGATATCCCGATTACCTTCCCGCGGCCTCATGGCAAGGGCTTCCACTTTTGTAAAATAGGCCTCCTCGACGCTGTCGGGAATAAACCACACCCGTTCCTGCTCAAGGGCTGCTTCAAAAGTCATCCATTTGACGGCTGTAAAATCCTTAATCCAGTTGACCTCATCGATGATACCTTCGTCATGGGGTGGCGTGACCTGGCACCCATCGGACCAGTATACCTTGTAACCATTGTATTCTGCCGGATTGTGGCTGGCGGTCACCACGACCCCGGCCGTTGTTCCCAGTTCACGAACCGCAAAAGAGAGCATCGGCACCGGACGCAGCTTTTTGTAAAGATGAACCTGGATGCCGTTTGCCGCAAACACACAGGCCGTTTCACGGCTGAAGAGATCGGAAAACCGCCGGCTGTCGTAAGCGATCGCTATGCTGGGCGGTTGAACACTGTTTTTGAGCAGGTAGTTGGCCAGACCCTGGCTGGCTTTGCGAACGGTATAGATATTCATGCGGTTGGACCCGGCTCCCAGGATCCCCCGCAATCCGCCCGTACCGAATTCCAGATCCTTATAAAACCGATCGATCAGCTCGCTTTCATCGTTGTCGTCCAGCAGATGCTGAATTTCGTCTCGAAATGCAGTATCAAAATACTCGTTGGCAGCCCACTCCCGGGCCTTACTCATTATCGCCTCGTCCATCGGGGATCCGCAATCGGGGTTTCTGCTTCAACTATTGACAGGTACTTTTTATCATAGCTGATTCTACATTTCTCTTCGTCAAACGTCAATTTCGGATATGCCCTCTTTTGCATCACGATCCCTATTTTTTAAAGGATACCGTCATTTATCCTATACACCGGGAAACAAGCAGGGTGCTCAGATCCGGTTTGTCGTGCCATTAAATACATGAAATTAACCTTTTTTCAAACAGGAAACCATGGTATGCTGGACCCAGAATGCGGGCGTATTCACATCACCCATCAGGCCCGGGATCAAAAGCAACCCATGAGGAGATCGGCATGATCAACACCAGAATCATCTGTACCATCGGACCGGCCAGCAATACTTTTGCGGATTTAAAAAAGATGTCCCAGGCGGGTATGAATATTGTCCGGCTGAATATGTCCCACGGTGATCAACCCTCCCATCTTGAGGTGATCAACATGGTTCAGCAGCTGAATCAGGAGGTGGATTATCCGGTAGGTCTTCTGCTCGATACCCAGGGTCCCGAGATCAGAACCGGTGTTTCCGGGATGATTCTGACTGAGGGAAAAACCATTGCCATTGTCGTCCCTCCCCAGGCCGATGACAACAGCAATGTCCTGTTTGTCAACTATCCCCATCTTCCGTCCACAGTCAATATCGGTGACCGGATCACCGTTGACAGCGGTCTGATCAATCTGCAGGTAACAAAAAAAGAGGACAATCAGTTGTGGTGCAAGGTCCTGGATGGGGGTGAGATCAAACCCCGGCGGCATGTCAATCTGCCGGGAATCCATGTGCAAATTCCGGCGCTGACCAATAAGGACAAATCCGATATTCTTTTTGGAATCGAAAATGATATTGATTTTATTGCTCTTTCATTTGTGAGGGATAAAAACGCCATCGTTGAACTGCGGGAACTGCTCGGGGAGAAAGGTCGCCAGACCAAGATCATCGCCAAGATTGAAAACTACGAGGGGGTCAATAATCTGGAGGAGATTATTCGCGAGGTGGATGGTATTATGGTGGCCCGGGGTGACCTTGGGATTGAAGTGGATATGGAGGATCTTCCCACCATTCAACGACAGATCGCTTACCTCTGTGCCATTCACGGGAAATGTCTCATCATCGCTACCCATCTCCTGGAATCGATGATTGAGAATCCTATTCCCACCCGTGCTGAGATAACCGATATTGCTAACGCAGTGTTTGAAGAGGCGGATGCCATCATGCTCTCCGGTGAAACCGCCAGCGGAAAATATCCGGTCAAAGCAATTGACTACATGGTGCGGACGGCCCGCAAAGCGGAACAGTCTCCCGGTGTGGCCTATGCCCGGCAGATGATCCGGGACAACGATCTTCAGCATATTGCCCTGGCCGCCGTGCAACTGGTGGGAGACCTCAAGCTCAAAGGCATTGTCACTTTTTCCCAAAGCGGCCGGTCAGCGGCCATTGTATCCAACTGCCGGCCAGCGAATATCAAGATTTTTGCCTTTACCAACTCAGCGAAAACCCAGAAGACACTGATTCTCTATCGAGCGGTGTACCCGATCCTGATCCAATTTGAAACGGATTTCGAGGAAACGGTCCAGAAGGCACTGCATGTGCTGCGCGCGGCAGATGACTTTGCCCCGGGAGACCGGGTGGTGGTGATTCACGAAATCAAAGCCCAGGACAAACTGGTACCGACAATTCAGGTGCGGCGTATTGAATAAAGCGGGAAACCCCTCGCGGCATGGGTAATCGACCAGCCGCGAGCAGATGTGTGGTCGGGGAGGTATCGGATTATGCTTTCAGTACGACCAGGGCATCGACAGCCACTGGTTTTCCATTGAGGATTTTCAAGGGGTTGATATCGATCTCCTGGATCTCTTCGTGATCCAGCCCGATCTGGCCAACAGCAATCAGGATGTCTGCCAGGATTTCCCGATCCACAGCTTCCATCCCCCGAACGGCATCCAGTATTTTTTTGCTCTTGAAATCATCCATGATATCCATGGCGTCTTTACGTGTGAGGGGAGCAACACGAAAAGCCACATCCTTCAGTATTTCGGTGAATATCCCACCCAGACCGAACATGACGCAGGGACCGAACTGGGGATCACGGGTCAGACCGACAACGAGTTCGCGCTGGCCTTTGATCATTTCCTGCACCAGCACGCCGCCCTTGTCGTCCCCCATTTTGGCGGTGATCTCTTCGAATGCGGCGGTGGCTTCTTCCAACGTTCTGATATCTATTTTAATCAGGCCTTTTTCAGTTTTATGTGCAATTTCGGCGGAACTTCCCTTCAGAACGAGAGGAAAGCCGATTTTTTCCACTGCCTGTTTCAGTTCGTTGACATCCTTGGCAACGATTTCTCTTGTGACCGGGATTTTGTATTCAGTCAGCACTCTTTTAGAATCAAATTCGGATAGCGTTGTTTGGTTATTCTTAAGTGCCTGTTTGATAATCTCCATTTATTCCTCCTGGTTGAAATGGCAGTTCAGCGATTCGTGTGGGTCTCTTTTTTGTCAGTCGTCTTTTGTTCCATCAAGTTATAACCCCGACGGATCGGCTATGTCAAATCCAGCGCTTCCTCTGAACAGACAGCCGGTTCCATCGGGCATGGTGGACATGCGATTCAGGAACGGCGAAGTTTCTGTTTTATCTGGATTGCCTGATTTGATGGTATTCGCACATGATTTTCAGTACCTTGACCGCTCTTTCCGGTGTGGGAAAGGAGACGATCTTGTATCTTTCCGTGAACTCCTTGTGCGAGTATTGGGAGCCGGTGGAGACAGATATGATGGGTTTGCCGGTCTTTTTGACCAGGTCTGCGATCAGCTGCAGGATTTTGTCAGGCGCGTTGGAGGTGTTATCAAACAGGCTTTTCATGAAGCGCATGGTTTCAATCAGCTCCGGTGGTCCGGTCACATCAGAGGAGTACTCAAAATTGAAGGACCTGAATCCTGCCCCGAGGGCAATCACTGCATCGACACCATCCCATTCGGCCAGCATGGTCAGAATCTCCGGCATGGGGTCGTCCGCAACCGTTGCCACCAGATCGACGGGATTCCCGCGATTCCAGTAGTCTGGGAGAATCCGGTCGATCCGCCGGATCATATCGTCTGGAAGGGGGGGGACAACCAGCCCCGCTTCCTCGCAGGAATCGGCGGTAATGACGCCCCAACCGCCGCCCCGGGTAATAATTCCGACGCGATTTCCCTTTGGAATGGGGTAGTTGGCGAAAGCCTTGGCGCAGTCAATCAGTTCCAGGCTGCACTGTACCTCCATGATCCCTGCCTGTCGAAAGGCAGCCCGGTTGATTTCCCGGGTACCGGCCAGGGAGCCGGTGTGGGAGGCCGCCGCCCGTGACCCGACTTCAGTCCGGCCACCCTTGAACATGACGATGGGCTTGGATTTTGAAATGCTCCTGACGGTTGGCAGAAAACCGGTCCCGGGATCCACCCCTTCGATATAGCCGAGAATCACCCGGGTGTTTTTGTCATTTGCAAAATATTTCAGGTAATCGACATTGTTCAGGTCGCCTTCGTTTCCGCTACTGACGAATTTTTCAAATCCGACACCCTCCTTCTGCCCGTAGTCCATCATCTGCACCCCCACGTTTCCGCTCTGGGAGAACATGGAGACAGAACCCCTCAGGGGCATCAGCATCGGCATCAGCGCGTGCAGTTCTGATTCGGCGCTGTATATACCCATGGTATTGGGTCCGACGATCCGTATGCCGTAGGTGGCCGCCCTGGCGATCATCTCCTTTTCCAGCTTCGCTCCCGCATCGCCGGTTTCGCTGAAATTGGAGGTGACCACGACCAGAAAAGGGATCTGTTTTTCCCCGCAGGCATCGATCAGGGGCAGAATGGATTGAGATGGCGTGGTGATCAGGGCCATGTCAATCGTCTCCGGGATATCCTGTACACTCGCGTAGCATGGATATCCCAGAATTTTTTCCGCTTTGGGATTGACCGGAAAGATTCTGCCTTTGAAATTGCCTTTAAGTATATTCAGCAGAATAATATTTCCCCATTTTCCCGGCGTTGCGGAGGCGCCGATCATGGCAATCGTCCTGGGATTGAAGAGTCTGTCCAGGTTCAATGCGGTCATCAGAGTTCCATCTGGTAAGCGTCCAGTTTTCCCCAAAGGGTCTCTATTTCAGCAGGATCGATATCAAAAACAGCATTGTTAGGCCCCATGGGTTCTGTTCGGATAAACGCCGGAGAAGGTTCATGAGCGGAAAAGAATTCGCTGCCCTGGTTAAATGCCAGTTCGTTCTTCAACGTCTCTTTACCGACTTCGATGATGTCTTTTTCCGATACATTCAGGTCGTACCGGGCGTTTATCAGCTCCTTGAGAAAGGTCAGCAGCAGTTTATTGTCGGCCGGTGTGGCCAGCATGCAGTAGCCCATGGCGTCACGCGTGGCATTGAATACCTGGGACGCGAGCGATCGTTCGATCTGCCCTTCCCTGGAGCTGAAATCATCATAGGAGATACCGGCGGTGTGATCGGCACCCATGGGACTGGTATGGTAGCTGACACCGGTTGGTTTGGTAATTCTGGGATCGTGGGCGGGAATCGCCTGGCCTTTGAATGCCGGAATCCGGTCGATACCGAGTTTGCGGCAGGTCTCCTCAACGCCGTTTGCCAGCATGACACCCAGTTCTGTTCCCTTTTCGATCTCATCCAGCAAAGCCAGCGCGGAAGCCGCATCCCCCATCTTCATCTTCCCGGCACTGGCGGCTACCCCCATCGCAGCACCGACCTCGATGGTATCGATGCCAATATCATCGGCCAGAAAATCCAGTTTTGCCACCACATCCGGATCCACGAGACCCAGGTTGGTTCCCATCAGGGCGATGGTTTCGTACTCGTAGCTGGAGGTCACATGTTTTCCCTTTTCGTCATTGAAGACGATGGAGCAGCGGACGATGCAGCCGGGCATACACCCAGCCATTTTGCCTCCCCGGGACTGGTTCAACTTCTCGATGGCATCGCCGTTGATGGATTCAATTCCCTCCAGTTTTTCGTTGCTGTAATTCAAGGCGGGCATGGCCCCCAGCCATCTCAACGTGCCGATCACCGCGGTTGTCCCCTGCTTCATGGTTCCTTTCAGGTTTTTGTCCTCCTTGGTGATTTTGGCCCAGTTCTTTACGGATGCCTGAAAAGCGGGTTTGTGTGCTATCTCCACCTTTTGCGTGCCGCTGTCATCAATCACGATACACTTCAGCCCTCTGGATCCCATAACCGCCCCCAGACCACCCCGGGCAGCGTGTCTAGAGGAGTGGCCGTCATTGTCAGTCATTGTGATGGCAGAGGCTTTCCAGCCCTTTTCTCCGGCAATGCCGATGGAGATGATGGCGGCTTTTGCATCAAACTGCTGGTACAGCTTGGATGCCAGTGTGTAGTTTTTCATTCCCCGGTAGGCTTCCGCATCTTTGAGTTCAACGCCCTCCGAGCTGATTTTCAGCAGATACAGTTTCCCATCCTTTGCCTGTCCTTCGACGATAACAGCCCGATACCCCAGGAGATCCAGCTTTTGACCGGCCGGACCGCCACTGTTGGCCTCTTTGATGCCCATGGTCAGCGGGCTTTTCGCACCAATGGAGAAGCGCCCGGCTGACGGGGCCTTGGTTCCGGCCAGTGCCCCACAGGCAATGATCAATTTTGCGTCCGGTCCCAGCGGATCGGTTTTCGGTGGGACCTCTTTATTCAGAATTCTGGCTGTCAGAGCCCTGCCACCGATAATCAGATCGCGGTCTAAAACGGATTCATAAGAAATGGTCAGGTCGCTCATGTTTACGCGGAGTATTTTCATAGGGTTCTCTTTAAATATGAATGATGATCGGTTCCAGTTCTGTTGTTCAACCGTTTACAGGAATGTGAGGAAGAAGTGGAAGGCAGTGAAGACTGTTCCAGTAAAAAACCAGTTTCAGCTTACCGGGATCGGTAAAATTCCGTCAAACTTCAAATTGGCAATAGTCTGGGCAGAGGCCTGTTCTCAGGATGCAGGGGCTTTTTCGGAACACCCTGAGATATGTTGGAACAGACCGGCTGCGATGCCCGCAGCAGGAAAGGGTGAGCCGGTCAAAAAGGGTTTCCGCCGGATCAGCTCTCCTCGATCAGCAATACGGTGTCTGAGTCCAGCAATTGCTTTGACAGGATAAAGAGGTTCATCATTTCCTGCAGTCGGGCGGCCTGGCCGGAGAGTTCCTCTGAAGCAGCGGCGGCCTGCTCTGAAATTGATGAGTTCTGCTGGACCACGTTGTTGACATTCGTCAGTCCCTTGTTGATTTCTGTGACACTGTTGGCCTGTTCCACGGAGGCAGCGGATATCTCATTGATCAGCGCGTTGGACTGATTGATCCCTTCGGTGATTCTTTCAAGCACAGAGGCAGTGCTGTCAGCGTTTTGCACCCCTTTTTCCACCTCCTTGATGGAACTTTCGATCAGCTCTGTCGTATCCTTGGCCGCTGCTGCACTCCGAGCAGCGAGATTTCGAACCTCCTCGGCGACAACCGCAAATCCCTTGCCGTATTTCCCGGCCCTGGCGGCTTCCACAGCTGCATTCAAAGCCAGCAGGTTGGTCTGGAAGGCGATCTCGTCAATCGTTTTGATAACCCTGGAAACCTGGGAACTGGATTCATTGATCCGCTTCATCGATGCCAGCATACTTTCCATCTGGTGGTTGCCGTTCTTGACGATTTCGATGGTCTGATCTGTTAATACCCTGGCCTGATTGGCATTATCCCGGTTGGTTTTGGTGCGGGTTTCGATTTCATCCATGGAAGAGGCGACCTCCTCCAGCGTCGCTGCCTGCTGGGTGGTCCCGTTGGCCAGCACCTGTGCCGAATGGGACAGTTCCTGCGCACCGGTATTGACCTGCTGACTGGCTTCTATCACCTGGGACATCAAGCGTCCCAGCATGACAATGGAGTCATTGGTATGGGTCTGCAGACGACTGAGTTCACCCCTGTAGTTTCCGGCAATGCTGTGGGAAAGATCCCCTTTGGCGACGGCGGCCAGGACATTGTTGACATTGCCGATCGCTTCCTGCAATGCGTCCATCAGATGGTTAAATGCTTCCGAGGTCTGACCGATTTCGTCCCTGCTGTTGACGCTGACGCGATGGGAAAAATCACCGGTCTGTTCAACGTCTGAAAGGACACGGGACAACTCCTCCAGCGGTTTCGAAAAGGAGTTGGATGCAAAAAAAGCCAGAGGGAAAAACAGGATAATACACCCGAGGGAAACCAGGCTGAGAACCTTCACCACATGCAGCGTGTTGTTCATGGAGACATTCATGGAATGCAGCATGGTCAATGCCCCCACATATCCGTCCTCAGCGTAGATCGGCAGCAGACCCTGGAAATAGCGCTCTTTTTCCAGGGATATATCGTTCAGGATCACCGGCTGTTTTTGAATACGCCACGCTTTGTCCACCGGACCAAATGTATCCGGGTTCAATTCGGGATACCCGGAGAGATCTCCAATGGTGGTGTTATCCGGTTTGATAATTCCGATGCGGTTCCCGGTAATTTTAGAAAGACGCTCGATGAACCCCTGATCAAATCGAAATACGGCCACAATGATGCCGACCGGCACCTGCTCGGTTGCCTGGGTCTTCTCGTTGATAGCTGTTGTGACAATGGGGACTTTGGCGACGAGGGTGATATAGGCGTCGATACGCTTAAAGCTGACGGTTTCCGTTTTGGGGATCTCGCCCTGATAAACCCGGTCGAATCCTGAAAAATCAGCCAGTGGTTTCCAGGCATCGGGGTTGACCTGTTCATTCCGGTTCAGGTTGACCACCAAAAAATCGCTGGTCCGGGGAAAGCCGATTAATCCCTGATCGCCTTCGATGACCGTGAATCCGGACAGCTGGTTTTTTTTATTGTAAATGGCTGCTTTCCAGATGTTGCCGGCCTGACTGATATTATAGAGTCCCTGGGACATGGCCTGATAAGTACTTTTCATACCCATGGATTCCCCTTCTTTGTAGCTTACGGACGCGGCGAATTCGATGTTGGCTCCCATGTCGTTGGCTGTCGCCGCCTGACGTGCGTTTTTCAGCAGCTTCTGTGTTAAACCATCGATATCGTCGCGCAGAATAGTTGCTGACTGCCGCAACAGACTGTAGGAGGTATCCCTGTTCTGCTGATAAATAATGAATGATACAATGGCTGATGAAATGATCATGGTCACGGCAATAATACCGATTACTGCCAGAATTATCTTTGTTTTGACGCGATTTCTGAACATACTGCACCCTTTGCTTGTTTCTTGGTTTATGGGGGACTCACCGGTGTGAAACAGCAGTCCGCCCCTGTTTCGACTTTCAGTGCTACTCTTCCCCTGATCGTTTCGTCAATCCTAAAAAGCGGGGCCGGATGGCCTGCGGAGCCTTTCCAAAGGCGGAAAACAGCTGTGTCCGGCCTGTTTTGACATCTGGTTTCACTGGTCAGAATGGGTGGAGCATGCTAGACATTGAATTGGAAAAAACGGCTCAATCGCACTGTTATGAGGCTGCTGGAAAAAATGATGAAATTTCTGATAATTGATGATGATATCGAGAGTTGCCGGCTGCTTGAGAAACGTCTTGAGAGATACGGGACCTGCATCTTCGCTGAGGACGGGAAAACGGCCTATGACCAATTCCTCAAAGCCCATCAGGCGCAGGAACCATTTGATGTGATTTTTCTGGATATCATCATGCCGGAGATCGACGGACACGAAGTGCTGGTGAATATTCGAGGTTGGGAAGAGGACAATCTGGCACCGGAAACGGGGGCGAAAATCGTGATGGTATCCGCCATGAAGGATACAAAAAATATCTTTTCCAGTGTCAGGGAGGGGTGTGACAATTACATGACCAAGCCCATCCGGAAACAGGGGGTGATTGATGTCATGCAGAAACTGGGATATCCGGAACCGCTTTCTGTTGAAACGCCGTCTTTGACAGAAGGATAAGGGGGGGCTCTTACATCTCTTTTTTCTTGACTTCCATTATCTGCATCAGCTGATCGATCAGTTTCTCTTCCTGTTCATCAATCTCCCTGTCTGCCATCATGACTTCGCGAACCAGGTTCAACAATACCTCTTTCTGTTTCATCGACAGCTTTGGCCGCAGGATACCCACCAGCTGATTGACCTTCTTCTTCAGCGCCTCAGGATTGTGAACCAGTTTTTTGACATGGGAGATGATTTGTGACTGTGCCTCCTTAAAATCGCCAAATGCAGGGACCCAGTGCAGCTTGATGAACTGTTTGATAACATTCCACTCCTCTTTATCAATATCGCCGTCAACTGCAGACATTAACGCCGCAAGGAAAATGGTTGTCGTCAGCGTGCTCTTGTCAAAAAGTTCCATGTTCCGGTTTCCTTTTCTGAGTGATCCACGGGATATTAATTAGGATGAGATTGATGTCAAACCGAAACTAGCACAGGTCATCAATGAAAACAAGGAAGAAATACGTTGAAATCAGCCATCACCCGCTGGTAAACAGCCAGGTCCACCCGGAACCCGCTGACCTGTTTGCACGCCCTGTTGTTTTCTGAGCAGGGCATCCGGGTGGGGTTCTGAATGTGGGCGTCAACCATTAATTCCAGGGGGTTTACCAGGGACCGAGAGACGGAGACCGCCGCACAGCAGATCTCTGGTCAGAACTGTGAATTTCGGCAGTTCAGGATTTGGACTGGCCATCCTTTCTGAACTGCAGTCGGACGGCCTGCCGTTTTAATTCCGGCGGCGCTTGGCCGCGCCATGGGTGGTAACAAAATTCTCCAGCATTTCATAAGGCTGTGCCCCAACCAAACGATCCCGGTTGATGAGAAATGTCGGAACGGCTGTGATCGCCAGTTTCCTGGCATAGTCCCAATCCTGGTCTACGGCTTCCCGGAAAAGGCGTTTGTTCAGCACATCTGCGGCTGTTTCGACGGAAAGACCAACGGCAGAAGCGAGCTCAAGCAGAACAGATATCTGCCCGATATTATGTCCATCGGCAAAGTATGCCTTGAACGCTGCCATATGAAATGCATCCCCTGCGCCTTCCTCCTCTGCCCACAGACCGAGTTCCTGGGCCAGACGACTGTTATAGGTTCTGTCGCGCTCTCCGAGGGGCAGACCCAGTCCGATGGCGGTTTCCCTGAGTCTCGCTTTCATGCCTTCAATATCCATCGGATAGCCCTTGAAGAGGTCGGTCAGCAATTGGCCTTCCGCTGGGGTTTCGGGGTGCAGGGGAAAAGCCCGCCACTGGATCCCGATCTCATAATTTTGTTTCAGTTTCTCAGCACGCCCGGTGATGAAATAGCACCAGGGTCAGATATAATCGGAGAATATTTCCAGCGTCAGTTGATCAGACATTCTACCTATCCTTTGTTGACGGTTAATGGTGACATCCGACCTTTCCGACTTGCCGGGCACGGCCAGTCGGAAGGGAGGGGGCTTGTCGAAAGAACGCCCTTCCGGGTCGAATTTCGATTGCGGTAGCTATTGGCTGCCTGTCGGACTCTGGAAAATCCCCGACCAGTGTTGAGCGGCATTTTTCAGAAACGCCTGAAATCGCATCAGGGATGAAGCAGGCTTGCGAGATAAAAACGCGTCGATGATCGTCGCCATTTCGGGTGATCTCAAATAGCCATAGGTTTTGTGGGGGTTTTTCTCCCCCTTGTACATATAATTGTTGACCACCAGTTGATCGATGACCTGCACGTTCCTTGTATTAGGGGCGAAACTCTCTTTCAGGTGGTAATAAAAAGCGATTTTGTCCCGCAGATCAGCAAGGTTGTACCAGTTGGTTTTTATATTTTCCGGGGTCTTCAATCCCGGGATGAACGTGTCTGTCTTCGCCATTTCAGCGGCTATTTTGCTTCGAATAATGGGCAGTCCCAGGGGGGACCCGATTGTCACCAGGGTATCAATCTCAATCTCCGGGGCATACCGTGTCAGTACGTCATAGGCGATGATAGACCCCATCGAGTGGGCGATGAGAAATATCTCCTTGCGACGGTGCTGCCTCAGGATCCTTGCCAGAAGCTGACAAACCTGTTCCCGGATCGGATCGCTGGCAGACAGGTGTGCCTGTTTATCGGCTGAATAGTAGATCTCCAGATCACTAAAGAAATGGTGAATGATAAAATCGCTGATCGATGTGAAGTTGATGGAGAGATCTTCGTTCAGAAAAATACGGTCCAGTTGACCACCCATGTAGTCCAGTAATTTCTTCCTGAAATCACTGCTTTTCTCAATCTGGTAGGCGCTTGAAGCCGGAATATACGGGTCCTCGACATAGAGGTCATGTTTTTTATCCTGGATGGCTGGATCCAGGGGCACGGGATGAAGGAAATCGGCCCAGTACACCAGCTGAAAATCGAAGTCGGGGCTTTTCTGCACCGTCTTGTTGAGCCCCTCAATGATTGATGACTCCCACCATCTGGACAGTATATTTTCAGGGACCTTATTGCCTAAACCATGAATCCCGATTATGATCCTGGACATGTTACTAACATCGAAACTGGGTCATTCTGATTAGAGAGCGATACCTGCTCAGACAGGTTTTTGAAACATGCAGGTATCTGCAAATGCACTATTTGAAGGGTATCCACTTCAGATGGCCATGTCAACCAATCTTGGCATCTAACCGTTGCGGACACTATGCTTAATCAATGGTTTAAGGGAATCATTATCTGGCTGGGATTGACCATTGCCGGGGTCTTGCCTGCGCAGATCCAGGCCTTCCCATCGCTTCAGCAAATATCAGACCAGATCCGTGCCAGGCTGGCAGCGGTTGAATCCCCGGCACCACTGTTGATTCAGAAACAGCGTCTTCAGTCAGGCGAGCTGCTCTACCGGTTTTATCAGGAGCACGATTTCAGACCGACCTGGCTGGACGATTGGGGGGTGATACCCCTTGCCCGGGATATGGTGACTGCGATTCAACAATCCCGATTTGAGGGCTTGGACCCGGCGCGCTATCATATTGATGCTATCCGCAACCGTATTTCCATGCTGGACGAGACCAATCAGACTCAGGATCGGGTGGATACCCCTGCCGACCTTGACCTGTTGTTGACGGATGCGTTTCTGCAAATCAGTCTGCATCTGTATCAGGGGCAGCAACCCGGACAGGAATCCCTGCCGGCGGCTGTTGCAAGCCATCTTCTGGCCGGTTTGGAAAAAGCATTGTGGACGGAACGGATTTCTGACGTGCTCGAAGGCTTTAAAACTGCCAGACAAGATGAAGAGGTCCTGAGACAGGCATTGGGCCGATATCTGAGCATTGAAGCTGAAGGGGGTTGGCCGGTGATTCCCCCGGGAAACGAAATGGCGAAAGGGGACCGTGACCCTAAAATCCCCATTCTGAGAAAGCGTCTCCAACTGACTGGCGATCTGGTTTCTGAATCTAACCCCGACGCTCCGGATGAGCGGTTGTCGCCCGTCTTTGATACAGTCCTTGAATCTGCTGTCCAGCGATTTCAGGGGCGTCATGGTCTGCGGAAAAGCGGGATACTGGATCACAGAACCCGCTTTGTTTTGAACGAGCCCGTTGAAAAAAGGCTTCTGCAGATCCGGATCAACATCAATCAGCGCCGCCGGCTTCCCCGTGATCTGGGGGAGCGTTACCTCATTGTCAACATCCCCGAGATGGCATTAAGGGCCGTTGAGGATGAAAAAACCGCCTTGAAGATGCGGGTCGTTGTTGGCAAACCCGAACAACAAACCCCCGTTTTCAATGCCGAGGTTCCCTACCTGGTAATTAATCCCTACTGGTATATTCCTCCGGACATCGCCGAACGTGAGATTCTGCCTGCCGTGAAAAAAAATCCGGATTACCTGGCTTCCAAAGGGATCCGCTTGTTTAGAAAAATGAGTGCAGATGAGGAAGAGATAGCGTCTGATTCGGTTGACTGGTTATCATTGGATCCTGACGAGATCGATTTCTATTTTAGACAGGAACCGGGTTGGGACAACTCCCTGGGAGCTGTTAAATTTGTCATTCCAAACCAGCAGCATATCTACCTGCACGACACGCCGTCAAAGGGACTGTTTCAGCACTCTCTGCGAGCGCTGAGTTCTGGGTGCGTCAGAGTGGAACATCCGCTTGAACTGGCTGCCTTTCTGCTGCAGGGGGATCAAAAATGGTCTAGATCAGAAATATGGTCCTTGATGAAATCGGGAGATCAGCGCAAACTGGTTTTCAAAGAACCTGTTCCTATCTATGTGGTTTATTGGACAGTCGATGTTGATAGAAAAGGTCAGTTGCGCTTTCTACCCGATATATACAATCTGGAACCTGAACTGGCAGCCGAGCTGGCGGCTCCCAAACAGTGAATGACCCCCGGCCGGATTGACCGATCAGGAGGGCATGTCTGCGGGCGCTGACGACAATCCGGATCCGCTTCCGGTTCGGCCCTTTTTTCTTTATGCGGTCGGCCCCATTATCGCCGAATTGGATCGTCGCCAGGCTTTCAGCCCTTAATCCAGGGATTTTTTTTGGATGCAGCAAGTTTGTGTGGGTATGATCAGTCTGTCATTGAACTCATTCTCGGCAGACATCCGTGTTCGAAGCTGCAAGCTTCGAAAAGACCGATCACACCTTCAATGTTGCCCACAGGTTTTTGGTGCACCCTGTTTTTTTATCCGTTTGCAGACTATCCCCGGATATGAAATAATCAATCTTGAAAGATCGTGAATCTCAAACACCAGAAGAACCAGGAGGAGTAACCATGGACAGTGAAAACCTCGTTTATGGGATCAAACGAAAAGTCTCCTATTCATTTGAAGAAGCTGTTGCAAAAACCACAGCCTGTCTGAAAAGTGAGGGCTTTGCTGTCCTGACCGAAATCAACGTCAAACAGATACTCAAGGAAAAACTGGATCAGGACTTTTCCAATTACGTCATTCTCGGTGCCTACAACCCCCACCTCTCTCTGGATATTCTCAAGGCGAATCTGGATACGGGTCTCCTGCTGCCTTGCAACGTTGTCGTCTACGAATCGCCGGAAACAGGCGAGGTGTTCGTCACCGTCGTGGACCCCACCGCGATGATGCGGATTACGGGACAGGAAGATGTGATCGCGTTTTCTCTGGAGATCCAGTCTATCCTGTTCCGGGCTCTGGAGCAGCTCTGAACACTGGCGATAGTATCTCATCCCCCTTTTTTTTCATCCAGCCCGGTCTATCAGACGCATTATTTTCCGATAATCCCTCATGGCAAAGCAATGCGCCAGCGTCCGAATGGATGTCCCGTTTATCTGTTTCCGGATCTGTGAAAACGTCGGTCTGTCAATAGCCCCACAGGCAAAAAATACCGCCGATGTTTCTGGCTAATGTCAATCCCTGACTGACTTGTCATCGATTTCGACCAAACCAAACAGCTTGATTATGGGTGGATAATTCGATAAAATAGATCTTGAGAATGGAGAATCGATCTCTGCGACTTTCGGGAGTAGAATCTGAGACGTCAACTATAGTAGCGGGTGCAGATAGCTCAGATTTTTTCCGTTTCGTGTCTGCTCAGGCTCCGCTCCAGGGATCCGGTGTTAATCCCGGGTTGAAATGTTGGAAAAAGGGATCGGTTCACTTTGACAGGTACAGTTCTTGCTCATACATCAGAGGCTGAATCGCCAATAATCTATTATCCAGACTCATATTCGATAACGCATTCAGTAGGTGCAACCGTGAGTGTAGGGAAATTAACGGGCCCCAAAAAAGCAGCTATTCTCCTGTTAGCTCTCGGAGAGGAAGGGGCGGCTGAAATTCTGAAGAACCTGGAAGACCGTGAAATTCAGCAGGTCGGATACTATATGGCCCGCTTTACAGATGTCTCCCCGGAAGAACTGGACAACGTGCTGGAGGAGTTCTACCGGAAAGCGGCCATGCAGGATCAGGGCGTCACCATCAATGCCAGTGGTGATTTTGTCAAAAATGCACTGACGCAGGCGTTGGGAGATGACAAGGCCAAGACCCTGGTTGACAACCTGCAATCGTCTCAGGACGAGGGGTCACTGGATTCCCTCAAATGGCTTGAACCCAAAATGGTTGCCAGCCATATTCTGAACGAGCATCCCCAGACCATCGCCCTGATACTGGCCCATCTTGAAGACCCGGAACAAACAGCCCAGGTTCTGAAAGAGCTGCCTGAAAACCTTCAGGCCGATGTCACATATCGCATGGCAATCCTTGAATCCATCCCACCAGGGGTCGTCAAGGAGATCGAAGAGGTGCTTTCAAAAGAACTGAAAGCATCGGGGGCCTCATCCGCGGCAAAAGTCGGGGGTGTCGAGGCGGTGGCGGAAATGCTCAATACCATGGATAAGACCACGGAAAGTCGTATCCTGGCGACGATTGAAGAATCCAATCCGGATCTAGCCGAGCAGATCCGGGAACTGATGTTTACCTTTGAGGATCTGGTACTGGTCGATCCCACCGGAATGCAGGCTATTCTCAAGGAGATTCCCCAGAACGAACTGGTGTTGACCCTAAAAACCGCGTCTGATGCAGTGCGGGAACATATATTCAGTAACATGTCGGAACGGGCGGCGGATATGGTGCGGGACGACCTGGATGCACTGGGACCGGTCAGGGTGGCTGATGTGGACATCGCCCAGCAGAAAGTGGTCAAAATCGCCCGCAAACTGGAAGAAGAGGGGAAAATTATTATCAGTGGGTCGGGTGGTGGCGATGTCATTTGATCTGCTGCGTTTTCTGGCGTCGAGGAACCATGTCACAACCATAAATTTTCATAAAGAGTAAAAAAACCGGTTGTGCAAATTGATCTTTTGCGATAGTTTGTTGTTTTGGAGCGCGAGATGCATTTCCGAAACCAATTGCCGGACCAGTCAGGGCCCGGTTCCAATCTGATAGAAAGTGCCATTTGTTGTTGCTATAAGTGGATGCTGGAAATTAGAGATGATATAACAAAAAAAAACGATTTAATGAGGAGCAATCCACAATGGCTAATGGAACAGTAAAATGGTTTAACGATAATAAAGGATACGGTTTTATCGAAAACGAAGATGGAACGGATATTTTTGTTCACTATTCAGCGATCAACTCAAATGGTTTCAGATCCTTGAACGAAGGTGACAAGGTGACTTTCGATGTTGAAGAAGGCCAGAAAGGTCCCGCAGCAGCAAACGTCGTTATCGTTTAATTCTTGAAAAAATCCGACCGAAATCGGTCGGATTCAAACAATCCCCCCCCTGCCAACCATTTCCAAACTGAACAAGCAAGTTCGAAATTTCTCTGATGTCCGGTTTTCGTTGGATCAGGTTCGATTGCACCCCGGATTTTCCTGTTTGAACAGGACCCCGCACTTAAACAGTTACCCCAGGCTATCGTTTATTGAACGCAGCGTTGATATGTTCAAATAAGAACCCCCGTCTCTGGAGAAAATCGATCTGTTTTCTTTTTTCCTTGGCCGTTTTGGGGATTCCCTGACCGAACCGCTTTTCCCGCTCTTTCACTGCCAGTTCGATCCATACTTCATCCGGAAACTGCAACTGTTTTTGGATCTCTTTACCATCAAAGCCCTTCTGTTTTAAAAAGGCCAGAATATCATAGGGCCCTCTGCCGTCATTCATCCGTTTTTCGATCCATCGCTGCAACGCCCCCGGATTATCATCCGTGTGGATTTCCCGGGTCGGTTTGAAGCCTTCCAGTGCAAATTCAATCTGGCTCTGTGTGAATCCTTTTCGATAGAGACTGCTCTTCAGTTTGAAATACTGTTTTTCCGGAATGTCGGTTGTTGACGCGATCGGATCTGCCTTTCCGGAGAGCGCATTCAGACAGAAATCCCTTGCCAGGGAATACCATTTGGGGTCTTCCGGGTTGATATACTCGGCGATCATCTCCGTCGGAATGCCTCCCTTGATCCGGAGTTTCTTCTCCAGCTCCTTCGGACCTTTCAGCCCGAAGGTTCCGGTGTGCATCCCAATCTGACTTTCAATATACCGGGTATCGTCGATAATACCCTGCCCAACCAGTTCATCAACCACAGCATCAGCATTTACGGCCTGTTCCGATTCTGCCGCGCGGTTCACGATCATCTGCCGCATCTCATGGGCTGAAAAATCTCTTTTCCCGAGTTTACTCAGGCACCAGGCACGCCAGGAGATCTTCAACGGCTTTCGTTTCATCATCAGTGACAGGCTAGCAAAAGGTTTGGTGGTTGTGATCCAGGCAGACGCCCTTGTACCAAGGCTAACTGACAGCTGGTGAAAAAGCAACCTGCAGAGAAAACCACGCCTTCGGGTTATGTCAATCATCATGCTTCTGTCCACCCCTTGAGGAGCCATGTTCCTTACCCGAGGGGGTGCCAGATAGAATGCCGTCATGGTGGATAGTACTTGACAGGAAACATTGATTCTATAAAATGAACAGTGTTTACTATTTGGAACATTAATATCAACTTGAACCATTGATAAGGGGGGACGATGTACGATTTTCTATTAACGGCGGAGGAGCGGGCACTTCGGGATGAGGTGCGTCAGTTTGTCCGGGAGGAGATCTCCAGTGATTTTCTACGGAAACTGGACAAGGATGAGATTGTCTATCCCAGGGATTTTGTTGAGCAGCTGGCGGCGATCAATCTTCGTGGAATCCGGTTTCCCAAGGCTTATGGGGGGCGTGAGATGAGTTGGGTAGCGGAGGTTGCGGTTACCGAAGAAATAGGCTGTCTGGGCATGGCTCTGGGGTGCGCCTTTGTAATGCCGTCGATTGTGGGTGAGGCCCTGAACTATTTTGGAACAGAGGCCCAGAAGCAGAAGTATCTGAAACCCTATCTTGAGGGAAAGCTGATTGCGGCCGAAGCCTTGACAGAGCCTCGAGGGGGGTCCGATTTTTTTGGAGCGACGACCAGGGCGGTGCTGGAAGGGGACCATTTTATTCTCAATGGTCAGAAGCGGTTTGTGGTGGGTGCAGAGGGGGCCGATTTTTTTCTCGTATACTGCCGGACCAATTTCGAGCCGGAGGCTCATAAATACAACCGGATCAGTCTGCTGATCGTCGACCGCGGTCCGGGGGTGGAGACAGAATACCTCTATGAGTTGATGGGGTGCAGGGGTGGCGGGACCGGACGTCTGGTGTTTCGTGATGTCAAGGTCCCGAGGGAGAATATTATCGGGGAGCTCCATGGTGGTGCCATCTGTTTCAACCAGATGATGATCCCGGAACGACTCACATCGGCTGCCGGGTGTCTGGGTGTCTGGGGATCGCTTGATCTGGCGGTACGGTATTCAGATAAACGGACGGCTTTTGGAAAAGCGATCCGACGGTACCAGGGGGTCAATTTTCTGGTGGCGGATGCCATCACCCAGCTGGATGCCGCCCGAGCCTTAACCTATATGGCTGCCCGCTCTGTTGATGAAGATGCGCCCAACTGCCGGAGACTGGTCAGCGAAGCCAAGCGGCATGCCACCGAGACCGCATGGCATGTTGTCAACAATGCCATGCAGGTGATGGGCGGGATCGGGTATACAACGGTATATCCCATTGAACGTGCCCTGCGGGACACACGGCTGGGTCTGATCTGGACCGGCACCAGCGAGATCATGAACCTGATGATTCAGCATGAATATTACAGCGAGGTCCTGGATGAAGGGTACCAGCGGCGTAAGATGGAGCAGGATGCGATGAAACCCGACGAAAGTGAACGCTGTTTTACGGATACTGATATGTGGCAGGTGCATGATGCCCCTGTGTCTCAATAAACGGTTGCAACGGAAGGAGGTTGGATGTCATGTCGGCACTGAAGGCGCTTAGAGAAAAAGAGAGAGAGACACGGCGGGAATTGATCCTGACAGCGGCCCAGCAGCTGTTTTCAGATAAGGATTTCAGGCAGGTGACGGTGCGGGAGATCGCAAAAACAGCCCAGGTCAGCCCGGGAACGATCTATCGCTACTACCGGAACATGGATGACCTGTTTGTGGATATTTTCCTCAACCATGTCAGTCATATCAGCAGTCTGATCGATGAGGAGTTTGGGCGTCATGCCCAATGCTCCGTACTCCGGTTCTGTGAAATCCAGGTGGCGTATCTGAACGAGAACATGACCTTTTACCAGATGATGTCCCATTTCATGCTGGGTCGTCGTCTACCCTCCGAAAACGCCACCAGAATTGACCCTATTATGCGGGATCTTTTTGACAGACTTGAGCAGATTCTCAGGTTGGCAGGACTGGTGACGGATTCGCGATTGAAGGCGCATGCTCTTTTTTCAGCCATCAACGGGACGATGATCAGTTATGCGCGGTATCCGGGACGCTCACGGGAAGAGACCAGGCGCCATACGATGCGTCTGGCCCGGATTATTGCGGATCAGTTCTCGTCCGGTCAAAGCGTCTGCGGATGATCTCCCTGCAGTTCTCCCCCAGGAGTCGCTTCTGGACACCGGTATCCGGGAACAGGTTCTCAATGCGGGTTCCTTTGATCCGTTTCCAGGGTTCGGCAAACTCCGGGAACCCGGCATGGGCCAGGGTCAGTTTCAGTTGCGGAAACTGATCGGTCAGGGTGAGAAAATCACTGCGATGGTAGCGACTGGGTCATTTTGACCTCCGGGGGTTACCATCAACCAGCCCAGAAAACGATCCGGATGGGCATGAATGACTTCCGTGATCAGCCAGTTTTACAAGGTCTCTATCGATCCCACGATATCTTTGGGGGAACATGAGACCCCCTTCCGGTGTGAATTTCGCCGCCCGTTTCCTGGTCACAAATCAAAATCAAGGACGGGTGCTCAGAAACCGCCGCCGTTTCAGAAGAAATTCCTGTCGTTCGGGGAGTGGGTTACGCATGGTCGGCATGGGCATCGTCTCGTCGATGCTGTTTTCGGCAAACGCCTTGACAATCCTCAGGTTTATGCAACCCCGGAAGATTTTCCAGCTGTCCCGAACTGCTGTCTGGATGAAGTCCATTCTCCAAAGGGGTGAGCGGCGAATTGATCTGTGATGGATGGGTGGCAGAAGGTTCATGAGGTCCTTCGGAAACCCGGCCATTCTGGCCCCACAATACCCAAAAATCACTGGCATACAAAATGCAATTAGTAATATATCAGGCCCTGAACGCCAAGATTAAAGGCTTCGGTCGGTTCAAGTGCGGGCAGGGGTTACTATTTTGGTGCACGTTCAATCGTTCACACGATCAAGGTTTATCCAAGGAGACAAGAATGGTAGTAAAGCGTAGAGATAATGAATACCGTGAACCTGACGAGTTAATGATTCCTTCGAAAAATGGTTATATCGTAATACCGACGAATACAATCCGACAGCCCGTTTCTGTCCCTGATGGGGATCGACGGGGTCAATGGCGGGCCTATCAGGCCAAAAACATTCTGCAGTTTACGCTGATGTTGGCGGGCATGATCGGGCTTCTGGCGTATGTGGGATTTGCCATTGCCGGTATGGTGGGTCTGCTGGCCATCAGTGTGGCAGGCGGAATCGGATTCATTGTCATGTCCAACACGGGTATTGAAAGACTATTGAAAGCCCGGTATATCCGGGCCATTGGTGAGGGAGAGGGCTACGCCCTGTATGGTATGGTCAATAAGCTCTCAGACGAGGCCGGTCTTGAAAAGGCCCCCCGGCTTTTTCTGGACAGGCGGCCTACGATTAACGCCTATACGGTTGAGGATAGAAACCGATCGGCGATTGTCCTTTCAGAATCGCTGCTGACCAGTCTGAATGCGCGGGAAATCAGGGGAGTGCTGGCCCATGAGATTGCTCACCTGAAAAACAATGACATCGGGATCATGCTCTTTTCAGATCAGGTCCGTCGGTTGACAGGCCTGATGGCCATTGCCGGACAGATTCTGCTGGTGCTCTATCTGCCGTTGATGCTGTTGAACCAGGTAACGATTCCCTTAACACTGATGCTGGTATTGATTGCGGCCCCATCCGTGAGTCTGCTTTTTCAAATTGCGATCTCCCGTAACCGGGAATTCAAGGCGGATCTGGATGCGGTCGTGTTGTCCGGCGATGCTGCCGGTCTGGCATCCGCCCTGAACAAGATCAATGTGCAGAACAGTTTCTGGCAGCGCCTGTATGCACCTTACGCGACGACGGTTCCGGAGTTGCTGCGCACCCATCCCAATACAACGGACAGGATTGAGCGGCTGCAGACCATACAGAAGGAACGGGATCTGAATCTGTCCTGGTAGGGCCACTATGGTTTTCCGGCCGCTGCCCGCGCCGGTCTGGCAGGGCGGTGGCATCTATGACAGGTTTTTATCATATTCAGCCCTGAAAGTAGATAAGTAATTAAAAAAATAGAACGATTCATTTCAACGCTGTCGAGGGGAAGAAGAGAATCGTTACAGATACAGAAAAATAAACACCCTACAGAACCAACTATTATAATATATTAGGATATTAGGAGGAGACTATGAATAATTTTGATTCGGTTGTCATGGGAGCTATCGAACTGGCTCAGGCCGAGGCTCTGAAACGTAAAAACAGCGAGTTGACGGAACATCACCTGCTCTGGGGATTGATCAGTAATCCGGCGTCCGTCTCGTCCAAGCACCTGAAGGGCGAAAAAAAAGTCCTCAAGGGTCTTTTGGACCAGCTTCCGACACTGGAGCGGGTCAATTTAAATGAGATCAAACCCTCTTCGAAATTTTCGGAATGGCTGACCCTGGCTTCATCGGACGCAATTCAAGGGAGTCGTGAAAACATTGCTGAAGCGGATCTGCTGCGACACCTGAAGAAGTTCTATCCGCAACTTCAATTTGAAATGCCCGAAGACGGTGATGAAGAGGAAGTCCCTGAATTTCTGGAAAATCTGAATGAACTGGCCGACAGTGGCAAGCTGGATCCGGTGATTGGCAGAGCTATGGAAATCAGGCGGGTTCAGGAGATCCTCTGTCGTCGGACCAAGAACAACCCTGTCCTGGTGGGAGCCCCGGGTGTGGGAAAAACAGCCATTGTTGAAGGTCTGGCAGATCTGATTCAAAAGAACCAGGTTCCCGATATTATCCAGGGGAAGATTATTTATCGGCTCAATATGGGGTCACTCATGGCGGGTACCAAATACCGGGGCGAGTTTGAAGAACGGATCAATCACCTGATCCGGTTTTTCAAGAAGCATGGTCGGGATGTGATTGTCTTTATCGATGAAATCCATCTGCTGATCGGTGCTGGAAAAACCGATGGTGCCATGGATGCGGCCAATCTGCTCAAACCGGCCCTGGCAAAGGGGGAACTCAACTGTATTGGTGCAACAACCTATGAAGAGTACAAAAAGTATATCGAGACGGACTCCGCCCTGGAGAGACGGTTTCACCAAGTCAATGTGGTCGAACCCAGTAAGGAGGATACCATTCAGATTTTACTGGGGTTGAAAGAAAAACTTGAAATTCATCATGGGGTTGAAATTACGGAAGACGCCATCGTTGCAGCCGTATATCTTTCAGATCAGTATATATCCGATCGAAATCTGCCGGACAAGGCGATTGACATTGTGGATGAAGCAGCTTCCGGGCTCAAACTGAGTGCGGACTCCATGCCGCCTGAACTCCAGGAGCTGGATGCCCTGATTCGCAGCAAGAAAATCCTGTCCAAGGCCAATCCGCAGGACAAAAAGCTTACCGGTGAAATCGAGAAACTGGAGGAAAAGTTCGGTATTCAGAAAAAAGAGTGGGATGGAAAGATCCTCAATCTGAAAAAGGTTGCCCAACTCAAACAACAGCTGGATAAATCCAATTTTCTCCTGCAGAAGGCGGAAACGGAAGGGGATTATGAGACGGCTTCCCGGTTGAAGTATGGTGAGATCCCCAAGTTGGATGAGGAGTTGTCCCATTTTGAAATCTCCTGGAAGTTGACCCGGCAGAATGTGGGTGAAGTGATTTCCAGGGCAACCGGGGTGCCGGTGGAGAGGGTATTGCGCTCGCAACAGGAAAACCTGCTGGATCTGGAGTCTTATCTGACCAGCAGAGTGCTGGGGCAGGAAGCAGCGCTGACGGAAATCTCCGACACGTTGATTGCCGCCCATGCAGGCCTTTCGGATCAAACCCGTCCCCTGGGCAGTTTTCTGTTGATGGGGCCCTCCGGTGTCGGCAAGACGGAGACGGCCAAAGCGTTGACCGAATTTCTGTTCAGTAATGAAAAGCTGTTGATCCGGATCGATCTCAGTGAGTACAGTGAGCGGCACTCTGTCGCCAAGCTGATCGGTGCACCTCCCGGTTATGTCGGATATGATAAGGGGGGTGTGCTGACGGAAGCAGTGCGACACAATCCTTACAGTGTGATCCTTTTTGATGAGATCGAAAAGGCCCACCCGGATTTCAGCGATATCATGCTGCAGATCCTGGATGACGGACGTCTGACCGATACCCATGGGCGGACGGTGAATTTTAAGAATACCGTTGTGTTTGCCACCTCGAACCTGCCGACCCATGAGGGATATTTAAAGACCGAGCTCATCGGGCGTTTGGATGGGGTCCTTTATTTCAAGCATCTCGATCAGAAAACCGTCGAGTTGATTCTGGATCGTGAGCTGGGGTTGCTGAACGAAAAGTTGCTGGGCAAGGATATCACGCTGGTTCTGGAGGAAAAACTGCGGGAAAAAATCAAGGTGGCCGGGTTTGATGAAAAATATGGTGCCCGGCCCATGAAAAATGCATTCAACCGGCTGGTCATCAGGCCCCTTTCCAAGATTCTGCTGGCTGACCCCCATCTGAAGGGGAACTACCAACTGCGAGAGGATAGTCACAATCACCTGGAACTGATCCCGGTCTGATCAGTCGTTTCTTCCCGACCCTGTCCTTGATCCGCCTGCTCCCAATTCAAGGGGGAGCAGGCACCGGATCCTCAGCTATCCCCCTATGCCGCGGCAGGCGCAATCCAGGACAGGAGATGGTCCGTCCCGGGGCAATGTAGCCGTTATCCTGG
>JAHJRI010000077.1 GCA_018830885.1 bacterium | reverse complement strand
GTCCCAGACAGGGACCACAGGGAATATGGGCTTTCTCCATCTCATTCAGCACTGTTTGCACGGTCCTTTCTGCAGTCCAGGCAGCGATCAGGGGATCGATCTTTTCCCGATGATTGTATCGTTCCAGGTCGTTGTGCAGGTCCGGATCACGGATCAGCTCCTCATGCCCGATCACCTTTGCCAACCGGCGCCAAAGCGTGTTCATGATTGTGGCAATGAAAACATAACCGTCTGAGCACTTGAACAGGTCGGTGGGTCCGAGATAAGCCGCCCGGTTGCCAATCATGGGTCTCAAACGGCCCCACACTTCCGCTTCCGCTATCTGGGGCGTGGTCATCGAGATGGCGGTTCTCAGCAAAGAGAGATCGACCATCTGTCCCTCCCCGGTTTTGTCATGGTGCCGGATCGCCATGGATGTCGCATAGGCGGCAGCCAGGGCCGTGCTGTAGTCCATCGGATTCATGAAGGACCGGATAGGCGGTTTGTCGGGATAACCACCCAGCGCCAGAGCGCCGGACATGGCCTGGGCAATGAAATCGAACCCGGGTCGATTGGAATAAGGACCCTCACTGCTGAAACAGGAGATCGCTGTCAGGATGATGTCCGGTTTGATCGCTTTGAGTTTGTCGTAGGACAACCCCATCAACTCGGCCGCTCTTGGCGTAAAGTTATGGATGACCACATCGGACTTATTGACCAGGTCCTGCAGAATTTTGCCGGCTGCTGGATTATTCATGAGATTCAGGGTAATGCCCTTTTTGTTCCGCCCATAGCTGGGGTAGGACAGATTCTGTCCATTCTCCCCGATAAGGCTGTGGGTGCGGTCCTCCTCGCCACCTGTCCGTTCAACCCGGATGACATCCGCCCCCATATCCGCCAGGAGCATGCCACAGTATGGGCAGGCAATGAACCGGCCAAAATCAAGAACCCTGATATCTTCAAGAACTTTTGTCATAGAATACCTGTTGATTGGTTTTTTTGATTGTCCCCTCTGCCAGCCCCTAGGTATAGAGTTCCTGGACCTGTTTGTCAACAATGTGATTGACAAACCCAGGCCTCGGTTTTGACCTTTTTTCACCCCAGTCAGTGACAGTAACCCCATGAAACCAGCCAGTTGATTCCTCTTTTTCCTAAACCCCACCATGACCCGTCCGGTGCAACAAAGGATGAAAAATAGCGATGCCTTCCTGTACCTGTCATAAAGCAGACAATGCCGTTAACTTAAACCCCCTTTTCCTGTGATGCACCAACGGTTCCGGTTTTCAAGAACCTTGGAAGCCAGGGATGGCTTCCAGGAGCTCCAGGAAGGATCCATGCGTTTCTTGAAAATCGGAACTGTTGGTGCGGATCCAGTCGCTGAAGTGAACGACATTGATTCAGCAGCGCTTATTTTCATCCGTGTGCTCTGTGTCTCTGTGGTGAGTGTCTTTCATACAAAATACGGCAGAATCGATCTGCATCAGAGACCCTGGATTGACAAGAATTTTCATGCCATGCAAACTGAGGGCGGATAAAGCACAGTCAGATTCGGCTTTTGATACAGTCAACCAGGGTCAAACGGTTCACATGGCAATCTTTGACGCTAATCGAATACTAATGCAGGAGTAAAACATGGAAGATCTCTTTGATATTTCTGGAAAAACAGCTGTTGTCACCGGGGGTTCCCGGGGAATTGGGTTTATGATTGCCAGGGGGTTTGTCGAAGCCGGTGCCAGGGTGTATATCGCTTCGAGAAAAGCCGCCGTTTGTGATGCTGCGGCAGAGGAACTGTCCAGGAAGGGAGAATGTTTCTCCATACCAGCCGATCTTTCCAGTAAAGAGGGTGTGAAGGCTCTGGCGGATGCCATCAGGGAGCAGGAAAAGGGGCTGGATATCCTGGTGAATAATGCCGGTGCCACCTGGGGAGCGCCATTCGAAGAATTTCCAGAGAGTGGCTGGGATAAAATCCTGGCGATCAATGTCAAAGCGCCCTTCTATCTGACACAGGAACTGAAGCCCCTGCTGAAGATGAACGCCAGCGACGCATCGCCATCCAGGATTATCAACATCGGGTCTGTGGCAGGGTTTGGTACCGGCGGGGTCGCATTCTCCTATGGACCCAGCAAGGCCGCCATTCACCAGATGACCCGGGACTGGGCGTTTCAATTTGCAGCGGACCGGATTACCGTCAATTGTATTGCACCAGGCCCCTTCCCCAGCAAGATGATGGCTTTCCTGACGGACAACGAGGAGTATCGCAGGAAGATCGAAGAGAACGTTCCCCTCGGTCGGATCGGGACCCCGGAAGATGCAGCGGGACTGGCGATATTTCTCGCTTCGCGGGCAAGCGCCTGGATGACGGGGAATGTCATTCCCCTGGACGGCGGGGGTCTGATCAGGCCCAGCAGTTCCGCGTCTCTTGACTAAAGCTGCAGCAACGGCCGACCCCGGTCTGCACCGCAACGGCGGTTCGTCACCGGAGCCCTGCACGGGATCCCCGACCGGATCATCGGCCCCGAAGCTACCGGCCCTCCTCGACAGGCGAGACAGGGTGCCCGCCCCTGATCCAGGCGGGCACAACGGCAGCTGAAAGCACGCCTGCTTGAAAGAACCCGGGTTGAGGTCCCGTGACGCTGTCTGTCTTTGATCCGCCCGGGGAATAAAAAAAAAGGGTGCACCAAAAACATGTGGGGTTGTGATCATAACCGCTTCAAGAGGTTATTTATTCAGAAAAACGCATGCATGCTCCTGGAATCCATCCCTGGCTTCCAGGGTTTTCTGAACAAACAACCTCTTTCCGCTTGCAGGTACCCACACATATTGGGTGCACCCAAAAAAAATGGGAATTTGACATTGTCTGTGGATCATTAGCATGATAGACCATACAGAACCGGACTCATAAAAAACACGCTTCCCCTCCAGCATCAGCGAAAAGCATGGAAAATCCAGTTCGCAAACAGCTAAACGACTTTATCGGTCGCAGGAAAATCACTCATCCTCAGTTCATCACGAATGAAAATATGGATAGCTATTTCTCCTCCATCGGGGTCGACGGACAGCGGGAAATCGTCCATGGACTCCTGCGATGCAGTAACCTGGAGAAGATCAGCGACGAGCTTCGAAAAAAGATTGTCCACCTCTACAACAATCTCTACGTGTTGAAAGGGCCCCTGAAAAAACGACAGACCCGCATCATCGTCTCGGGGAAAAAAGGGCCCCGGAAAACAGCGATCATCCGGCTGCTGGATGAGAACAACCAGCTGATGAAGCAGATTGTTGAACACCTGCAGGACAACAGTGATGAGACCGCCCAGGCGATCATCAACTGGACCATTAGCACGGTCAACCTCTTCGGCGGGGTCTATCTCAAATACCGCTGTGAAATAGACGGTTTGAAAAAAATCCGGGAACAATCCGTGCAGCTGGCAACACAGATATCCGAGATCCTGTCCGCTGCTGCAGATGCGATGGTATCGGGAAAGTCTCCCGGCGGCACCGGATTGTTTGCTTCCAAGGCAAAAAAAGAGGCTCAGCAGGTATTTGACGACAAGATCGCTTTCCTCCAGCAGGTGATCGGTAACCTGGGAAAAACGGCAAAACTGGTTGACGCCATGCGTGAACCGATTTTTCTGGCCCAGCGCGTCAATTCTGCGCTGCAGGCAGCCGCAAAAAACATTCCCCCGGACTGGCAGAGCTTCTATGTATCGCAGATGAAGGATGAGAATGGCATGCCGGTCGTTGGCGTAACAGCCGATCACGGTTTGAAATCCGCCATGGAGAAAAACTACGAAAAGGTGTTCACCGCAGACATCCAGGAGGTCCGGCAAAAACTGGACGACTTCAAGCAGTTGCTGCCCTTTACCAAGGACACCGCACTTGCATGCGGGCTGGAAGATGAGGAAACGCTGAAGCGGGTTGTTCAGTCATCCCGCTCGTTGTTCTCCATCCTCAGCAATCTCTGCCTGGAACTCCAGTTTGCCTATGAAACCGGCTTGAACCGCAAAGCCCAGATCCTCCGGGACCGGAAAACCTATGAGATCGAAAAAAGCAGGACAGACGCGGTTCTGGAAACCGAGTTCGCCCGCACGCTGGAGGAGACCTTCCCCACGGATTTCAAAGACAGCAAGACGGCCCTGATCGAGGCCATCCACAAGGGGATTACCAGAGATCAGCATGCTCTGCTGCGCTCCGAGACCAATTTCTGGTCCATGATGAAGGACAGGCTGTTCGAACAAGTGAAGGAAAACCGGCAATCCCTTTTTATCCGTAAAAGAAGGATGGTCAACGACATCCTGCCCGACGAACAGTTCTTCATCGAATATTCGGACAAGCTCCGCAAAACCATCGATATCAGTGAAACGGAAAAGTTCGGCTTTGTCCCTTTCGTCCAGCAGGATTTCCACGAACTGCTCAAGTACCTGGTTCATCTCTACCGGGACGCGGCAGAACACGTCAGGGACACCGACCAGCCGGAGGCAGCAGACCCGGGACAGGGAGATGGACCCTGACGATCAGCCCGAAGCAGCGTCACAAAACCTTTTATAACCCCGATCAAAACCAGGAAACAAGTGAAACTCAAGGATAAAGTCGCCCTCATCACCGGTGCCAGCAAGGGCATTGGAAAGGGCATCGCTGAACGATACGCGCTGGAAGGCGCCACCGTCGTCCTCGCCAGCCGGTCTGAAGACCTGCTGGCGGCTCTGCAAAAAAAAATCCAGGCAGATGGCGGACAATCCGCCTATTGCCTGATCGATGTCCGGAATGCAGACAGCATCCAGTCTGCCGTGGATTATACCGTTGAAAAATTTGGGAAACTGGACATCATGGTGAACAATGCCGGTATCTCCATGGTTCATCCTTCAGAAACACTTTCCGTTGAAAACTGGACCCGGACCATGGAAACCGATCTTTTCGGTGTGTTCTATGGCTGCCAGGCTGCCGGAAGACAGATGCTGAAACAGGACCGGGGGGGCTGTATCATCAACCTCAGCTCCATGTACGGATCGGTGGCCGCACCCATGAGAGCCGCCTACTGCACCAGCAAGGCAGGGGTGAACATGCTGACCAAGGTTCTGGCGGTCGAGTGGGCGGACAGGCATATCCGGATCAACGGTATCGCCCCGGGATATATAAAAACGGAATTGGTTGGGGAACTGATCGCCAACGGCACGCTGCCGGCCGCAGCGCTTGAGAAGAGAACCCCCCAGGGCCGCCTGGGTGAAGTGGAGGATGTGCTGGGAGCAGCGGTATTTCTGGCCAGTGATGAATCCCTGTTCATCACCGGGTCCACGGTGACCATGGATGGCGGCTGGTCCGCATACGGCTACCTGTAACCGGGCAGGCAGCCCTTCGCGCCTGAAAGCCGCTCCGGATTCACGCTCAGCTGCAGACGGTCCTGACATTGACAAATTCCCTCAGGCCATATTCTGAGCATTCCCGCCCATAACCGGAGCGTTTGATGCCACCAAACGGCAGTTTTGGATGGGAGGCCACCAGGGTGTTGATAAACACCATTCCGGAATCGATCCGCCGTGCCAGTTTTTCGCCCCGCTCAGTGCTCCCGCTCCAGACGCTGGCTGCGAGACCGTAGGGGGTGTCATTCGCCACAGCAACCGCCTCCTCTGCATTTTTGACAGTGATAATGGCTGCAACCGGCCCGAAGGTCTCCTGGTCATATGCCGGCATGCCCTTTTTCACATCAGCCAGAATGGTCGGTTCATAATAGAACCCCGGACGATCAATCTTCCTGCCACCGCAGACCAGGCGCGCCCCCATCTCGATGGATACGCTTACCTGGTCATGGATGTTCTCAACCAGATCGCCCCGGGCCATGGGTGCCATATCCGTCCCCTCCGCTGACGGATCGCCCACCACCAGCGCCGACATCTTCTTTTTCAGGAGCGCCTCAAATGCGGGAGCCACGCCTTCCATGACGATGAACCGTTTTGCCGCGTTACAGGCCTGTCCCACATTCAGTGTTCGGGACTGGACGGCAATGTCGGTGCACTTTTCCAGGTCGGCATCTTCCAATACGATAAAGGGATCCGAGCCCCCCAGTTCCAGGACTGTCTTCTTCAGTTCTTTGCCCGCCGTTGCTGCCACCTGCATACCCGCCGCTTCACTCCCGGTCAGGGTCACGGCTTTGACAACGGGATGTTTAACCACAGCCTCCACCTGGCTGGAGGGGATGATCAGCGCCCGGAAAACATTTTGAGGAAAACCGGCTTTCTGCACGATCTCTTCAATTTTTTTGGCTGCACCAAATACATTGGAGGCATGTTTCAGTACTGCCACATTCCCCGCCATCAGGGCAGGCGCCAGAAATCGCCACACCTGCCAGAAAGGAAAATTCCAGGGCATCACAGCCAGTATCACGCCCAGAGGCTGAAACGTAATAGTGCTTTTTTCGTAGTTGGTTTCAATCATCTCTTCCTTGAGGGTTTCAGCGGCCGTATCGGCATAATGGCGGCAGACCAGGGCGCATTTTTCAATCTCCGCGCGTGCCTCCCGCTTCAGTTTGCCCATCTCAGCCGTCAAAATGGCTGCGCATGCATCCCGTTCCCCCTGCAGGATGTCGGCTGCTCGTCTCAGGAATGCCGCCCGCTCCTCATATGAGGTGGTTCTCCAGGTCTGCCAGGCCCTGTCCACGGAGATGAGAATCTGGTCGACCTCTTCCGGTGTGTGCGCCGTATGCGCTTCAATTAACTGTTCGGTGGCTGGATTAATACTTTTCATACATGACTTCCCATATTTGTTATACGTGTTTCGTCGCAGGCCATCAGCCGATTGAACCCCCTTTCCTGCCGAATCCTGGAAAGCAGCCGGTTTACAGCCCGTCGATTGTGAGTGAAGCGTTCAGGTGGCGGTCGCAGCGACGACCCCTGACCTAACGGTTATTATAGCGGGAACCATTCCAGAAGACCATAATAAAATATCATACGGTAACTGCGCTTTCTCCCAATCCCCACCCTGTCTTGCCGTATCCCTCCCGTACTGCTATGCTGGCAGCCTGTATTGGAGGTACTGAACCAGTTGTCCTGGATCGTTTTTAACCCGTCAGAGACTCATCACTGCCCGGTTGCGCTGTATGGAGAAACCTGTGAAAATTCCCGATCGAAAGACGGTCATCGACGACGCCATCGCCTCGGGGTACCGGATTGGGGCCGTGCTGCCGTTTCATTATCCCAGGGCGCTGCTGCGGGCCTATGATATCTACCCCGTGGAGCTGTGGGGCCCACCCCGGGTAGATGCCATGGACGGCAGACAGCATTTCCCGGAATACACCTGCCAGATCGTTTTGAAAGCGACCCGTTTTTTGCTCAGCCCCCAGGCAGACAGCGTGTCGTGTATGCTGATTCCCCACACCTGTGACTCCCTGCAGGGGATGGCATCGGTTATCAAGGATTTTATTCCCATGGATAAACCGGTGTTCACCCTCTACCACCCTCGGGGCCGCCGGAAATCCGACCTGACATATATTGAGCAGGAGCTGCGGTCCCTGGGCAGAAAACTGGAAGCCTTCACCGGGAAATCACCCGATGACAAACGGTTGCTGGCGGAAATCGAGCGGGAGGAAGCGGCGAACACGGTCTTTGGACACATGTGTCAACACCGGGATCAATATTCCGTCAGCGACAAGCGCTTTTACACCTGCCTGCGCTCCCGGGAGTACCTGAGCCCGGAGCAGTTCATTGAACAGGCGCAGGGGCTGCCCCGGGGCAGGGCCGAGCTGGCAGGACCCCGGCTGATGCTGAGCGGCATCGTCCCGGAACCCCTGGATCTCTTTGATCACATCAACGGTTTCGGCGCCCATGTGGTGACGGACGATCTGGCCTGCTACAGCCGGCGAATCTATCAAGGTGGGGACGCGTCTGATCCCTATCAGCGACTGGCCCGGATCATGATCTCCATGCCGCCCGATCCCACGGTCAGCACCCCTTATTCCGAGCGGTTCACCTATCTGACCGATCGGATCCGGCAGAACCGGGTGCAGGGGATCATCGTCTACAATCCGAAATTCTGTGAACCGGAACTGTTTTATCTCCCCATGCTGGAGGATGCCGTACGAGCCATGGGCTGTTCATTTCTGTTTATCGAACACGAACTGAGTTCGGATGTCCCCCAGCAGATTCTGAACCGGATCAACGCTTTTGTGGAGACCCTGACATGAATCTGGGCAACAGACTGCACTATTTTCTGACAGCCAACCTCGCGGGTAGACCGATGCTGCGTCTGCAGAGAAAAAGACAGGAACGGCGGTATGCGGACATGGACAGGACGGGGGATCTCTATCCGCCGCTGATGGCAACGGCCCGCATGGCTGAGCTGCTCTCACACCAGTACCTGAAAGGACGCTATGTCAACGGCGTCAGGAAAGTCGCGTGGCACTCCTCCGGCGCCCCCATCGAAATCCTGCAGGCGCTGGGGTTTTTCCTGTATACCCCCGATAATCACGCCGCTCTCTGTGGCGCCCGGAAAATGGGGACCGCGTTTTCGGAAATCGCTGAAAGCAGGGGTTACTCCAGGGATATCTGCTCCTATGCCCGTACCGATTTCGGCTCCTATTTCGCTCAGCGCACCCCCGTCGGCAGGATTCCCAGACCCGATCTGATTGTCGTCAGCAACAATATCTGCCAGACGGTGCTGCACTGGTACCAGGCCATGGGGACCTACCTGAACGCACCGGTGTTTCTGGTTGACACCCCGTTTCTGTACGACGAGGCCGAACCCCACCAGATTGCGTATGTGAAGGATCAACTAGAAGAACTCATTCCGGTGGCAGAGACCATCGCTGGCAGAAAACTGTCCTATCAGCGCCTGCAGGAAGTGACCCGGAACGGCAAGCGGTGTTCCGATCTCTGGCTGGAGATTCTTTACCGGGCCAGGCACCGACCCACGCCCATCACCGGGTTCGACGCCTTTATCCTCATGGGTCCTGTTGTTGCCATGCGGGGGGAACCGGCCTCCATCACCTTCTATCAGCAGGTTCTCAGGGAAATTGACCAGCGGATCGCACAGGGGATAGGCGCGGTGAAAAACGAAAAGCACCGGATTTTATGGGACAACCTGCCCATCTGGTACAACCTGAGCTGGATGTCGAAAAAACTGGCCTCCCTGGGTATCGCCGTTGCCATCTCTAACTATACCTACCAATGGGCCGAGCCAGCCATGCACATGGATCCCGACAGACCCATCGAAGGAGCAGCCAGGGCCTATCTCCACGCCATTCTCAACCGGTCCAGCGGCTATAAACTGCGGCATATGCGGCAAATGATCACTGATTTCGATCTGGATGGTGTCCTGCTGCATTCCGACCGCTCCTGCAAACCCTACTCCCTGGGGCAGATCGATCAGGGGGCCGCCCTGCTTCAGGAGATGGGCGTCCCCAGCCTGATCCTGGAAGCGGATCACAACGATGCGCGGATTTTTTCAGAAGAGCAGGTGGTCAACCGCATCCATGCCTTTGCGGAAATGATGGGCTGAGCGGCGGCGGCACCCCACCGAAAAGGTACCGGCAGCATCCGGTCTGCCCCAGCAGAGAGCGCAGACGCGTCTTTCAGTTTCGCCAGACGCGGCGGTACAGACCGATCCAGTTCTGACCCAGAATCTTGGCGGCATCCGCCTCGCTGTAACCCCTTTTCAGAAGGCCTGCGGTGACATTGGGCAGATCCACGATGGATGAAAACCGCTCAACCGGAGGCATATTTCTGAAGAGGGTCTGCATGTCCGGCGGCAGTGCCTTCAGGGCCGCCTCTTCGATCTCCGGGGGCATGTGCTCCATAAAATCCGGTCCCAGCCCGACGCTGTCAACCCCCACCAGTGTCACCAGATAGTCAATCACATCCAGGTAGTTTTCAATGGAGGCCGGCAGCTGGCTGGTGATCATCGCCGGAAATGACAGGGCTCCGATGACCCCCCCCTTGTCAACCAGCGCCCGGATGATATCATCACTTTTGTTGCGGGGGTGGGGGAACTGGGATGCCGGGTTGGCGTGGGTGATGGCCACCGGCCCGGCCGATGCCTCGATCGCCTCCATGGTCGTTCGGGGCCCACAGTGGGAGAGGTCAATCAGGATCCCCAGTCGATTCATCTCCGCGATCACCTGCCGGCCGTAGTCGGTTAACCCCTTGTCTTCAGGGGCCTGGCACCCGAAACCAACCCGATTTTCAGTATTATAGGTCAACTGCATAATGCGGATACCCAGTTCATGGTAGACCCGCAGCAGATGAATCTGGTCCGCAACAGGGGATGTATCCTGGAATCCCAGAATCATGCCCACGCGGCTGCTCGCCCTGGCTGTCTCAATATCTGCCATGCAACGGACCTGCAGGGCGATATCGCTGTGTTTTTCCAGCTTCTGGTACATCTGTCCGACAAAGTCAATGGTTTCCGCCGGATTCTGCCAGGCGGCAACGGTTGCATTGACAACGGTCACCCCGCTTTGATGCAGGTTGCGGAAAACGGCATCCTCAAAAAACCAGCTGGCATTGAGTCCGTCGACAATGACGCACTCATGGTGAAAACGGATCGGATCTATCATGGTTAACCCCTTGCTGAATAACGGTTTCTGTAAAAGCACAGTGAAGGTGACATCAAGGAGCCCTGTCCATCGGACACGGGTTTCTGCAACCAATAAAAAACGGCACCTGCCAGCCTTCGGTTCCAACTGTCTTGCACATGACCCGTTTTATATCACAATGGGGAATCCTTTTACCAGCAGGATTGCGGGTAAAAAAACGGCCCGGAAGCGGCCCGGACCCCCGTCTCTCCCAAATGGTTCATTCAGAAACAGTGACAGCAGACATCCCGGAACAGAAAATCCAACTGTGGTTTCCGGGGACTGTTTGCCTTTACAGAAATGACCTGTTTATCTAGCGTGAGTTTACGAATTATCTTTGACACATAGCCTGAAATGTCATGATATCAGAGAAATATACCATTGTTCGTGTACCCCCTAACTGAAAAATGCTAATAATAGCTTATTTTTGTTGACATAAAATGGCATAACTTAATATTGTACCCCCTAACAGCACCGATTATATGATCAAAGGGGGTATCATATGGCATATCTGACTCGCAAGCGCATCAAGGGCATCACCTATTACTATGCGGAAGAAAGCGAGCGTATCAACGGAAAGCCCAAAAGAAAATGGCAGAAATACCTGGGGCCTCTGCCGAAAATCATTGAGGCAGTTGAAGGTGTTCCGCAACAGCCGAAGTATGCAGAGATCTTCAAACTCGGTGGACCTGCTGCCTATTTGAATACCGCCGAACAGACACAGATGATCCGGATTATCGATAGCGTCCTCCCTAAACGTCAGCAAGGGTTATCCGTTGGGTTTTATCTGACACTGGCCGCCATCAACCGGGGCATCGAAGCGGTCAGTAAGAACTCCATGTGGAGCTGGTTCCAGGATACGATTTTGGTTCGTGCCTTTCCGGAAGCAGACAAAGCCTCACTCAGTTCACAACGCTTCTGGGATAACCTGTCCCTGATCACTGAAAACCAGATTCGGGATGCATGGATGAAGCTGGTGTCCTCAGTTTTAGACCGAGAAGAGATAGACCTGTCCTGTACCTCCTTTGACGGGACCAATTTCTATACCTTCATCGGCTCTTTCAATACCCGCTGTTCGCTGGCGAAAAGGGGAAAAAACAAGCAGGGACGACGCGACCTCAGGCAGATCAATTATGCGCTGTTTTGCTCCCGTAAGGATCATTTCCCTTTGTACTTTGATGTTTTCGAAGGCAACCAGCATGATTCGAAAGCCTTTGGCAGACTCATCGAGCGCTTCTTTAATGCATTTGAGAGCCGGAAACCCGACAGCAGTGGCATGACCATCGTCTTTGACAAAGGCAACAACTCCCAGGACAACCTGGACCGGTTCGCTGAAGATTCCGGCTTTCACTTTGTGGGCTCGGTCAAACCGGACGATCACAAAGATCTGGCCTTCATCTCCAACAGTGATGGCTGCTTTAAGACGCTGAACCATCCAAAACTGGATCAGGTCAAAGCCTTTCGCACCAAAAAGACAATATACGGCAGAGAGATGACGGTCGTGGTCTCTTTCAACCACAATCTCTACACTGCCCAGATAACATCAATCAATAATGAGATTAACAAAACCCTCGGCAAATTACAGGGTATCGGCACCAAGCTGGAAGACAGAATTGCCGGAAGGGTGACCAGAGGAAAACCGCCCACCCGGGAATCGATCAAAACACAAGTGGCCTCGGCGCTATCCGGCCAACACATGAAAAAACTGATCGACACC
>JAHJRI010000076.1 GCA_018830885.1 bacterium | reverse complement strand
GATTTTATTGAAAACCTCGATTGACTGGTCCTGAAGTGCAAAATCCTGACCGGACAATGATGATAAAATATAGAATTATACACTAAATATTAGAAATTTCAGGTTCAGCCCCAACTGGCACACTAAATGAAGTCAACTATTAGAAACAGGACACATGTCAATGTCGTTAACTTAAGGGGCTTTTCTCAATTGTCAGAGCACCATAGGGGTGTCATTGCAAGAACCTTGGAAGCCATGGATGGCTTCCCGGAGCTCCAGGATGGATTGATGCGTTTCTTGAAATGACATCCCTATGGTGCGGAACAGTCATAAGTTAACGACATAGGGGCACATGCTACAGGGTGTGGAAATCCAGCCAGCCATTTCAGGGTTCCCATTATCAGCTGGACCCAAACGGGCATTCTGGTCAGTCCGAAAACCGATTGCGCAGCCAGTCGAATCGTCCATTAAAGGATTCATGCCGATCACACCGTTTTTAAGACACCTGAACAGGGAAGAGCCATGCCAGAGAAATCATCAAACAGACTGAAAATCGGATTTGGCATCCTGTTTTTCGTGATATTTGCAGGAGCCGGAGGAATTTACCTGAGCGGAATCCTGAACCGGAAAACCATCAAAATCGGGGTCATCATTCCCATGTCGGGTCCGGCATCCCATCTGGTCGTACTCAAAGAGGGACTGGAACTGTCCGTTGATGCTGTCAATACCGAGGGGGGGGTGAACGGTCGAGAACTGGAGCTGATCGTCAGGGACAGCAGGTCCGATCCCCTGGAAGCTGTGCGACTCTTTAATGAAATTGAATTGAAGCATCAACCCCTGTTCTATATTACGGCAACCAGTGCCGTTGCCCTGTCCCTGGCCCCCCTGGCGGAGCAGTACAAAGTCGTCATCGCCGGTCTGGCCGTGTCATCCCCCAGATTTACCCAGCAGAACAGCTGGGTGTTTCAATATTATTTGTCGTCAATCGACGAGGCAAAATCCATTGCCGGTATCCTGAGTACAAAAAAAATCTCCAGCATCGCTGTCTTCTTCCAGGATGATGAATTTGGCCAATCCGTCAACAGGGCCTTTGACAGGATCTACCGGGCACCCGGCAGGATTATCAGCAGTGAACCGATTCAACTTCAAGATCAGGACATCCAGCACCAGATCCAGGCACACCTGAAGATGGAAGCGGTCTATGTGGCTGGTTTTCCAAGTTTCGTCGATACCCTGGTGGGCCAAATCAAGGCTACCGGTTACGGCGGTCTTATCCTGGCGACTTCGGGCATACCGCTGCTCGAACACAATGATGGTGTCTACACGGCTGCACCCATCATCTACAACACCAATTATGTCTTCCACCAGAAAATCAAGGCTGAATATGAGCACCGGTACCGGAAGGAATTTTTCCATCAGGCAGCCAGCGGGTATGATTTCATCACCCTGATCACCAACCTGTTAACAGAAAACGATCTGAACAGCCAAACTGTCAAAACAGCGTTAAATAGCGGGTTTTCCCATAACGGCATCCTCGGCAGTTTTACGGTACCACCCGGTACCCAGGACATTTTCTTCCCCTTGTTTCCGGCCCGGATCAAACGAGGGAAGCTTGAATTTCTAAACCAGATTTATTGAGCCCATTCTATGAGAAATACCATCGGGACCCGGTTGACGATCGGTTTTGGAGTAGCGGCGCTGATGCTGGTCGGTCTGACTCTGTATACCTGGAGTGTCAGCCGGCAATCCCTGGAAAGTTCGGTGGGCAACCAGTCGGTTTTCCTGGCCGATTCCCTGATGCACAGCTTTGATCAGAAGATACACAGGATGATTGAGGAGATACAGAAAGAAGTGGATCGGGAAATCTATCAGCAAACGCTGGTGGAATCAAATCGAGCTTTTGCCCGGCAGGTAAACCGTGACGAAGGGGATGGTCAAAAAACCGCTGCTTCCCGGCAGAAACGGATCAATAAAAACCTGACCGACCATCTCAGTAAAATGTTCCTGGAATACCCGGAAAAGCAATATGGGTACAGTCAGTACTCTAACATTGTGGTGACGAACCGTTATGGTATCGTCATCGCACAAACCGATGATAACACCACTGACAGACTGGGCAATGAGACCGGATGGAAAGAGGCTGCAAAAAAGGGCACCTATGTGGGCAGGGTCATCAATCATCCGGAACACAACCACGGCGTTTTCCCGATCGTGGTCAGAATTGATGATGATGAAGGGAACATGCTGGGGTTGATTGGTGTAATGGTCGTAACACAGGATTTTTTCCGGGAAGTTGAGCTGTTCGTCAAACCCTATCGATCCACCCGCATCCATTTGATGACCCGGGAGGGACGTCAGTTATACTCCACCCAGACATTCAAGTTCTGGGCGGATCTTTCCGGCACGAAAAAATACAGGAAAATAAACGGGGAGAAGGGATTTTTTATCGCTCCCAAAGGGGATCGAAACTGTTTGCCTTCACCCACTCGATGGGGTTTGAGGATTTCAAGGACTACGACTGGATCCTGATGGTCGAATATGACGAAGCGGAAGTGATGGGCCCGATTTTTGATCTGGGAATTCGCATTCTGATGGTTTTTGTCCTGCTGCTGCTGATTATCGTGGCGGTGGGCTATTATATCTCCCGTTCCATCACACAGCCGCTCAAGGCACTGCAATCCGGAGTTAATATTATCGGCAGCGGCGATCTGGACCACCGTATCCAATTGAGCAGCCAGGATGAAATTGGTGATCTGGGCAAGGATTTTAATGAACTGACCCTAAACCTGAAGCAGGTCAACCGAACTGTCCAGGAAAAACAAGATCAAATTGAAGCGGAAAATTGGTTGAAAACCGGCCAGGCTGAATTGAACCATCAGATACGGGGGGAACAAGACCCGGAGGCCCTATCCCAGGCGATTCTCAACTTCCTGGTTCCCTTTCTGGAATCGCAGACCGGCGCTCTTTACCTGCACAGTGGACCGCAGAAACTGGCGCTGGCTGCCGGATACGCTTTTCCCAAAAACCGGGAGGATTTATCGCGGATCTCCTTTGGAGAAGGCTTTATCGGGCAGTGTGCCCTGGAAGGGAGACCGTTGCATCTCACCGATATCCCGGAAGCGTTTCTGACTGTTGATGTGGGCCATGTCAACATGGTTCCGCGGAGTTTTATGGCCCTGCCTTTTTTTTTCGAAGGGGAGCTCAAAGGGGTCCTGTTCCTGGGGGCATTAAATCCTTTTACCGACATGCAACAGCGTTTTCTGGCAGGGGTACTGGATACCATCGCCATTGTCATCCATGCCGGCCAGTCCCGACTGCGGCTGAAGGAACTGCTGGAAAAAACCCAGCGACAGTCGGAGGAACTGCAATCCCAGCAGGAGGAACTGCGCGCCAGCAACGAGGAACTGGAAGAGCAGACCGAGGCGCTCAATCGTCGGAAGCCAATCTAAAGGCCAAACAGGGGGAGCTGAAACTGATCAACGAAGCGTTGCAGACCCAGCAGGAGGAGTTGAGACAGTCCAACGAAGAGCTGGAGGAGAACACAAAGTCCCTGGAAAGAAAGCAGGTGGAGGTGGAGCAGCAAAACAGAGACCTGGAAACCGCCGGCCGACAGCTTGAAGAGAAGGCCCGGGATCTGGAAACCGCCAGTCGCTACAAGTCCGAGTTCCTGGCCAACATGTCCCATGAATTGAGAACCCCACTGAACAGTCTCCTGATTTTTGCACAGTTACTCTATGAAAACAAGGATCAGAACCTGAGTGCCAAACAGGTGAAATTTGCACGGGATATCCACTCCAGTGGCACAGAACTGCTGACCCTGATCAATGATATCCTGGATCTCTCCAAAATCGAAGCCGGGAAGATGGACCTGATACCGGAAAATATCAGCGTGGCCAATATTTCCCGGTACCTGCAGCACTCGTTTCAACCGCTGGTGGAGAAGAAAAAGCTCTCGCTGAATATCCGACTGGACAGGGATGTCCCGGACACCATCCACACAGACAGCCAGAAGTTGAACCAGATATTGAAAAACCTGATGTCCAACGCAGTGAAATTCACGCAAAAGGGTGGCATCGATGTCAGGATCTTCCGACCCGCAGCCATCCCTGATACAGTCAACATGGTCCCGGGACAAACCCTGGCTATTTCCATATCAGACAGCGGTATCGGCATCCCCGTTGAGAAACAGAAACTGATTTTTGAAGCCTTCCAACAGGTTGATGGCAGCACCAGCCGTCAATATGGGGGCACCGGTCTGGGTCTCTCCATTTCCCGGGAACTGGTGAAACTACTGCAATGTGAGATCCTGCTGGAAAGCAGTGAGGGGGAAGGGAGCACCTTTACCCTTTATCTGCCGCTGCATATTGAGAATATCCAGACCGGGGTCACGACGGCTCTCCAGCCACCCGCTCAAAACGAGGGTCACCCCACAGTCCCGATACCAGTGATGGCGTTGCGCATTCCCGGGAGAGCAGCATCACCCGCATCAACCGTTTTGACGGAAGAAACGGAAAAACCCGGTTTCGAGGGAGATGACAGCGACAATCTTCTCCCGGACGAGAAATCGATTCTCATTATTGATGACGATGTCAAATTTGCCCGTATTCTACTGGATCTGGCCCGCGAAAAGGGATTCAAGGGATTGGTGGCAGTGGACGGGGCAAAGGGGCTGGCAGTGGCCGAGAAACGTCTGCCCAGCGCCATTATTCTCGACATCAATCTGCCCGGGATGGATGGCTGGACAGTAATGGAACAGCTCAAGAGCCATCCCCGGACCCGGGCCATCCCAGTCCATTTCATTTCCGTGCTGGACAAAAAGATGATCGGCCTGAAAATCGGGGCCATCGGTTTTCTCACCAAACCGGTCAACAGAGAAAAACTGGGTCAGGCATTTGATAAAATCGAAAATACCATTACCAAAACCATCCAGCAGCTCCTGATTGTCGAGGATGATGAAACCACCAGAAACAGTCTCTCAGACCTGCTGGGAGAAAAAAAAGATCTGCAGATCCATTTGGCGGCAACAGCCGGCGAAGCGCTGACAATTCTGCAATCGAATGCCATCGATCTGATGATCCTGGATCTCCGTCTGCCGGATATGTCGGGATTTGAGTTGCTGTCAAGAATTGAAAAGGAATCAAGCAGCAGCTTACCACCCGTTATTGTGCATACCGGCCGTGATATTACACGCAGGGAAGAGATTGAACTTCGCAAATACGCCGAGAGCATCATTGTCAAAGGGGTGAATTCCGGAACAAGACTGCTGGACGAGGTAACGCTGTTTCTGCATCGGGTTGAAGCGGATCTTCCCGCCGAACTGCAGAACACGTTTCGAATGATTCATGACCAGGAAACAGCATTAAAGGACAGGGAGATTTTGCTGGTGGATGACGATATGCGCAATGTATACGCATTGATGGCCGTTCTGGAAAGCAGGGGTCTCAAAGTTCATGCTGCCGCCAACGGCCAGGAGGCGCTGGACCGCCTGATTGAAATACCGGGTATCGACCTGGTGCTGATGGATATCATGATGCCGGTCATGGACGGCTACGAGGCCATCGGCAAGATCAGGCAGCAGGCGGCGTGGGCGAAACTGCCGATCATCGCCTTGACCGCCAAAGCGATGAAAGGGGATCGTGAAAAATGCATTGACGCCGGTGCCAATGATTACCTGGCCAAGCCCGTTGATCCCGAAAAACTGTTTTCGCTGCTCAGGGTCTGGTTGTACAGCTGACAGAAGGGTTTTGACACGAACAGCCGATTCCAGGGTCGGCTCATGCAACACATCATCATGATGGCCTTGAGTGGTTATTTTCAACAGGAATGAAATGAACAGCGAAGATTTAGAGATCAGACTGCTCCTGGAAGCCATTTACCTGAAATACGGGCACGATTTCAGACGGTACGCCAAAGCTTCGCTGAAACGGCGGGTGCTGCACCGACTGGTAACGTCGGGATTGACCGATGTATCTGCGATGCAGCATCGGATCCTGACAAACAGGACCTTTTTCGAGACCTTGTTGCTGGACCTGTCCATCAATGTCACCGAAATGTTTCGGAATCCCTCGTTTTATAAGGTGTTTCGGACCCAGGTAATTCCGGTCCTGAAAACATATCCTTTTCTGCGGATCTGGGTGGCGGGATGTGCCACCGGTGAGGAGGTGTACTCCATGGCGATCATCCTGAAAGAAGAAGGGTTTGGAAACCGTTTCCAGATATATGCCACCGATTTTAATGAAATCGTGTTGAAAAAAGCGAGGGATGGGATCTATCCGCTCGCGAAGATGCAGGCGTACACTGGCAATTACCAGAAAGCCGGGGGGCAGCATGCTTTTTCAGACTATTATACCGCCCGCTATGACTCAGCGATCATGAGACAGGATTTAAAGGAGCAGGTTGTTTTCTCGGCCCACAATCTGGCCACCGATACCGTGTTCAATGAAATGCAGCTCGTCAGCTGCCGCAACGTCATGATATACTTCAACAAGGAGTTGCAGAACCATGTCTATCAACTGTTCAGGGAGAGTCTCTGCCAGGGAGGGTTCCTTTGTCTGGGAAAAAAAGAGACCCTGCGGTTTTCCGAGGTCGAAGCGGTTTTTGAAGAATTTGTAAGACCGGAAATCATCTATCGGAAATGCCTCAATCAAACCCGGTTCACAAAATGAGATTTGAAGCCATCGTGGTGGGGGTTTCAGCAGGCGGGTGGCAGGCATTGCACAGGATACTGCCGGGGCTTCCCGCGACATTTCCAACCCCGATGTTGATCGTACAGCACATGGCCCCCTCATCAGACGACTATCTGGCCAGATCGCTTAATGATTTCTGTGCTCTGACAGTGAAAGAGGCGGACGAGAAGGAGATTATTCGCCAGGGATATATTTACACGGCACCCGCCAACTACCATCTGCTGGTGGAGCAGAACCGGACATTCAGCCTCTCGACCCGCGCAACCGTGAACTATACCCGTCCCTCCATTGATGTCCTGTTTGAAACAGCCGCGGACACATACGGTTCGCACCTGATTGGCATTGTTCTGACGGGGGCCAGCCATGATGGCAGCAGGGGCCTGCTGGAGATCAAAAAAGCCGGTGGTTTGACCATCGTCCAGGATCCGCGAACCGCTGAGGCTCCGTTCATGCCCCAGTCGGCGATTGACATGGTGCCGGTGGATTATATTCTGCCACTGGATGGGATTATTCCCTTTCTGGCGGCGCTTGTCTCAACACGGACATTGAAATGAAACCTAACCGTGCCCAAAGGACACGGTTTTCTGTGTTAAATAAACGGGAGCATCATCAGACAAGGATGACATGGGAACACACATTCCGGGAAAACCAAAAATTTTGCTGGTGGATGACAGACAGGAAAACCTGGATGCACTGCTTCACCTGCTGGAAGACTTTGAGGCCGACCTGTTGACGGCAACCAGCGGGAACAGGGCCCTGGAACTGATCCTGAAGCATGAGTTCGCCCTGATCCTGCTGGATGTCCAGATGCCGGAAATGGATGGATATGAGACTGCCCACATGATTCATTCCCGGATGGATACCCCGATTATTTTCATCACGGCCTTTGGCAGGGAAACCCGAAACATTCAGCAGGGGTATCAGAGCGGAGCCGTGGACTACCTGGTCAAACCCATCGACGGGAATATCCTGAAAAGCAAAGTGAGTGTCTTTTTGACACTCTGCCGGCAGAAAAAACAGCTCGAGGCATCCAATCAGGCGTTGCACCAGGAAATAGCGCACCGCAGTAACGTGGAACTGGAATTGACAAAAGCCAGGGAATCTCTGGAGGCGCGTGTCAAAGACAGAACGGCAGCCGTGGAAACAGCCAACCTGGAGTTGCAGCGTAGCGAAGCACGCATGCGTCTGGTAATCGATAATATCCCGGCCATGGTGGCTTTTGTTGATTCGGACCGCCGTTACCAATATGTCAACCACCAGTATCAGGAACTGGTTGGAGAAGATAAAAACCTGGAAGGAGAATCTATTGAAACCGGAATTACAGCTGACCTGACCGCAAAGACAAAGCCCCATATTGATAGGGTTCTGAAAGGATTGCCCATCCAGTTTGAACTGGAGATACCGGACAGAGGGCAAAAGAGCCGTTTTTTCAGTGCCTCCTGCATTCCCCATATGGTTGAAGACATTCCCCATGGCTTTTTTTCCTTGATTCAGGATATCACCGACCAGAAAGAGAAGGACATGGAGAAACGCCAACTGGAAACCCAGCAGCGTCAAATTCGAAAACTCAAAACCATCGCCACACTCACCGGTGGTGTGGCCCACGAATTCAACAATCTGCTGGTGCCGATTATCGGGTTTTCAAAAATGGTCAGAAAAACACTGGCCCCGGACAGCACAGAGTCCGATTACCTCGATCGCGTCATCAAGGCTGCTTACCGGGCTTCCCATATCATCGCCCAGGTCAGGCTCTTCAGCCAAAAGGTCGATGTAGTTCTAGAGAAGATTGAAATGGCGTCCATTCTGCCCCAGGTATTCGATGAAGTGCGTACAAACCTGCCGAAAACGGTGGCGCTTAAACTGGAGATGATCAACCAGCTCACCCCTGTCTTTGGAAATCTGAAACAGATCAGACAGCTGGTCCTGAACCTGAGTGAAAATGCCGTCGATGCGATGCCGGAAGGCGGGAAACTGCGGGTCAGGCTCTTCAACAGGGAAGGACACCCGCTGCTGCAGCTCAAAAACGACACCCAAGAGACACCCTGCGTCTGCATGGTGTTTGAGGATACAGGCCACGGCATGAATAACGAAACCAGGGAGCAGATATTCGATCCCTTTTTCACGACCCGGAAAGATACGGCCCATATTGGTCTGGGGTTATCGGTGGTGATGGGAATTGTGGAACAGATGGACGGGGTCATCGACGTCAAAAGCATTCCGGAAAGGGGTACTGAATTTCATGTTATTCTCCCGGCTTACCTGACACAGACAGACACTGTCTCAAACCTCGGGAAGATTGCGGCAGAAGATGGCGGGGCATCGGTTTTACTGGTCGATGACGAAGTGTCCATCCTGGAGCTGAACCGGCTGAACCTGGAAGAGGCAGGTTACCATGTCACCACCGAGGCTTCCGGGACGAGGGCACTGCAGCTGTTCAGCAGCAACCCCCGGCAATTTGACATCGTCATTGCCGACCAGAAGATACAGGATATCTCCGCACTCGAACTGGCACAGAAAATAAGGACCATCCAACCCGATATACCAATCATCATCTGTACCGGCCGGGTCGATTCCGAAAATGAACGAACCTGCCGGAAGATGGGAATCGATGCTGTCCTGCATAAACCCTTTGACTTTGAAGTGCTGGATGAAAGGATACAGAAGGTTATCGAAGACAGACACCTGAAAACGAATTGAGGTTTTATTGAAGTTCGCTTAATCCGTTTATTTCTGGTATCTTCAAAGAACATGAACATCCCGACGGGCAACTGAGATTGACCATGAATTATAAAATATTGATTGCAGAAGATCTGGAAGACAACCGTTTTTTCCTGCAGACGCTCCTGGAGCTGAAAGGACATTCCGTCACTGCGGCTGAAAACGGTAAAATCGCCCTGGGTCTTTTTCATAAGGCGGATTTCGATTTTGTTATCACGGATATCCGCATGCCGGAAATGGATGGTCTCTCATTGTTGTGTGCCATCAAAAAAAGCAGCCCGCAGACGCCGGTGATCATCATCTCTGCCTACCGTGAACTGGAAGATGTGATTGAAGCACTGCGCTGTGGCGCCTGTGACTACATCACCAAACCCTATGAAGAGCAGGATGTCCATCACAGTATCGAGCGGGCGGCCCGACTGAGGACAGACGAAACAACAGACAAATCATTTATGGGGTGTCAAGTCAACGCGTCAACGACCTATCTGTTTGATGGCAATCCAGACAAGATCAACGGGATGGCCCGGTTTTTATGCCACAACCTGGCGACCCCGAACGTGAAGGCGGAGATCCAGTCCCTGCAGATCTCCCTGATAGAAGCATTGAGCAATGCCGTATTTCATGGAAACCTGGAGATTCCCTCCAGTATTAAGACAAAGGACGATATCAACAGTTTCAACACCTTTCAGGCACTGGCCCGGGAAAGAAACGGCCAGGCGCCGTACAATACAAGGAAAGTGTTCATCCGTTCGATGGTGGAGCCAGATAAAATATCATTTGTGATTCGTGATGAGGGAGTAGGCTTCGATTACAGAAAACTGCCTGATCCCCTGGATCCCGAGAGTTTTCTCGAGCCCAGTGGCCGGGGACTACTGATGATCCGCTCTTTCTGCGATGATGTGACCTGGAATGAAACGGGAAATGAAATTACGCTGGTGAAATATCGTGAGAGCCAGACTTGAATTCTAGGAATTGAATAAAGATGCCCGTTGCCATCGATTCCTGATGCGTTAACCGTCCATTTGTTTCGAGAAACCTTTAAATCACTTTTCTTCCTGATCCGGATCGGTAATGAAAACGTTCAACCAATCACAGATCATTCGCTATGCCCTCTATGGAATACTGCTGGGTTTGCTGTTTCCCGTGGCAGCGACGGTGATCGCATGGCATCTGGATGCAGGACCATTGACGGTAGCCCGCATCGTTCATATTCAGTCATCAAATCCACTTCTGTGGGTCATTGACTCAGCACCCTTCCTGCTGGGTCTGCTGGCCGGCATGGTCGGTCACAGGCAGGACCGGATCCAGACCCTGCTCCACTCCCTGGGAGGCCTGGTTGAGGATCGAACAGCTGAACTGCAGCAATCCCGGAATCGTCTGGAGAATATTATCCAGTCCATGGCGGACCTGATGCTTGTGCTGAACAATCATGGGGTGATTGAAGATGCCAATATTGCCACATTGAACACATTCGGTTATGAAGCCTCTGAACTGGTAGGGCAGTCGGTGACGGTGATACTGGGGCATGATGTTCTGGAAAAAATACGACTGGACAGCGTCGGGGATCTGTTTGAAGACGGATTTCTGAGAATGATTGAAGGGGTATATCCGACCCGGTCTGGTCGCACGGTTTATCTCCGCATCTCCGTTTCCTACCTGTGGGACGAAAACGGCCAGTCCCGGGGTATTCTCTGTGTCGGTAAGGATATTACCAATATCAGGGAAAGTGAAATCCGCTTCAAATCCATATTTCTGAATGCCAGTGACGCCATCATCTGTGCCGACAGTGAAGGCATCATGAATCTGTGGAACAATGCCGCAACCCGGATATTCGGGTATGCGGAAACTGAAGTGCTGGGAAAGAATATCAACCTGCTGATCCCGGACCGCTTCAAGGAATCTCACCAGAACGGTTTCAGCCGGTTCCGGCAAACCGGACAGCGGAAAATTACCCAGCCCGTAGAACTTTACGGGATTCACAAAGACGGTCATGAACTGGCCATCGAACTGACACTCGCTCACTGGACGGCGACCGATAATATTCATATAACAAGCATTATTCGGGATATAACCCCAGGAAACAATTGGAAAAGCAGGTGTTCAGGACCCGAAAAAATTACGAGTCCCTGTTTAACAGTGCCCCGATACCCATCATTGTGGTCCATGACGACCGGATCGTGTTTCACAATGCAGAAACAGAGACCCTGTTTGGATACCGGCCGGATGAGCTGGAAAGTACCCCTGTTGCCCATTTCATCCACCCGGATGACCTGGCAGGGGTTCTGCAGGATCTCCGTAAACAGTCCCAGGGGAACCTTCCGACCGGTATTTTCTCCTTCAGGGTAAAAACCAGGAGCGGCGATAACCGCCGGGTAGATCTCAAATCCTCCGCTTTTCTCTGGGACGACAGGCCCGCGGTACTGGGGTTTATCATCGATACCACCGAACGCCTCAACATGGAAGCTGCTCTCCGTCAAAGCGAAACGCAGTACAGGGAGCTGGTCCAGTCTTTGAACATAGTTATCATGAAGGCCGATAGTCGGTTCAACTTCACCTTTTTGAATCGCTTCGGACAGACATTTTTTGGTTATTCTGAAGCGGAGGTGCTGGGAAAAAATATCCTGGAGACCATCACACCGGATGTTGAAAAAAGCACCGGACGAGACATGGGGATGTGGCTGGAGGAGATGATCAACCATCCAGACAAATATAATGATAATGAGAATGAAAACCGGCGCAAAGATGGCCGCCAGGTCTGGGTCTCCTGGCGGAATACCCCCGTTTTCGACGACTCGGGAAAACTGGTCGAGTTCATGTGTACCGGTTTTGATATCACCGACCGGATGGCTGCTGAAGAACAACTGCGTCGGAAAACCGCAGAACTCAACGAACGGATCAAGGAGATGAACTGCCTGTATGGTATGGGAGAACTGGTTGAAAGAACAGACATCACCCTGGACGGTATCTATTCCGGTGCCATCGATCTTATTTCCCAGGCAATGCAATATCCCGAAGTGACCCATTCCCGCATTGTATTTCAGGATGGAAAAGAGATCATCTCCCCCCATGGAGAACTGCCTGTCCTGGAAAAATGGTCCATCCGTGCTGACATCAAAAACCAGGGTCAGACAATCGGTCACCTGGTGGTTTTTTATTCCGAAGAGAGACCTGCAGGTGATATTGGACCATTTCTCAAGGAAGAGCAACAGCTGGTGAAAACCCTGGCTGAAAAATTGGGTCGGACCATCGAAAGCCATCGTTTAAAAGCGGCTCTGGTTAAAAGCGAAGCCCGGCATAAGATTATTTTTGACAACTCCCCCATCGCCATGTTTGTCGCACAGGACGGGAAAACCACCTTTCTTAATCCGGCGAAGCGGAAACTGAATGGCTTTACTGCAAACGAAAACGGCAATGAATCGGGGGACTTTGCCGATGTGGTACATCAAGATGACCTGGAGATGGTCAGGGAGCGGCATTTTAAGCGCCTGAGAGGGGAACCGGTATCGAATGAGGTTACCTATCGGATTATCAATCAATCCGGAGATATTCGCTGGCTGGATACCCGGGTGATCCCGTTCGACTGGGAAAACCGTCCGGCAGCGCTCTGTTTTCAGACCGATATTACGGACCGCAGGAAGGCAGAAGAAAAGATCAGAATCCAGCAGAAAAAACTGGAGACTGTCTACCAGCAGATGACTGAAGAGCTGGAGCAGGCCCGACTGGTACAATTGGCGCTGCTTCCGGCAGAGCCGCCTGAACTGCCGGATCTGAAACTGGCTGTCAAGTACCACCCCATGGCCCAGATCGGCGGGGATTTTTATGATCTGGTGACAGATGATCCCGGCAGCCTGGGCATTCTTGTCGGGGATGTGACCGGGCATGGTATTCCTGCGGCTCTGCTCTCTTTTCTGTACCTGACCACGTTCAAGAACAGCAGGAGCAGCTTTTCACCCCCGGATGCCTTTATGCAGCTGTCAAACGCCTTTCTGGCAGGCAAACTGCCTGGCGGTAAATATGCGACCATGTTCTACTGTCATTACGATTTAGGAAAAAAGGTCCTGACATACACCAGCGCCGGGCATCCACCCGGGTATCTGATACGTCCCGGGGCTGAAAAACTGATCCAGCTCCAGACATCGGGAATGGTTGTCGGGATGTTTGAGAAACCGCGACTGCCCTTTGAATCAAAATCCATTGCCCTGCAACCTGGAGACAAGGTGCTGGTGTATACAGACGGTATGCTGGAGGTAACCAATGGCAAAGGAGAGATGCTGGATGGGGAAAAACTGGAAGCCTTCCTGCTCACACACAGCCGGCAGCCTGTTGACCAGCTGCTGGAAGCCATATACCAGTTCTGTTTTGATTTTTCCAACCATCGCGGCTTTAATGACGATGTCACCATGATCGCCCTGGAGGTGGTTTAACACAATTTGGAGATCAACACCATGAAAATTGACCTGTTGCAGGAAGACAAAGCTGCCATCTGGCGGCCTGAAACCGAGCTGGAGGATCCAGCCCATGTGAAGGATGCCATGGCCGATTTAAAATCTTCCGGGTTGAAGACCCTGTTTCTGGACCTGATAGATAAGGAGTGGCTCTCCAGTTCGGAAATCGGAGTGGTCATGTGGATCTACAAGGAGCTGGACGGTATCGGGGGGACACTGTCTATTTTGGCGGTCTCCCCATTTGTGCTGAAAACCATCAACGTGACCGGCATCGACCAGTTGCTGACGGTATTCGATTCGCTCGACAAAGCGCTGGATGCCATCAAGGGATAGGAGAAATTATGCAGCAGGCTCAGGTGGACATCCATCATCCGGACCAGAACAAAGAAGGCACCGGCAGAAGTGGCGTGATTAATAGAATACGCACCGTTCCCCTGTTTAAAGAGCTCGATGATGCCGAATTGAACCTGATCGGGGATCATCTGCACCTGAAACAGAAAGAAATCGGGGAAGACATCCTGATCCAGGGAGAACCGGTGTCGGCGGTTTATATTATCCGGCAGGGCCTGGTGGATATTCTGGTGAACAATGATCGGGTCGCCCAGAGAGGTGCGACGGATTCGCTGGGGGAAATGTCATGCCTCTCAGGGGAAGCAACCGCGTCAGCTACGGCAAGGGCCGTCACCCCATGCCAGGTCTGGCAAATCGAGCGGCAGACGTTCCTCTCAGTGGTGGACACCATTCCCGCCTTGCGCCTGAAGATGTTCCAGACAATTACCGGTCGTCTGCAGTCACTGAGTCACCGGTTCAGTGAAATCCTGAAACATATCCCCCACGGCATCATCAAGATCAATCTGGATGGATTGATTACCGACGAGTTTTCCAGCCGGTGCATCGATTACCTGGGAATCACGCAGCTGGCAGGCAGAAGGCTCAGTGAACTGCTGTTTGCTGAGAGCAACCCCCTGGCTGACAAGTGGGACAAGGCCATCCAGGCCTTTGCCAGCAACCATACGGAGAGTCTCTCCACCAAATTGAAACGGCTGCCGGATGAGGTAACCTACCGGCACCCGGACGGGGGTACCCGGATATTCAGACTGTTTTATCATCTTACGACTGATGGGTCCGAACAGACGACCGGTTTTGACATCGGGATTGATGACGTGACCCAGAGCAGGGAGTACCAGAGCGAGCTCTCCTCTTTCCAGAACATGCTCAGCAAATTGGAACAGTTGCTGGTCCTGATCGAAACGGAAACCGGCCTGATCATCCAGGAGACCTTCAGCCATTCCCAGGTTGGGCAGATGCATTTTCCCACCTGGAAAAACCTGAAAGGGAAAAACATCCTGCAAACGATCCTGATCAGCCAGCCCAGGGATCAGCAGGATCACTTCCAACGCTGGCTCAAGATGCTGGGCGACCCGTTTATGCTGGAGACCATGAACAGGGATGAACTGACCGACCTGGCGCCCGGATTCACCTTTGAAACCGTGCTGGGAAAAGTGATAGAGCTCTCTTTTACACTGAATTTAAGCAAAACCAGAACCTATTCTGAAGTCCTGGGGAAATTCAGGTTCATGGACACAGAGGAGAAAACCCAGGAGTTCCAGTACTCAACCATGAAACTGATGGAGGAGGTGATGGCCGCAGAGGCTGAACATCACGCAAACCTGTCGGAAGCGCTGAACGAAATGCAGATCTCCCTGGAGATCGCCCAGTCCCATATGACCACGCCCCATTCTCTGGCAGTGAACCATCCGCTAATCGCGGGATTGATCCATTCTGTCAAGGGGATGGGGCAGTCTTTCGGCCTCGATACAATCGCAGCAGCTTCCCATGAAGTCGAAGACTGTCTGGCGGAAAGCGTTAAAAGCACTGCTCAGCCGGCTGCCTCCGGTTATTTGACCACTGCTTTCAAGACCCTGTTATCTTTGCTGGTCGTATCCAAGAGTCTGTGCCATACAGAGGAAACCAAAGATCTGGGTCTTTCCCGTTCCCGGGAGCCTGAGTTCCGCATTTCGCTGAAACAGTTTCAGCAGATTAAACAAACGGTGAACCGGTTGCTGGATGATCGTCACAATGGCAACCAGCATCACGGGGATGGGGGAACACTGTTGAAACTGAAAAATGAGTTGTCTGCCCTGGATAAAGTAAAACTCGATATTGTCTTTCCCAGGTTGCAGCGGATCATCACAGACACGGCCCGGTTGCTGAACAAACAGGTTGTGTTCAAGGTGATTGAGAAGACCCCGGTTCTGGTCAATCTGCTGATCCTGCACCGGCTGAGTTCCTGCCTGATTCAAATGGTCAAGAACGCCGTTTTCCATGGGATTGAAACCCCCAGTGAACGCCGCCTGCTTGGAAAACCGGGGAAAGCCCAGATTCAACTGATGATCATGCAGAACAGTGACAAGCTGGTTATCTGTGTCAAGGATGAAGGCAAGGGGGTACATCTGGAAAAAACGGTGGCCCGGGCCCTGCAGTTGAACCTGATCGATCCATCCACCGCTGATCAGATGCGGCAGAACCTGCCCCGGGACCAGATACTGGCACTTCTGTTCGAACCGGGTTTCAGCACTGCCAGCTCGATGACCTTGATCTCGGGTCGGGGCGTGGGAATGAGTCTGATCAAAACTGAAATGGAAGCCCTGGGTGGCGCAGTCTCCATCGAATCCCGAGAAAACAGCGGAACCCGTGTTTGTCTGCAGATCCCCGTTACGCTCGGTGAGATAACCATTCCAGACAAAAAGGCCGATTTTTTAGAACAGGAGTTGAACGATGCTCTATCTTAACGTGCACGACCCTAAAGATAAGAAATTACTGCAGATATCCCATATTTCCCTGCCAATGCTGGAGACGATACTGGCCGTGGTGAGAACGGCGCGCTTCAGTTATTATCAGCTATCCGAGATGCATGCACACTTTTTTAAAATGCTCAGTGCCAGCGATATGATGCTGAATAAATATCCAGCCTGGCACGATATGTCTCAAAAAGAAAAACTGGAGTGGGTAAAAATCAAGGATTTGAAAATCGGCGATCGAAGTTACGTCAAACGCCAGCTCTTTGCTGAGCTGAAAAAGACAATACCTCAAATCTTTGAAGAACTGATCCGTCCACGCTTCTTTGCAGAGACGGACGGCAACCAGGGTGAAATACTGGAATTGTCTGAAGAGCTGGATGCACTGCTGCTGGCCAGCAGTATTCCGTCATATTTTGAATACCTGGAAAACCTGACCGTATATAAAAAAGGGGTTTTCAGCCAGCTGCGGAGAGGGTATATCAGCTTCCTGCAGGTCAAGGCGGTTCACATGATCAGCCGGTTTCTGGAAGCGTTTGAGCAGGAGCCGACCATCCTGGCCAACAGTCTGCTCAACGAGCAGCAGATAAACGCCTGGCCGCGTATGGGAGACCTCATCAACCGGATATGTGACCGTGCCGATCCCAATCATCATGATCCGTTGAGTCTGCACGCGATCAACTGTCTGCGGTCCATCTACATATCCGTATTCAACATCGCCATGGAATTGCTGATGTCGAAAAAACAGGTTCCCCTTCAGATCCGACAATTTCTACCCATCATACCGGACAGGATCGGTTTTACAAGAGACCGGCTGGAACGGGACGATGCCTGGGAACGATACCGGCAGCACCATTTTCTGTTCATGCAACTGCCGGTGGAGCAAAAAACACGACTTATGGAGACACTCAGCACGCTCACCCCCACCCAGCGGGTGATGTGGATGGGTTGTCTGGGAAAAGACGAGATCCGGGCCCTGATCCTGCCCATGATGTCACAGGGAAACCACCTTGAAAACCTGGCCCTGGCCTGTCGGGAGGTCCCCGCTTCGGATAGCGAGAACTACCCCTTCACTTCCAGAGTCTGGGAGGTGCTGGGTGCACTCTATGCTGAACAACAGATGGGGGAAAAAGAGACCTCTGCTAAAGTCCAGCAGCTGTTCGCCCCTGTCTCAAAACCAAAACCGTCATCTACCGCTGATGCGCCAACTGATGAGGAGGCTGACCTGTCCGTCGTCCGGGATCTGACATTCCTGGTGGTGGATGATTCCGACCGGATCCGACAGATGACGATCAAGGTACTCAAAGATGCCGGAGTAAAACAGATTTCAGAGGCGGGTGACGGAGAAGCGGCCTGGGTGCTTCTGCAAAAAAAACCGCTGGTGGATGTTATCCTCTGTGACTGGATCATGCCCAAATTAACAGGCATAGAGCTGGTTAAACGAATCATGCAGGTCGAAGAGCTGGCTCGCAACGTCACTTTTCTGATGCTGACCACCGTAGACAATAAGGCATCCATTGTGGAGGCCCTCAGCGTCGGTGTGAGGGGATATCTAATCAAACCATTCTCACGCAAACAGTTATTGGATAAAGTCTATTTTGCTACCGAATGGTTGAGAAGGGAGCAGCAGCAAGTCTCAGCCACCAATTGAACCGAAAAGCCACTGCGGGAGGGCTAAAAAAATGTCTCAAATCATCAAGCAGCCAGATCAGCAGCCTGTCAAGGGCCAGGACCCTTTCATCTTCTTGAAGGGACTGTCAAAGTTGCAGGCAGACCAGCGTATTATCCTGTGTATGCCAAAGGACTATTGCGATCTGTACCAGGCATCCCTGGCAGGCAGACTGAAAAACACCGGTATCACCCTGGTCATCACCAGACCGGACACGTTGCCGGCAGAATTCAGCTCCTATGACCGGATACTGGCCTTTCAATGTGATTTACCGGCATCAGGATCTGAGAAGGAGCCGATTCCGGTGAATCCGCCAGGAAAACCCCCATCAAAGACGGATTTGTTTGAGATCAAAGGCACCCCTTCCGAAACCAGAATGACCCCCTTTCCCAGGGAAACGGGGAATCTGACCGTATTGGAGGAACGATTTTTACAGCTGAAGAAAGCGATCCAGATCCAGGAAAAGGATGAACACTTCCAGAATCTGGCCAGTTTCCAGCAGAATATCCGTTTGAAATTGTCAGTGATCGAGGAACGGCAGTCGGCAATCAAAAATCTGAAGGATCAAATGCAGACGGTTGACAGTGGCTATTTCCATCTCCTGGGATATTTCCTCAAACAGGCCATCGACAACGTCCTACAGCTTTTCACCCTGGGCGATGTGATGAAAAAATATGTCAAAATACTGCTGATTGACGATATGGGAGAGCGGAGCTATGACCAGCTGGAGGATAAGGGGTTCCGCAAACGATTTCTGACAACCATGAGCCAACATACATTTGGCAGGACATTCAGTGAATTCAAACAGCTTTACCAGGAGAGAGTTCCCGGACATGAGGTCACCCACCACGACTTTCTATCCAAATGCTCTGTTTTCGACGAACACGAAGTTGTCTTTTACAATCCCTGGAAAATAGACAAGGGGATGATGCCGGTGCAATTCCGCTTGATGAAAAGCCCTGAACTGACCCGCAAAGAGGTTCGCAAGCAAAATGAGGATCCAGCGAAGTTGGCGGTCAGAACGGAAAAGCTGGTCAAGGAACGACAGAAACTGGAGCTGCTGCTGAAAACCGCCGAATATGAACTTCATACGTCCGAAGCCAAAGGCGGTTTGAACGAAACCGCATACGTGGCCCTGAACAAGAAACGAAAACGTCTCCTGAGGCATATTCAGATGATTTCGGAGAACATCACCGAGATCCAGAAAGAGGTTGATGACAACCCGGAACTGACGTTTTACGTCAAAGACCTCCTTGCCGCCTTCACCGACCCGAAGACAATCAAACAGATCAAGTCTCAAAAAGCAGTCCTGCAACCCGAACTGATTAAGTTGAATCCCGCGGACCTTCACACCCTGAGCAATTTGCTAAAGCAGAAAAAGGAGATTGAGTCCCAGGTGCGACAATTGAATGCCCTGGTGACGCTGATGCTCAAAAAAATGAATGCATATGCCGGTCAGAACCCGCTGGACCCGGAAAAAACCTACCAGCAGATTCTGGGGATTCATACCTTGAACAAGCTGGAAATGACTATCCTGGGATGTGGGATCGCCAAGGTGAACCGGCTGGTCCATACCAGCCCGGAAGAACCCTATTTTCTGGAACGTTGGGGAAAACAATCCGTCAACTGGGAGGATGATCTGCTCTCCCGGGTGTCTATTTTCCTGGCTTCAAAACATATCTCGGTCAGCGATATGCTGCTGCAGACGTTCTTTCGCGTCAAACCGGGTGATATTTCAGGACGGATCGAGCGATCCCCGGTCCTGCCCGGGATCCGGGATTTTAATAACGATGCCTATGATCTGTATATCCTCAACTATGATGCCTACCCATTTCACGAGCTGGTTGCATGCCTGAAGATGAGAAACCAGTCTCAACGGCCTTTCGTCCCCGTTTTAATTCTGGATCCCATGGATCAGATCGCAGCCAGCCGACAGAAGACAACCCTGGATCTGCTGATCGGTCTGGAAAAAGGGGCTGCCGGAATGATGAGCCTGCAGGTGGCCCCTTATCGGTTAAACTCCCTGGATGACGCTTCTGCTCTATATCCGGTACTTTGCGAAGTGCTGGGAATTAATGAAAATTCCGTTCCATCCCTCGTCGGTGAAAAAGAGGACACCGAACCGGTCAGTGATGACGACTGGTTCGTCGAAGAGCCGTTTGTCGATCCAACGTCAGAAGGCACTATCGTGACGGCTCAGGTCCAGAAGGCCGTCGATTCCGATAAACCAATGGTTCATCCCGGCAGCCGTTATGAAGATGACAAAATACAGCTGATTCCGATTAAAGAAGAACCAAAGTCCATCTATACACTGGGCTCCCTGTTCTCCTTCGATGATGATGCCTCGTCGATACCACAGGAAAGCGTAACAGCGGACCCGCCCCGAAATTCAGGTGCCGGGATGGTGGATGAGAAACCGATCTTTAGAGAAAAAGACCCCGCTGAAACAGAGCGAAACGAGCCCTCTGCAGACCTCAGTCCGGTAAAAAAACCGGTTTCGGAATCACCAGCCGGCAAAAAGCCCAATAAAAATCCCTTTCAATTTTAGGATCGGTGTGGCATGGAAAAAAGGATGAAAAACAACCCTGAACAGTCAGATACCGGCAGTCGACCCGACGGTTCAGTTCCGATTGACCTGGAACTGAAAAATAACGTCAAGGAGGCCATGGCCATCCCTTCATCTCACAAAAACCCATTCTGGGAACTAGAAGCGGTGGATCAGGATGCGCAAAAGAAACGTAAATTTCTGGGGATTTTCAAGCGACGCGCCCTGAAGGAAGACGAGGTCAAGGAGTTGCGAACAGCAGTGGCTCAGGCTCCCGGCAACACCCGGGTCAAGCTGACCAAACTAAGGAAAAAATATCCCGACAACGGCCTGTTGCTGATGCTGTCCGCGACTGCCACCTACGGTATGGTGCTGAATTCCAGCAATAAGGATACATCCCTGACCGGCTATAAAATGGCGGTCAAGGAAGCAGCCACGGCACTGCTGAGCAATCAGATCAGTCTTGCCAACATAGAGATGTTCTTTAAAATCTATTTTTCCTATCTGGATCGCTACAAACGATTCCAGATCAGCATTTATGAAGAGATGCTGCAGGAACCCAGTCTGGAAGGCTTCAAACGGGAATTCCTGAATGCGATCCAGATCGGGGAACAACTTCTTTCAGATAGAGAGAGTATCCAGAAGACTATCAACATTCTCAAGAAAAGAATGAAATCCTCCCAACATACAAGTATTATAGATTTTCAACTGATTCTGGAGGTCACCCATCATATCGTCAACGGCGACCTGACAAAAAAAAACAGACTGGGGACCGCCAGTGAAACAATAGCCTACACCCATGCCATCGCCAATGCCTTTGCCCGGATACCGATCCTGTTTCCTGTCGTTGATAAAATCCTCGCTCAGTTGCCAGAAAGCCACAAATCCTTTTTGCTTCGAAAAATAGCCATCAATTCCACCCGTAATTTCGTTAAATTCAAACTGGCGGCTGCAGAAGGGGAGAAAGAGGTCATGTCCAGGATTGGCAAGACCATTTTAAGGGAAAACGCCTTTGCCGTCACCAAACTGGAAGGCCAGTCCCTTTGTCAACCCTATGAAACGGATGCCTACTTTAACCTGGCCTTTATGGCGGAGTTGAGTCATGGACTCTACAATGATACGGACCATCAGGAAATCGTCAACCTGGCCATTGATGCCATGGACACCGTGATCAGCCATGATATGTCCAAAAAACACATCTTTACAGAAACGGCCAACCGGTTATCCCACAAACTGGGAACCTTGAAATCAACCACGATCCCTGCCGGAGAAGCCCATAGTTGAATTGTTGCTTACACTCGTTCAATCTGTATGAGCATAGCAACACGGAAGCGACTGGTGTGAAGCCGTTTCAGTTGATTAGACGCGTTTCTAGATGATCTTGGCGAAATGGAGCGATATCATTCTCATGTTTCGTTGTGCCCAACAGAGCATGATGGTTTGTATGAGAACACCCGTCAGGATCAGGTCCGGACGGTCAGTTTCTGCTTTCTCGATGGCCTTCCTTCCGGTATTGACAATGGCGGTTACCTGGTACCCCAGCCCTTGCAGTTTGGCTTCAATTCCCAGGCCGATGATGGTTTCATCCTCGACGATGAGGATAGCTGCTTTTGTCCTGTTCATATCTCGTCAATTTTAAATTGAACAATGTATTTTGTCCCAACAGTATCTTCTCTTTTAATCGAACCATCCAGCTGGTTTTCAACCATACTGGTAACCAGTTTTAACCCAAGACCATCTTTGCTGTGCCTGGTTGATTCGTCGTGCAATCCGATACCATCGTCGGAAATGGTCATGACGACTTCATGATTGGTATTCGATTCCAGTTTAAGGGCGATCATTCCTTTCCGGTTATGGGGGAAAGCAAATTTGATGGCATTGGTAATAAGTTCATTGACCACCAGACCGATTAATGTTGCCTCCTTCGCACCGACCCTGATCTTCTCGATGTCACTGCTCAAATTCACATTCTGGCTGATTGTATAGCTTTGAAAGACGGATTCCACAAGCATCGGTAGAAAAGACTGCAAATCAATGGATGCTGGATTGTCGGATCGATAAAGGGTTTCGTGGATCATGGACATCGTATGTAATCGGTTTTGACTGTCTTTCAAAATCTCCTTTGTCTTAAAATCCGTCACCCGGTCCTCCTGAAGTGCCAGCAGGCTGGAGACAACTGCCATGTTGTTCTTGATACGGTGATGGATTTCCTTGATCAGGGTCTCTTTCTCCCTGAGTGTGATATTCATTTGTTCTTCTGCCTGTTTTCGTACTGCAACTTCCTGGATCAGATTCGCATTGGTGATCCTGAGATCTGCTTCCGTTTTTTTCAAGCCTTGGAATAGAAGACTGAACGGCCTTTTTAACCCTGTTTCGATGATCGCTTTGTATATGAGGTAAAAAGAGGCGATTTTGAGGTAATGCCCGACGAGATTGGAAAAACCATAATTGCTGATATAGAACGTAAACGCCAGTTCACTCATCATGGTCAATAAAAGTGACCATGTCAGGAGCTTGCGGATGTAACTGTCAAATTGATCTCGTCTGTAGTACAGAACAAAAAGAGTCAGCATCAGGATACCTGAAATGATGTACTCACTTGTTTTTTTGAATGGCGTCAATCCCTGTCCCTCAATAAAACAGATCGGGAAGATCTTCCAGTAAAAGACTGAAAGCAGAATGCCTGTGGTGGCGAATGCATAAAAAACAAAGACCGAACCAAATGAAAACCTGGTTCTTGAACCGGAAAAGATAAAAAAAACCAGTAAGCTCAGACTTTCCAGATAACGGGCGCCAATCCAAAGCTGATTGGCATAATAGTCATAGTCGGTGAAAATATTGGGTGTATCCGAGTTTCCCAAATGCTTTTGTAACGGGATTTCCGAAGATATAAATGAACGAACGACCATGGATATAGACATTCCCCAAGTAAGCTCGTCTTGTGCGGCAGCGAGGCACGAGCTTTCGCATAAGACCAGGGGTTTGGGGATACAGTTTCTGTATCTATGGTGGAGCGCTCACTTTATGCTCTTTGGATCCGATAATACACATCGGATTTCATCTGTTTTTTGATTAACACAAATCATCGGCTATGTCCCAGATCTGCTGAATCTCTTGGTAGTTAGCCTTTTGGGAAACTCGGATATAGCCAAAATATTCATGCCCACGTAGGACAGTGTATGAAAAAGATCAATAATACCAATAAAAAGATACGCGATGCCCAGGTAAACCAGGAATGTATTTTCAATCTGCTTTCTGGCATTCCATGAAATCATGAATACGGCACATGCGATAACAATACTGAATATTTCTGCAATAATATGAAATAAAAGGTAGTTTATCCTGGCAAAATGATACAGAAGTGCCGCAGTGAGGAGAGAAACCAGAGAAAAATAGAGAAGTGATCGACGATGCGCCCGTTTATTTTCCACGTTTAAGATCCGCTGAAATCGGTTCTGAATTTGATGGTGAATTTTGTTCCGCGATTGCTTTCCATGTCAACTGTTCTGCCCAGTTGTTCTTCAACCAGACTCCGGACCAGCTTAAACCCCAATGAATCTGTGTATCTATTCAGTTCAATTTCCGCTCAGCCCCGAAGGGTTTGTGTTTCAAGAACCCTGGAAGCCAGGGATGGTTTCCAGGAGCTCCAGGAGGATTCATGCGTTTCTTTAAACACAAACCCTTTGGGGCGTACGCAGGTGAATAGTTACGAATCTGTTTTGCACCAGTCCAGTTCCTCAGGCATGCCGATCCCGTTATCCCGTTATTGGAAATGGGCTGTAAAACCCTGTTTTCATGAGCCGATTTGAGATACAGAACAATATCCCTCCCTTTCCCTTCTGGAAAGATATATTTTAAAAAACTGTAAGCCGTTTATCACTGGCTGAGCCTGAAATAATCATATCAGCCTTTTCCAGAGTCGGGTATCCGTTTTTAAAAGTAAGGTAAATTCGGCTGTCCTTGCCATGATTCATCCCGGCTGAACCGCCCGTTCGTTCTTCGGCCAGGTTGCAGTGGCGCTCGAGACTGAGTGTGTCGGACACATCCCGGACCTCACAAAGCAATGATTCATCAGTACCATTCAAGGTGCGGTGACGTTGCCAATTCCCATTGGTGTCTGATAAGTTACCGAAAACCGGGTTTTTTGAAATGGGTATCACTATTCAGGAGGATTTCAGTCCTGTTCCCGATGCCATGATCAATCCCGCTGATTCTGTCTCAGCCCTGGCTCTTGAATTGTGTCCGGCATCGCATACAAAGACCGTTGACATCCGGGTAGCCTGATTCCAGTGAAATCTGTGTTCTCGCAGTAAACATCGCGATTCGATGTAACAAGACCCATGTCCAGCAGGTTTGTCGCCGCCGGCGAAATGATATGCGTTGGAAGACCCGAAATGACCGGCAGACAATTTGCTGATCACATGTGGACCACATGCAGCAGGCAATGACTTCACACACCAAAAACAAATAAATCATCAGGACCATATGAATCGAATTTCTGAATCAATCCGGCTGGTACCTGCAGAAACAGGCAGGTATGATGAGTGGATTTCCGATCTGGTTTTTGAGACTGATCCCAAAGTGTTTGGCTGTCTGGTCAGGGGAGACCGGGCGCTTTTCAGCCGCTGGATCACACCCCTCTGGCAGGCGGCCGAATGCTCATACTCCCATGATTGTGCCACGGTCGCCCTGGAAAACGGTGAGTTGCTCGGGTTTGAGCAGGGATACGGCGGTGATCGACACGATTTTCTGAAAAGCCGCTCCGGAGAAAAAACAGCGGGCGTTTTCAGCCCGGAGCTCATCGATCATATGAAAGCCTGTTCCCGCCATTTGAACTATATCATCCACTTCATTCCCAAAAGCGCCTACTACATCCATCTCCTGTCTGTCCGCAAGGACCGGCAGGGGCTGGGGGTCGGCCGAAGACTCCTTGAGAATGTGTTTGCAAGGGCTGCTGATGCGGGCTATAAATCGGTTCAGCTGGATGTTTATGGGGGTAATCCGGCGGTGGGATTCTATGAAGCCATGGGGCTGGAAAAAAGGCTGGAAACGCGGTTTCCAGCCATGCAGAAGATCTGTGAGATACCGCCCCACTTCCGGATGGTCCGGGACCTCTAGAAGCGGGTATGAACGGGTTTAGTTTTTAACGCAGCGGACCAGATTTTTCTTTGTCAGACTCTGAACAGCGATTGCGCCATTGGCATAGGAGACGGTAAATGCACTGTTGCTGTCGTCCGGGTCCTTGTCTGCTGACCAGTATTCGGCCGTGTAGAAATTGCTGAAATCGGTCTTCCTGTCGAACATGTTGACCAGTTCGTTTTTGGTCGGCAGACGCCAGCCTGCATAGTTGACCAGGTTCAGGTTCTGGCAGTAACTGACGGCGGAGGCCCACTTCTGACTGATCTTGTTTGTGTTGTCCTGCCAGAGCAGCTGAGTCGTTTCGTCGTAGATGTATATCCCGGGCATATCCACGATATACTCCTGAACCGTATAGGGATAGTCCCCGGCAACCACCGTGCGGGTGGTAAAGGCCTTCAGGTTATTGACATCCGTGGCCTTGACGCTGATCGAACCCGCCTGACTGTCATTGAAACCGGTAATGAAAATCGGATTTCCGCTGGCATTAAGGCTGGCAAAATCGCCCGTCCCGGTCCATTCATAGGTCAGACCGCTTGCGGGATCCGTGGCGACGGTTGCTTTCAGACCCGTTGCACTGCGTGAGAAAGTCATACCGGTAATCGCAGGTCCGACGATCACGGAAATACCGGAATCGGTCCAGGTATCCGGATCATAGCTGACGATGCTGATATAATAGCTCGCACCAATAATATCGGAAGCGATCAGGTCTTTGACCGTGATGGTCATCTCAGCCACACCCGGAGCAGACGGCGCCTTGTAAAAGAATTCCAGGTCACTGGCCGGGTTATGGACACCGGACAGGGTGCTGACCGGTACATCGTTAAAGGCGGCGGCTATTTTCCCGGTTGTGACACCAATGGTATATTGAACACTGGCATTGTGGTTGATCTTAACCGTTATCCGTTGTGGATCTGAGTCGATCAACACCTTCTGGGGCATACTTACCGAAACGATCACCGGGTTCACCGGTTCCAGGCCGTCATCCACAGAGGACAGCGCGATGGTCAGATCATTGTCCGCCCCATCGACGAGGGTCTGTGTCATGGTGCTCGAAAAGATGACAACATTCTGTGTATTATACGCTTTGGCGACAAAACGGATCTTGACATTATAGGGGAGCTCGTTGAGGGTCCCCTGCCAGATGCCGTCGATGTTTTCAAGTGCTGCCGAGGTAATGGCTGCCTCATCTGCGTCGTTCGTTGCGTCTACGATAATGGTACTGATTTGATCCGCTGTGCCCAGCGCATTATACAGGGCCGCACTCGACTGGGAATCCATGTTGACCCTGACGTTGATACTGGCTGTTTTTGCCGCCGGGGTTGTCTCTCCGGTAGTGGCAGTGGCGACCTTCTCATCCTTTTTCGATTCACATCCATAACCGCCGATGATCATCGTAACCAGAATCAGAAGGTAAGCGACTTGTTTTTTCATCTCATCTCACTTTTTTTGATTTGTTGGTGTTTGAATGCAACACAGCAAAACTGTACATTCTCATTAGTATATTATGCAGAAGCTGTACCACCAGAGATTAAATATAAAATATATACAATATTTCAATGGCTTATACAGTACCAGGTTCCAGCCGCAGGAGTAAAACGGGGAATGTCTGTCTCATATCTGTCTCAAATGAGACAATAGTGAGACAGCTTGTATCATATCCTGTGAAACGCCAGCGCCACGGAAAAGAGACAAAAGGGAGATGCCGGTCAGTGATCAAAACCGGCAGAGAGGGGGTGATGTCGGTGTTTTTGACCTAGTCGGGAAAAACAGGGGTCTTTTTTTCAAAAAAAGCGCTCACACCATGCATAAATTCGCCGGAAGCAATCAGGGAGACTGCTTTTTCAAATTCGAGTGCCAATGCATCTTTCATTGGCAGGTCCGGACTGCGGCGGATCACTGCCAGCGCGGCCTGGACTGCCCTGGGTCCGTTTGCGGCGATGGTTTCCCCCAGGGCCATGGCTTCAGCCAATGCCTGCCCCGGGGCGCTGATCCTTTTGACGATTTTCAAAGCCAGTGCCTCATCGGCCGATACCGGTCGGGCTGTCAGGATCAGATCGGCAGCAATGGAGGGGCCCACGAGTCGAACAAGGCCCGGTCCACCGCCAAAGTCGGGCATCAGCCCCAGCCGGGTTTCGGAAAAACAGATCACGGCAGCGGGATCCATGACCCTCAAATCGCAGCGAACGGCCGTTTCAGCGCCACCTCCATACGCCTGCCCGTTCAGGGCAGCAATGATGGGTACCGGCAGTGCCATCAAGCCGTCCACCACCTCCCGGACACGGCCCACGACTTTTTGTGCTGCTGCTTTATCGTTGTTTTCCGCTGATTTTAGAAGGTCTACAGACAGGGGATTGTCCGGGTGGACATCAAAACCGGCACAAAAGGCTTTCTCCCCTGCCCCGGTCAGGATCACAACCCGCGGCAGGTTGGCCTGCAACCGCCGGGTGACCGCCTCCAGGTGAGAAAACAGCGCGGCATTGAAGGCATTTCGTTTTGCTGGTCGGTTGATGGTGACAATGGCAATATTGCCGCGGTATTCAAGATTGACGGTTTCTTCAGGCATGAGACATCTCGCTGGTTAGGGTGAAATGGTATCAGACAATGATCAATCAAGCTGCAGGTGTTCCAGTCGACGGTAAAATGTTGCCCGGCTGATGCCCAGCAACTTTGCAGCCTGGCTGCGATTGCCCCTGGTCTGTTTGAGTGCGTTGCGGAATTGGGTCGCTTCATCCGGGTCGGCTGGCAGGTCGGCTCTGGAAGATGCAATCCGCCGTTCCAGCAGCGGCATTGCTGCCTCCAGGGGATGGACCTCGGGGTTGTTGATCTCGGCCGGCAGGTCTTCGGGTTCGATCACCGCTTTTCTGCAATGAATGATACAATGATCGACGATGTTTTTCAGTTCCCGCACGTTCCCAGGCCAGTCATATTCTGTCAGTATCTGCATGGTTTCTGCAGCGAACTTGACTGATGGTTTTCCCATGGTGATGCGTTTTTCCGACAGAAAGGTATTCAGGAGAACGGGTATATCTTCTTTTCTGTCTCTCAGGGGTGGTACAGTGATACGAGCGACCCTGACGCGGTAAAGGAGATCCTCACGGAACAGACCTTTTTCCACCAGTTGGCCCAGATTCTTGTTGGTGGCCGTCAGGATACGGACATCCACCTTCTGGGACCGGGTCTCCCCGATACGGGTAATTTCATGTTCCTGCAGCGCCCTGAGCAGACTGGCCTGCATCCCCAGGGGAATATCACCGATCTCATCGAGGAAAAGGGTTCCCCCTTCCGCCGCTTCGAAAAAACCGGCCTGATCCGATACCGCTCCGGTAAATGCGCCCCGTCGATGTCCAAACAGTTGACTGGCCAGGAGTGATTCATTGAGACCGGCACAGTTGACAGCGATAAAGGGGCCGTCTCTGCGACTGCTGGAGGCATGAATCCCACGGGCAACCAGTTCCTTCCCCGATCCGGTCTCCCCTTCGATAAGAACGGTCCAGTCCCCCTGTGCTACCTGTTCGAACACCCGATACATGTCCAGCATGGGCTGACTGTTGCCCACCATGTTCACCGTGTTGGACTGCTTCACCTGATTACGCAGGGTCTGGACTTCGGTCATATCATACAGGCAGATAATCGATCGATCAGGCTGTCTGGGGTCCTCCCGGACCTCAACGTCCATCCAGTAAAACCGGCTGGAGGGGGATTCCAGGGTGAGTGCGACCCGGGTTCGTTCTTCCGGCGACTGATCGATCATCTGCTGCAGACGCACTTTGGACTCGGCATTGAGGGGCAGCGCTTCCTGCCAGTGTTTGTCCTCCGTCTCCCCCCAGTTGAGACCTTCGATCATGGCACAGGACTGGCTGATAAACCGGATCAATCCCTCCTTGTCAATGATGATAGTGCCAACCTGCAGCTGGTTCAGGACAGTCAGCAGATCGTCCCGGCTTTTGGCCAGTTCAGCCATGGTGGTCAGAACCTGTTGACTGGCTTTTTTGAGATGAATGTGGAGATTGATGCGGGCGATGACCTCTTCCCGGATAAAGGGCTTGGTGATATAGTCGTTACCACCGGATTCAAAGGCTTTTTCGATGCTTTCCGAACGGGCCAGTGCTGTGACGAAGATGATCGGTATCTGACTGGTTTCTTCATTCTGCTTCAACCGGCGACAGGTTTCAAAACCGTCCAGCTCGGGCATCATAATGTCCAGCAGGATCAAATCGGGCATTTGTTTCGTCGTGAATTCAATCGCCTCAATCCCATTGCCGGCAATAGCAGTCTGATACCCTTTCTTTTCGATGATGCGGCCCAGGATCTCCCGATTATCTTCGTTGTCGTCAACAATGAGGATGAGTGGACGGGTGTTGTTTTCCATTACCCGGGATTTTCTTCGTCATCATAGACATTACAGATACAGCAGAGGAAGGTCGCCGGTTCACTGCCGATATTCTTCATACCGTGGGGTTCCATGCTGGGGATATAGATGGACGTGCCGGGACCGCATATTTTTGTTTCAGCCACAGCATCCGTCTTGGGGTCATAGGCATAGCACTCGAATTCACCGCTTTCAATATACATGGTCTGGTGATAGAAATGGTTGTGGATGGGAATCTGTCCGCCCGGTTGAATGGTGAAAAACCGCAACCCGTACTCGGGATACCCGTTTCCGTCATCGCCGTGGCTGGACAGCCAGCGGACGCTTGTTCCGGTAACATCGTGCATTTTACCTTTATACGGAAATTTCTCAATTTTGACTTCCTCAACATCCTTCCAGTTTTCAATTCGCATGGGACCTCATTCAGGGGGTGTTTCAAAAACGGCGACACATGATCTGCCTGTTGTCTCTTCTCTTTTTTACCGCGATTTCACTTTAAAATCAATCTAAAACAGATCCTGGGGATAACTGGCGAAGCCCGGCACACCCCCACTGGAGCGAGGTCCGGGACTTTAACGGGGTGTTCGGGGAGATTGATAAAGCCCGAGGTGGACCGGCAACCTGCGGGCGATCCGCATATGGGTTCCGGTGGGTTGCCCAATGGCCCGGAGAAGAATGGGCGGTCGACGCATATCTCCACCGGGTTTCATCAGCACGGGCTACTCTGAGATATACGGCAGCGGCCAGATCCTGAAATAGTCGCGGATACGGATCCAGATCGCAATCAGGCCTTCCGGTTCAAAGATGATAAACAGCACGATCAGACCACCATAAACAAACTCTTTGGCAGGTCCCAGCATGATGGTGATATTGGGGTCGTAGACGATACTCAGAAAGCTGAAAAAATTGTCCAGCAGGACCGGCACCAGCGTCATGAAAATCACACCGAAGACCGTACCGGTGAGTCGACCGAGTCCCCCGATCAGAACCATGGCCAGCAACATGATGGAGTGTGTGATGTGATAGTCTTCCGGAATCGCCGTTCGCATCAGGGACGCGAAGAGGGCCCCTGCCAGTCCTGCATAAAAGGCACTGACGGAGAAGGAGAGCAGTTTATAGGGAAAAATCGGAATCCCGATCACCTCGGCCGAGACATCGTTATCACGGATCGCGACAAACGCCCGGCCGATTTTGGATCGGGTCAGGTTCTTGGCCCCCCACATCATCACCACCGTAATGACAAAAATAAAAACAAAAAACGATTGCTGGTCCTGGAGAGACAGACCCAGGAATTCCGGTGTTGGCAGCTCGATCCCCCGGATTCCCTGGGTCAGGCTTTCCCAGTGGATCACGCCATAATCGATCACCATCTGGAACGCCAGGGTGGCCACCATCAGGTAAAATCCCTTAATCCGCAGCGACGGGATACCCACGATCAACCCTGCCAGGGCTGCTGCCAGACCGCCTGCAATCATGGAAACGACCAGAGGGAATCCGGCCCTGGTAATCAGGAGTGCGCTGGTATAAGCACCGACGCCCATAAACGCGGCATGTCCCAGGGAGAGCAGACCGGTAAAACCGACGAGCAGGTTGAGACCGATGGCTGCGATCAGGTTCACCAGGATCAGGTTGAGGATAAAGTAATGGTACTCATTGGCGCCGTACCCGAATTCCGAGGCGACCACCATGATCAGCATCAGGATCAGAAACCCCCTGAACCAGGCGCGTTTAAACCGGGTCCGGAAAATCTGCTCGTCTTCGACATGGCTGAAAACAGCGGTCGAGGAGAAGATGGAATTGTACCATTCGGAAACTGTCTTCATGGGGCTACCTCCTGGATGGTCACATCGCCTTTGAAATTGGATATCCGACCGTCCTCGTACCGGATCTCGATATCGAGCTGATGCCTGTCTTTATCGCTGAAGAGGTCATCGATCAGTGACTGGTAGCGATCGTTGACAAATCCCCGCCGAACTTTCTTGGTACGGGTCAGTTCTCCATCATCGGGATGGAGTTCCTTGATAAGGTTTACGAATCGTTTAACCCGGATGTTTTCCGGAAATCGCTGACAGATCTTGCTGATCTCCCGGCTGATCAGATCATAGACTTCAGCACGCTGGGACAAATCCTGGACCGTGGTGTAGGAGATACCCCGTTTTTTGGCCCAGTTCCCCACATTTTCCATATCGATGCTGACAATGGCGGTGATATAGGGTCGACCCTGTCCGATGACCATCACATCGCGAATATAGGCGCTGAATTTGAGACGCGTTTCGATGTCCTGGGGGGCGAAACGGGTTCCGTCCGTAATGGTCATCATGTCCTTGGATCGGTCAAAGACATACAGATGACCATCCTCCCCAAAGTAACCGGCGTCACCGGTCTTGAGGAATCCGTCCTCCGTCAGGGCCTCCCGGGTCGCTTCCGGTTTGTTGTAATACCCCAGATGCACGTTTTTCCCCTTCACCAGGATTTCGCCGTCAGCGGATATTTTAACCTCCACACCCGGTATGGGCACCCCGACCGTTTCCGGACGAACATCGGTTTTGCGGTGGGTGGAGGCAATCCCGGAACATTCCGACTGCCCGTATATCTGTCTCAGATCCAGCCGCAGGGCTTTGAAGTACTTAAACACCTCGGGTGAGATGGCGCCGCCACCGGTGATAGCGGACTTGACCCGTCCCAGCCCCATCCGGTTCTTCAGGGCACGGATAACGAAGAAACCCAGGACAGGATGCAGGATCCGCGTCTTTATGCCGACGGCGGTCCCCGCCAGTTCCGCTTCGGTTCTTTTCAGCGCCGTATCGATGGCCAGGCGGTAGAACACCTGTTTGAGGCGGTCCGCATTATCAATGGCTGCCTGGATACTTGAAATCAGCAGTTCCCAGACCGCCGGGGTACCCCCGAAATAATAGGGTTGCAGTTCCAGCAGATCCCGGCGCACGGTTTCGGTCTCTTCGGGGAAATTATAATAGGCGGCGATGGTCAGAAATCGCGCGACCGTGAAGGACTGCTCCCCGATCCAGGCCAGGGGGGCGATGGACATGAGTTCGTCTCCCCGGGACAGGTCCGTCACACTGCCATACTGGGTGGATGCGAAAATCAGGTTTTCATGGCTGAGCATGGAGAGCTTGGGTTTGGCCGTGGTCCCCGAAGTCGTGAGCATCATGGCCACCTGAATCGGATCCATGGCTTCGGCCGCCTGTTTCAGGAAATCGGTCCGATCCGCCGCCTGTTCCGCACCCAGTTGGATAACCCGCTTGAACTCCTCCAGAAAAGGGTACTCGTCATAGTAGTGGCTCATGCCCCGGGAATCCCAGACGATCACTTTCAGGACCTGGTGACGGATCCGGTCCCAGAAAGTCAGAATTTTATCCACCTGCTCCTGATCCCGCACGACCAGGAAACGGGATTCCGAATAACTGATCAGGTACTCAACCTCTTCGGGCAGGCTGTCCGGATAGACACCGGTTGGAATCCCCCCGGCTGCCATGCAGCCGAACTCGGCAATGATCCATTCCGGTTTGTTGTCACCGACGATGGTGAGCTTGTTATCAGCCTCGAATCCCATGGCCTTGAGACCCAGGGCAAATCGCTGAACCTGGGTTTTGAATTCCCGCCAGGTGGTGGGATGCCAGACGCCATACCGTTTTTCACGCATGGCGGCCACATCGGGCATCTCGCTGGCGTTCTTGACAATCAACCCGACCAGCGTCTCTTCCAGTCTGCTCATGATACCTCCTGGGTGCCCAGATAAGCCTCGATCACCTGCGGGTGTTTCTGTACCTCAGCTGGCAGTCCTTCGGCGATCTTGTTTCCAAAATTGAGAACACAGACCTTGTCGGACAGATCCATCACTGCCGAGAGGTCATGTTCGATCCAGACAATGGTGACATCCAGATCCCGCTGTACATCCATGATATAGCTGGCAATATCCTCTTTCTCCTCAACCGCCATGCCGGCCATGATTTCATCCAGCAGCAGCAGCTTGGGTTTCATCGCCAGGGCCCGGGCCATATCCACCCGCTTACGGATACCGAAGGGGAGAGTTCCCACCGGGGCATATCGGAAACTGGTCAATCCCATGAAATCGAGAATGTGCTCTTCAATATCCTGTCGGTGTTTCATTTCGTCCTTCACGATATGCGGCAGCCGAAAAAAACTGCCGAAAAGCGAGAATTTCATCAGAAAATGGCGTCCCAGTTTGATGTTATCCAGGACGGTCATCCCATGAAACAGTTCCACCTTCTGAAATGTGCGGGCAATCCCCAGCGTAGCGACCTTGTTCGGCTGCAGACCCGTCAGGGGAACACCATCGAACATCATGCTGCCGCTTTCGGGGCGATAATGCATGTTGATGCAGTTGATCAGACTGGTCTTCCCGGCACCGTTGGGACCGATAATCGAATAGATGGATCCCCGGGGCACCGAGAGGCTGATGTCATCCAGTACCTTTCGCATTCCGAAGGAGAGCGTCAGGTGGTTAATCTCCAGCAGGGTGTTGTTTTCCGTCATGTTCATAACCATCGTTTTCGGCGTTTATAGCGCTTGGCGTCCTTATAGCTCTTGCGTTCAGATTCACCGGCACCCAGGTAAAACTCCCGGACATCCTCGTTTTTCAACAGTGCCTGTCCCTCTCCATCCAGGACCACCCGTCCCATCTCGACCACATACCCCCGGTCAGCAATGCTCAGAGCGGCAAAAGCGTTCTGTTCCACCAGGACAATCGTGATCCCGGACTCATTCAGCTTCTGGATAATCTGGAACAGCTCCCGGGTGATCATGGGGGCCAGACCCAGGGAGGGTTCATCCAGAAGCAGCATTCTGGGCTTTGTCATCAGGGCCATCCCGATGGCCAGCATCTGCTGTTCTCCTCCCGATGCATAGCCGGCCCGGCGGTTGAACGTATTTTTCAGAGCCGGGAAATAGCCCAGTACCTTCTCTATATCCCCCTTGACCTTACTATCCCAGCGGGAGTAGGCGGCGGCCTTCAGGTTCTCCTCGATGGTAAGATATTCAAAAATCGGCCGATCCTCCATCACATAGGTCAGCGAATACCGCTTCATGATATCGGAGGAGTCCAGCCCATTGATCGACACATCCCCCATTTTGATGTCCCCGTCGATAATATCGCCGTCATAAAAGTGGATCATGCCGGCGATCGTGCGCAGCAGTGTCGTTTTTCCGGCACCGTTGGCACCGATGATCACCAGGATCTCGCCCTGTTTCACCTCCATGGAGATACCGTTGAGCACCGAGATCACATCGTGGTAGACCACGCGTAAATTATTGATTGACAGCATACCTAAATCCTCTCGATCCGAACGGTTCCAAAAAGTCCATAGGGCCTGATAAACAGAACCAGCAGCATCACAAAATAGGGAGCCACCTCCTTGAAACCCACCAGCCCCATCGGTTCAATATAGGCCCCGGCCAGAGATTCACAGATACCGACAATGATGCCGGCCAGCAGGGCTCCGATAATGCTGTCCATACCTCCGATCAGAACAACGGGAATCGCACGCAGACCCACGGAACCCGATCCCACCGACAGCGCCCCGAAATTTGAGATCATGATACCGGCAACGGCGATGCAGGCGGAACTGATGGCCCAGATCATCAGCAGAATGAACCGGGCATTGATCCCAAAGGCCATGGATTTGGCCTGGTCCTCGGAAACGGCCCGGATGGCCAGACCCCATCGCGTCCGATAGAGAAACACCAGGACGATGATAAAGGTCACGACAGAAAACAGACCCGCCCAGATCGGGTCCGAAATGAACAGGTAGTTACTGATTTCAACCGTCAAGTCCGGCAGTTCCATGAAAAACGAGTAGGAGTCAGACCCCCAGATAAACTGAACGATGGCCCTCAACAGGAAACTCAATCCCAGCGTGACCATCGTCATCGACAACGGCGAACGTCCCAGCAACGGCTTAATGGAAAACCATTCAATAATACCGCCTACGATGCCAGCTGCCACCAGACCCAGGGGAAGCGCCACGATCAGGGGCAGTCTCAGATCGAAAAAGAGAACATAAAAGAGAAAGGATCCGATGACCAGAAACTCACCTATCGCAAAATTGAATGTCTCTGAGGCTTTGAAAATAATGACGATACAAAGACCCAGCAGCGCATATACCAAACCAATGAATACACCATCACCAACGGCCTGAATGAAATCGGTCATAAACACTCCAGGAGTTCTTGATTGACCGAACAGGGTTGCACGGAACTGTCAGCCCTGCCCATGGGTTAAAACCACCGTGATCTTCAGGAAAGGCCGCCGGAAGACGGGTTCTTCCCGAAGATCACGGTTTGGCGGTTCACCCGGATGATGGGGAACCGGCACCGAAAATGATGCTGGAAAGATGTCCAGCCGTTCTAGGGGAATCCGTTACCACTGGATTTCGTCGGTATTGATCCAGTCCCCGACGGGTGTCATGTAACCGGTTGGCACCTTTTTCCCCTGATAATCGACCATCTTGACATGGGCCTTGTACATCCGCATCATGGGAATCGTGTGGGACTTATAGGAGAAGGTCCTGCCGTCGAACATCCCCTTGAAATCCCAGACCATATTGTCGAGGGCTTTCTTGACGCCCTCACGGGTCAGATCACCGGCATTATCGGCATCGGTAAGGGCTTTCTGCAGCAGGAACGCATACGTCAGCCCCTCCATATACAGAAAGATATCCTTGATACCACCCCGCATCTCGTTCTTATACTCTTCCGGACGGTACTTCTGGGCAAATTCGTGGGCCAGCTTGATCATGGGGTTGTCCATCTTGGTGGCCGATCGGGGGACCGCATCCCCAAAGGGCCGTGTGGCCACACCGACATACCCGTCGAAGGCTTCCTGGGCGACCAGGATCGGGAAACGGCCGGTGGTGTAGTGAGTACCCATGAGCTGGGTATCTTTGAGGATCTTTTTGGCAGTCTTAAAAAAGATGGCCGTATGTCCGGCAGCACCGGAATATCCATGATAAATCACATACTGGGCCTTCGCTTTACGCAGGGTCATACACTCGTTGGTGGCTGATGTGGCCGTGTAGGGATATTCCACCTGGGCGACCACCTTCACACCCAGTTTCTTGGCATATTCAATGGCTTCCGGGGTGCCGTCTCTTCCCCAGGCTGTGGGACTGTATACAAAGCCCAGTCTGGGAGCCCCTTTTCCTTTGTGGTTTTCCTTGATCCATTTCACCAGTATCTTGACCTGTGTGGTTTTCCTTGATCCATTTCACCAGTATCTTGACCTGGCTGCCGTAGGTGGCCCCCAGGGAATAATAGTAAGGGTATTTTTGGGGGCCGCCGGTTTCGCCGAAAATCTCGGTGGAATAAGAGCCGTCCAGCCAGGGGATCTTTTCCTCTTCATTGACCTTGCTGATCAGCGGTTTCAAACCACCGGTAATATACCCTGTGACCATCAGAAACTCGCTGGGGTCATGCTCGGCGACGTACTTGTTGAACGTGGCGACTTCGACAGTGGGACTGTAGCGCATATCCTCCAGGAACCAGGTTATCTTTTTGCCGTTGACACCGCCGCCCTCATTGTTGACCCAGTTGATAGCGTCAATGAACCCCCAGCCAAATTCGGGTAACGATCCCACCGGTCCGCTCATGGGAAATTGTGAGAGGGTTTTGATCTCTTTGGCGGCCAGGGAAAAAGGTAAGAGCAGAAAAATCAGAAGGATAAACGAAAGGCCAGCAATTGCTTTTTTCTTCATGACGGATCTCCTTTTTAAAACCGGTGTTGAGACTGGTTCCAAACCAGTGCGGACACCGGCGGAAATTAACATGAGTCAAATGCAGAGGGACAATGAATTCGAGAAGAAACGTTAAACAACAAACATTTTCTTGTCAAGGGCTTTTTAAAAAAAGATGACCGGCGACCAGGCATTCTATATCGGGAGGCAATGGAAAAGAGGGGTTATCATCAGAATGGCATTTGGATCATGGATTTGGTTGGTTACCGCTCCGACGATAATCGGCGGCCCGATTCCCAGCGGCAGCGGTCTGGTTTTAGATGTCGCCATATTACCGGTTGACAGCTTTTAAAAATCCAAGAAGGATTTAAGGGCACATTGATTAATAAACATTATCGAGCTTGCCGCACCAAAGGGTTGATCTTTCAAGAAACGACGAGTCCATCCATGGCTTCCAGGAGCTCCAGGATGGATTTATGCGTCTCTTGAAATGACATCCCTATGGTGCGGAACAGTCTTAAGTTAACGGCATTGACTGTTCAGTTTTGAGTTCTCTTCTAAGTAGCTGAATTTTTGCATAATGTTGATCTCGAATATTGTCATTCCGTGCTCGACACGGAATCCAGAATAATTTCAAAGATAAGCTAACCTGGATAGCGGATCAAGTTCGGTATGAGGGGGGAGACCTCCAGACTGACAAGATATTAATTTAATCACTATATTTCTGATAGTTGCCATCAGTTTGCGGAAAATGGAAGGGATTTGCGGCTGACGATCACTATCGATTCAACCATGACTATTGATTCAAGATGAACCCAGCAAAAGAAAAAGGATATTCTGTCTGTGGGAAGTGTCCGGGGACCACCTGTTTTCCGCGAATCGCTGCAGATGAACCGCTGCCACCGGTAGCAGAGGCGCCAACATTCTGCCCGATGCGACGTTTTCCCGAAACCATTCAAAAGGTCCAGGAAACCTACAACCAACCTGATATCAGAGAGTTTGCCCGGCTTGCCTCCATTCAGGAGGCAGAATGCTATGAAGCAACTGAAGACGGCATGAGAACAAAATTTCCACGGATTGAGGAGATTATCCAGTTCTCGCAAAAGTGCAACTACACCCGAATCGGCGTGGCATTTTGCCTTGGTTTGAAGGAGGAGATGCGCATGGTTTCAGATATTCTGGAATCAAAAGGATTGGACGTAATCACGGTAAACTGCAAGGTTGGCGGTGTTCCCAAAGAGTCCATCGGATTGGCAGGGAAAGAAAAAATTCTGGGACCTGATATGATGGAAACCATGTGCAATCCGATCGCCCAGGCGGCTGTGCTTGATGCGGAGGGGGTCGATCTGGCGATCATGATGGGTCTGTGTGTCGGTCACGATACGCTCTTCCTGAAAACCATCCAGGCACCAACTACGGTGCTGGCAGTTAAGGACCGGGTCTTCGGTCACAACCCGCTGGCGGCCTGTTACCTGTCGAAAAGCCCCTACTATGGCAGGCTGCGGAAAAAGACAGAAAGAAAGGGAGAGGGCGAAAAAGTCACCATACCTGAAAAGATCATCATCTCCGCTTGACCGCCGTTACCACACACCACCACCTGGGCGGTGACCCCCCCCAAAAAAAAACAACGCCCAGGTGGGGCCTTAATCCCTGCAAGGAGCGGTTTCTGACTCCCCTGAAAAACAGCCTGCGCATTTACCAGGAATCACGTTTCTCACAGACAAACAGAATGATCATCGCTGCACTGTTCTGAAAGCTGTCTGGCTCGCAGGCGGTAAACCCACCATCATTCCCCCCTGATTAAAATGCAGGGGTTCAGCGCCAACCCCCCATCTGAAAGAATCCAAAGCAGTCACCGGTATCTGAGAACAGGACCTGTCCCTTATCCTGCGATGCCGTTTTTGGAGAATAATGTTACTTAATATGTTACGGTAATATATCTTATTGTTACAAAGCAAAAAGGTAACATATTGGTTATTGACGGTCGTCAATGATCCCGCTGTTGGATTAGCCCCACCTCGCTCTTTGAAACCCCCCAGATTTTTATAAATAAGTCATAAAATTCATCTATTTATAAAATTTAAAAATTGGCTCCCCATCGAATCACAGGGCATTGGCATGCATCGTGTAGAATAGACCATAAAGCAAAGACACCTGAGTCGACGCAGGTTATCCTGAAAAATCGCGTCGCTTGTAACCGATGATTTTCAAAAACTGGACACAACGGAGACACCCATGAAAGCAAAAAACTGTTGTAAAACGATGGAAATGGAACTGACCGCCTGGAAAGCGATTGTGTATGATATTTCCAGAAAGATGCAGAAGGCTTCCGCTGATCCAAAAGGAGCGCTGGCTGCAAATATTGGAGACCTCCATATCTTAATCGAAGAGATGGATGCAAGGATTGAGGGAATTCGCGAATCATGCACCCCGGAAACCGGCATGGAGGATATCCAGGCAGAGCGGGATGCGTACGATCGATCCCTGGTCAATGTCCGCATGAAAGCCAATGAAGCTATGCAAACACTTGGAGCTGGAGATTTTGGCGGGTAAAGGGCAGACAGGCCAATCCGTTCTGGTTTCCAGACTGTCTTTTAAAAAGCAATACCACCTATTGTCAACGAATCAATTCAAGGAGACAACAATGTCAGAAGAACTGAGTACCATCCAATTTTCAAGTAATGTCGACGCACGCGGAAGTGCTTGTCCCGGGCCGCTGTTAGAAGCAAAGAAAGGTATTGGCAAAGTCATGGTTGGAGAGGTGCTGGAAATTTTTTCCAACGACAGTGGAACCCGCAACGACATCCCGGCCTGGTCCGGTAAAGTGGGCCATGAGTACCTTGGTTATCTGGAAGCCGATGGATATGACAAACATTATATCCGACGGAAAAAATAGACCTTGTTGGGTAAAAACCAGCGTAATGGGACCAAAATTTTTGAAAGGCCATGGAAACAAAAGACATGATTTCGATTTGTTCCATGGCTCAACTTTTATGACTTCAACAGGAACATCATGCCAGACGAGACGAAGGTAACGACAGGGGGCAAGATTCTTATTTTGGCTACCGAATCATGTGCCTATCCAGGGGCGGACTCTGTGGGATCCTCCCATTCGAGTTATCCGGCCAATACATACATTCTCAGAGTCAGGGCACCGGTGCTGTTCCCGGAAAGATTCTACCTGGACTGTTTCAAGAAAGGCATCAGTGGCATCATTGTCATGTCCTGTGGTGAGGAGTGTCCGTATGAAAGTGCCTATGCGGCACTGGCAAAAAGACTGGACCGTGTTTACAAGATGATGAGGGAGCGGGAGCTCGACATTCGCAGGCTGAAACTGACGGCTATTTGCACGGTCTGCAATCGTGCCTTCCTAAAAAATATCAACGAAATGAACAGTTTAGTACGAGAAATCGGGCTGCCCACAGAGGGAGAGAAAAAGATCGCCTGAAAACAGCCATCCTGAAGTAAAAACCATAACGATAAACAACCCGGAATGTTTTCTGATCAGGGATTCTATGCCGGATATCCAGGAGAAATTCATGCATGCCAGTCGTGAATTGAATTTTGATGCCCTTGTTGTTGGCGGTGGTATCGCCGGTCTTCAAGCTGCTCTCGATCTTGCCGATCAGGATTTTAAGGTGGCAATTGTGGAGAAAGATGCGACGATCGGCGGCAAAATGATACGTCTATCAAAGGTGTTTCCTACGTTGGATTGCGCCAGTTGCATTACCACGCCGAAAATGGCCTCTGCGGCCCATCATGATAATATTTCCATATTCACCTATTGCGAACTGAAAGAGCTGCAGCGTTCATCTGCTGGCATTGAAGCAACCCTCAATCAGAAAACAAGATACGTCAATCCGGATACCTGTATCGGCTGCCGTCAGTGTGAATATGTCTGCCCGGTGTATATTCCCAATGAAGAGCAGGGGAACTTCAGTCTGCGGAAGTCGATCTATATCCCCTTTTCCAATGCGATTCCGCAGATAGCTGTGTTGGATATGGACAACTGCACCCTTTGTGGCCGATGTGCCAAAGTGTGTCCCACCGATGCCATCGACTATCTCGAACAGCCGGAAGAATTCAGGATTAAAGCAACGACCGCCATTCTGACGACTGGTTTTAAACTGACCTCCATGAAGCAAAAACCCGAATATGGCCAGGGTAACGTCCAGAACGTGATTACGTCCATGGAAATGGAAAGACTTCTGGCCCCCCACGGACCCTATCATCGTGTATTGAGACCTTCAGACGGGAAAGAACCGGAATCCATCGCCTACGTCCAATGCGCCGGCTCCAGGGATAAATCCCTGGGGATACCTTATTGTTCCAGGGTCTGCTGCATGTACGCCATCAAACAAGCCATGCTTCTCTCCGGTTCTTTACCCCTGGCGGATATTACGATTTACTATATGGATATTCGCGCTTTTGGAAAGGGCTACGAACAGTTTTTTCAAAACGCCAAAGCCATGGGTATTGAGTTTGTAAAAAGCAAAATTGCAAAAATCGAACAGGGGGATCATCAAACCGTCAAACTCAGGTATGAGAACCAGGAGGGAGACGGGGGAGTCCTGACCAGGGCCCATGATCTGGTGGTTCTGTCGTTGGGAATGGTTCCAGAATGGAACCCTGCGGGCGTCTGCAATGTCTCCTGCGATACGGATGCCTTTATCAGATCGATTAAACCGATGACAGCCCCTTCATTGACCGATATGGAGGGGGTTTTTGCGGCAGGGGTTGCATTGGGTCCCAAGGACATCGTTGATACCATTACCGAGGCCGGTGCAGCAGCCATTGAAGCAGCCAAGTACCTTTCCAGGAATAGCGCGGCCTGAAATGATCTCCTGTTGACAGGCCAAAGGGAGCTGTGTGCGGCACAAGCTCGGACTGAACAAAGGAATCGAAATTTTCATCGTCAGAGGAGAAATCTAAAAATGTCATCGAAACCAAATGGAGAACCAGGGGAAAAGAAGGTCGGGGTATATATCTGTCACTGTGGTGGTAACATCTCCGACCATGTGGATGTGCAGCAGGTTGCCGAAAATGTCAAAGGGATTGAGGGTGTCAGCACGGTTCATACCAACGTGTTTATGTGCTCAGATCCGGGTCAGGAGCTGATCCAGGAAGACATCAGGAACGGAAAAGTGGACAGGGTCGTTGTGGCCTCCTGTGCCCCAAGCCTGCATGAAACAACTTTCCGGGGTGCCATTCGCAGAGCCGACATGAATGCGTATCTCTATGAACATGCCAATATTCGTGAACAGGTCAGTTGGGTCCATGATGGGGATATGGCCACCGCAAAAGCGACTGTTCTGGTTAAAGCGGCCATTGCCAAAGCAAAGAGACTGGTTCCTCTGGACCCGATTCGCGTGGATGCGCACAAACATGCCATCGTTATTGGTGGCGGCATGTCGGGACTGAGAGCCGCACAGGACCTTTCCCAAAGGGGCATCCATGTCGTTCTGATTGAAAAGAGCCCATTTCTGGGCGGTCAGGTCGCCAATCTCGATACGCTTTTTCCAACCGGGGAAAATGCCGCCGATATCGTTACCGAGATGGCCAGCGCTGTGGTGAATGATCCAAAAATCAGCGTTTATACCTGCAGTCAGATTATCCATGCCGAGGGGTATGTTGGTAATTTCAAAATCACCCTGCAGAGAAAACGCCCGGACTCCCCGGATGACTTCGAAAAACTGAAGAGACTGGCGAGCAGTGGCAAAGATGTCGGAAATTATATCCCTTTTGCCGGGTTTTATTCAGAAAAGGTCCCGACAGCAACAGAGGAAACAACGATAGAAACCGGGGCCCTGATCTTTGCCAGCGGTTTTCAGTCTTATATCCCACGGCAGAAAGAATATGGTTATGGAGAAAATGATCAGGTTATTACCTTACCCCACTTAATCCGGATCATGGCACAGGACAAAGATGAAGGTGACCTGTTGAAAATCAATGGTAAAAAAATAAGAAGGGTTGCCCTCATTCATTGTGTGGGGAGCCGACAAATTCCCGGTATTCATGCCCCTGATGAAAATGGCCACTATCATGAACATTGTTCGAGAACCTGCTGTACGGCTACGCTTCAGGCCGCTTCAGAAATTCGCAAACGGCATCCTGGAACACACATATTTGAGTATTTTCGCGATATCCGAACCTACGGACGGGGTCAGGAGGCATACTATGATGAGGCGTCAAAGAACAATGTGATATTTCTGCGCTTTGAACCGGAAAACAGTCCCATTGTGGAACAAACACCGAACAGTTCCTATCCGATGAAAGTATCGGTCAAAGATACGTTGACATTTGGTGAGGAGATCGAGGCAGATGTTGATCTGGTGGTTCTTTCTGTCGGGATGCTGCCGAACAATATCAGTGATCTGACAGAGATGATGAAACTTCCAGTCAGTGCAGACCGTTTTTTGCAGGAAGTCCATCCCAAACTGAGACCGGTGGAACTTGCCAAAACGGGCGTGCTGCTGGCCGGCACCTGTCAGGCCCCCATGGATATCGGGGAATCCTGCAACGCAGCCCAGGCTGCTGCTGCAAAAGCATGTACCTTGCTTTCCAAGGGGGTTGTGGAACTGGATCCATTTATTGCTCAAGTCGATCCGCAGCGCTGTGTCGGACATGGTGAGTGTCTGACAGCATGCCTGGTGGAGGGAGCCATCACCATGGAAACCGTTGACATTGACGGTGTCGTTTCTCAACAGGCACGGGTCTCTCAGGCTGTTTGCACAGGCTGCGGCGCCTGCGTGGCGGTCTGTCCGGAAAATGCCATTAATATCAACGGCTGGACTCTGGAACAGTATGAGGAGATGGTTGATGCCATTGTTATGGCATGATCTGATGGATAACTTGAATCTCCTGTCCTTATCCCCTGTTTTCCCATTCGAGAGAATGTCCTGGGGGAGAAAGATCACAATCTAAGTTAATGGTGCACCCTATGAGCGAAAAGGAAAAGAACGAAAAAAAAGAGGCTTTAAAAACGCTTCGTAAGACACGTAGCAATCGCATTGAGCAGGTTCGACAAATGAATAAGGATCAAACCGGTGACATTCGAAATATCAGTGAGCAACTGCAATCCGGTGGGAAAACAGTTCCAGAGATTGCAGCTGCTGTCAGCATTCCGACATCTCAGGTCATGTTGATTGTGGCCGGTCTGATGGAATATGGTCTGGTGGTTGAAGGAGCTAAGGATGGGAATTACTTCAAATATGAGCTTGTCCCCCAGTAACCCTTTCCTGGATATATGTTGCTGACCGATAGCAAATGCGTTTTGGTTAAATGGTTTTATTGAACGGAGAAAATATCATGAGTATTGGTGTTGATCCAGATTTTATTCTGGACTTGAAAAAATTCGGGGTCGCAGATGCCAGTATCTGTTTTAACTGCGGCAATTGCACGGCTGTTTGTTCGCTTTCAACCGAAACAACCCCTTTTCCCCGCAAAACAATTCGCTACTTACAGTTAGGTGCCAGGGAAAAGCTGCTGCAAAGTCCGGAACCCTGGTTATGCTACTATTGCGGAGACTGCACGGAGACCTGCCCGCGTGATGCAAATCCGGGGGAAGTCATGATGGGGTTAAGGCGGTATCTGACGACAAAGTACGATTGGACTGGAATATCCCGCCTGTTTTATACCTCTAAACTATTTGAGGTAATGGCTATTCTCGTCGTGGCGCTTTTGGTTGGATTCGGATTCTATTTCTTTCATGGCCCGATGCTGACCGATCGTGTCGCTTTGAACGTTTTTGCGCCAAATACCGTCATTGAGATTTTAGATCTGATCATGCTGGGGGTACTGGGGATATTGTTGCTGAGCAACGGTTACCGAATGTTTAAAGCCGTCACTGGGGATCCAGCACAATACCGCTTGTCAGACAAAGAGGACAAACAACCGCCACGGGGAATCTTGATCCGGGGTATCCCGCTTTCGTTGTTTATAGCTGAATTCAAGGAATTTGTTATCCATTTTTTTACCCAGAAGAAATTTGCCTCTTGTGATACCGATACCCAACGGATGCAGTGGTTTGTGCACCTGCTGATCATGAGCGGCTATACCATTGTTTTCATGCTGGTTGTTGTTGGTATTCGGTGGTTTCAACGGGATGAGATCTATTCAATCTGGAATCCGATCAGACTTCTCGGGTACTATTCGACCTTTGCCATTCTGTACGGAACCACCTATGCCATTGTCGGTCGATTACGGAAAAGTAAGCCCGTTTATGAACATACCCATTCCTCAGATTGGGCCTTTCTCATACTTCTCTGGCTGACGACGTTTACCGGAATCCTGATCCATTTTACCCGGTTACTGGAAATGCCTTTGTCGACTTACACCATATACGTCATTCACTTAATGATCGCGGTTCCCATGCTGGTCATTGAAGTCCCCTTTGCCAAATGGACGCACCAGCTCTACAGACCCATGATTCAGTATTTGATGAAGGTCAGGGAGCGAGCCCTGGCAAATAATTCATAGCTTTCAAAAAGGAGAAAAACAATGTCAGAAAACCAAGAAATGATCCTCTATTTTGCGACTTTTTCCGGCGATAATGCCGAAAAGGCAGCTGCGCCGTTTGTATTGGGCGGAGCGGCCCTGGCGATGGATATTAAAGCGGTGATTGTTTTACAGGGTGAGGGGGTATACCTGGCAAAGCCGGGATATGTGGATACAATGAAAAAACCGGGTGGATTTCCCCCGGTAAAGAAGTTACTGGCCGATTTTCTGGAACTGGGAGGTGAATTGAAAGTCTGTGGTCCCTGTATTAAAGAACGCGGTATTGAAGAGTCCGGCCTGATTGAAGGGGCCAGTGTCACCGCTGCAGGACAGGTAAACCTTCTGGCCCTTAAAGCCAATGCCGTCATGACATTTTAATTTATTCAGGGTGCGGACAGCCTGCCTGCACCCTGCAGTTACAAACCAGGGTTAGGCCGTTTACGTCGACGGAAACCATGAGGTTTTTCTATGAAAGACAAAACCATCCATTTTCCCCCAAAACGGGTGACAGATCTGGTGGAATTGAAAAGATCCGGATCGGATGTTGCCTGTGAATTGTCATTTGAAGTGCTGCCGGTGGATTTTTCCCACAGGGACAATCCATTTCAGGCCTATATTTTTCTTTGCCGTTACGCCGTGATGGTGGATGGTGAAGCATTTATGTTCAGGAAGTGCTATGCCCGGGGATGTCCCCACAATTTATGCCCCCATGTCTCGCAGGCAGTCATGATTGCCAATCGATATCTCTATCGGGATTATCACAGGATGCGCGAGATTGGAATCGAGGTTGAAGAAAAGCGGTTTACGCTGCAGGAGATGCTGACAAAATTCGACACCCGTCCAGAGGAGACGGAGCCCGTTCTGACCATTCATGATTACATCAATATTGCCAGAGAAGGCCATGGCGTTGCGGTTGAAGTGGATACAGAATTTGTTTCGGCTGTCGAGCATTTTGACCATACGATCAACCGGCAAACCTTTCTGAATGGGTATTTTACCATCGAAACCCTCGGTAAAACAGGTCACTATCAACGCTGTCTCGGTTGTTACCCAACCGAGACAGAAAAGACAGAGAAACCCCTGGCCATCGTTGTTGCCAACCAGCGACTGTCCGATCTGTATCTGGACTTTGACGAGGCCGGCATCACCTACAAAGCACAGTTTTTTGAATATGGACCCTGAAATCTCCCAAATCTGATTTCCGGTAAATTTTCTGCCATTTTTCCCGGAATGAAAACGGCGGGGTAGCCTAGAATGCCTCGCCGTTTTTTTTAGGCAGAAACCTGACGTTTATTGATTGTTTCTTTTAAGCAACAACCGGTCGTTTTTCGGTTGTTGCTTGAGAATTGGGGCGGGCTGCAGGCCCGCTGGAAAGCTATTCAGGTTCAGCTATAGACACGAAAACCTGGTTGTGATTGAACGCATACTCGACGGACTTCGCTGCGAGTCTCTTGATTTCAATCACACACCGGTCTCATCATCTCCTCAAAAAAGGAGTGAGTTACTATTGGTTTGGAATAATAACAGCAGATTGTTTAGGCTGCTGGTTTTTTAATTCTTAGAGAGGGTGTTAAGATGAAAACAGACGTATTGGTTATCGGCGGCAGCGCCGCTGCGATTTCAGCCGCAACCACCGGAAAGACCTTTTATCCGGAAAAAGATTTTCTCGTGCTTCGTAAAGAGGAAAAAGTGATGGTGCCCTGCGGTATTCCCTATATTTTCGGGACACTAGAGAATAGCGATCAGAATGTCAGCCCGGATGGGGGTCTGCTCAAAGCGGGGATCCAGTTAATCATCGATGAAGCCGTATCCCTGGACCTGAAGAAAAAAATCTGCAAGACAGCCGGCAACCAGGAAATTGAATTTGACAAACTGATCCTGGCGACCGGCTCTACCCCTAAAATTCCAGGCTGGCTCAAGGGAGCAGAGCTTGAGAATGCCTTTACGATCCCAAAAGATAAAATCCATCTGGACCAAACCCTGAAGAAACTTGAAACACTTCAAAAAATTGTTGTGCTGGGTGGCGGCTTTATCGGTGTCGAAATGGCAGATGAGTTAAATAAAAGGGATAAAGATGTGACCATCGTCGAGATTCTGCCCCATGCCCTCAATCTCGCCTTTGACGCAGACCTGTCCATCAGAGCGGAGGAGGTGCTGATGCAACGAGGGGTGAAACTGCGGACCAATGAAGGGGTGAAAGAGGTTCTGGGAAAAGATAAAGTCACTGGTGTTTTACTGAATAGCGGAGAAATACTCGATGCAGACGCCGTTATTCTCTCCACCGGCTATCAGCCCAATGTTGCCCTGGCGGAAAAAGCAGGTATCAAAATCAATGAATTTGGGTCAATCAAGGTCAATGAATACATGCGGACAGAAAACTTTGATGTCTTCGCGGTCGGGGACTGTGCTGAGAAGTTCAGTTTTATCACCCGCACCCTCAAGGGGATCATGCTGGCTTCAACAGCGTGCGCGGAAGGCAGGATCGCAGGTATGAACCTATATAAGCTCTCCGTCGTGCGGTCGTTTGGCGGCACAATTGCCATCTTTTGCACCTCGTTCGGCGACACCTCCTTTGCTGCAGCGGGCGTGACGGAAAATCTGGCCAAGGAGAGGGGGTTTGATATTGTTACAGGGACATTTGAAGGGATCGACAAGCATCCCGGCACGCTGCCCGACACACATAAACAGTTGGTCAAGCTGATTGTCGCACGGGATTCCGGTATCATTCTGGGTGGCGAAATTATTGGTGGACCCAGTTCTGGGGAGTTGATTAATCTCATCGGTCTTGCTATTGAAAACCGAATGACGGTCGAGGCCATCCTGACCAGTCAAATAGGAACCCATCCACTGTTGACCGCACCGCCAACAGCCTATCCACTGATGAAGGCTGCAGAAATTGCAGCAAAGAAGCATATCTTTGGATAGGAAGTGGGATTCTCTCCTCATTCAATGTCGTTAACCTACGCGAATGGTTCCGCACCAGCAGTCCCGATTTTCAAGAAACGCATTCATCCTTCCTGGAGCTCCGGGGAGCCATCCCTGGCTTCCAAGGTTCTTGAAAACCGGAACCGTTGGTGCTCAGCAAGAAAAGGTTGCTTAGGTTAACGGCATTCTCTCCTGATTAATACTTAATATCGGCGGTTCGAGCATACACATCGGAATAGTGAGTTTGACAGCAGCGATTTCCCTCTCCTGGCGGGTATGTTGATCGCGGTTTTGGGTATTGGTATGCCTGGATTCCGGCTTTCGCCAGATTGACAGGAAAAGACAAGCTTTGGGTTTTTACGATTTCACCATTTTAGACTATACCGTCTATTGGGCGAAAGGCTCAAGTTCTGCAATATCCTGCTGGCAGGCATTGTTTAATCGAATGGCGAATGTTACAATTAAAAAAAAGTAACACATTTAGCGCAACAGAAACTGAAAGGGTAACATCACTGAATGGGAGCGATCATTGATAACCCACTTCCAGAAACCGCATCTGCAGGTATCATTAACAGTGCGATTCAATGGCGGGTATTGAGCTTCTTTATGGGAATACAGGAAACCAACGATGCAAAATCAGACCCATGAGATCTGGAATCTGAGATTTCTGAACCAGATCATGAATTCAATGGCAGATGGGGTTTTTACCATGGATGCCCGGGGAAAAATTACCTCCTGGAACCGGTCCATGGAGCGGATCAGTGGATATTCAGCCGAGGAGGCCCTGGGACGGACCTGTGAAATCCTCGGGTGCAGTCGTTGTTTTGGAAGGGAGTGCCCTGCCGGTGTTCAAAACTGTGGGATTCTGGAACGGGGTTCTTCTGAAACAAAAGAGTGCCAGATGCAACATAAGCAGGGGCATGATGTGGCTGTTATCAAAAACGCCAGTGTGGTCAGAGACAAAGACGGAACCATCATCGGGATTGTCGAGACCGTGACCGACCTGACTGAACTGAAAGAGGCGAAACAAAAGGCGGAAATGGCAGCGCTTCGACTGGGTGAGATTCACCAGATGGGGAATATTATCGGGAAGGGCCATGAAATGCAAAAGGTATTTGTTGCGATCAAGGCTGCGGCGGCCAGTGGGTCTACCATCCTTATCCAGGGTGAAAGCGGCACCGGCAAGGAATTGGTGGCTGGTGCCATTCACTATCAAAGCGATCGCAGCGATGGTCCCCTGGTGATTGTCAACTGCTCAGCGCTTTCCGAATCCCTGCTGGAAAGTGAGCTTTTCGGCCACGTCAAAGGTGCTTATACGGGTGCCATGCGTGATCGAATCGGCCGTTTCGAAGAGGCCCAGGAAGGGACGATCTTCCTTGACGAAATCGGGGAATTGAGTCCCTTTATTCAGGTCAAACTCCTGCGTGTCCTCCAGGAGCGGGAGGTTGAGCGTGTGGGGGAGTCCAGAAAACGAAAGATCAATATCCGGGTCATCGCAGCGACCCATCGGGATCTTTATCAGCAGGTATGCGACGGGCTTTTCAGGGAAGATCTCTATTACCGGCTCAAAGTGTTTCCAATCCATTTACCACCCCTGCGAAACAGAAAAGAGGATATTCCTCTACTGGTGGACCATTTCACGAAAATCATGAACAAAAGAACTGGCAAAAATATACAAGGCGTTACCAAATCAGCCCTGCGGATGTTGATGGACTATTCCTGGAAAGGAAATGTTCGTGAACTGGAAAACGCCGTCGAGCACGCTTTTGTTCTATGCGACCGTGATCAGATCGATGTCATTGATCTTCCAGCAGAGATTCGGCTGGTTGATCAGACCTTGGCGATTTCTGGCAAACCGCCGACAACCACTGATCAATCTGCTGTGCGGAAAAAGTTGAAAAAGGAGGAATTGCTTGACCTGCTTGACCAATGTGACTGGAATAAGTCGGAGGTGGGCCGTCGGCTGAATCTGAGTCACTCTGCATTCTGGAAGTATATGAAAAAATGGGATATCCCCTTGAAAAAGGGAAACGATTTGACGCTTAAAAAGAAAAATGGCAAGCTGTAACACCAACCCGCTATTGAAGGGCATCAGGATCTTTGACAAAAGCGCGAGGACCGATCAATATAAAACACCGAATATGCTTCTTCCGCTTCACGAATCAATATTCACTTCAATGGATACCATCACCTTTTATCGACGATCAACCAGCCAGACCGATCGGTAGCAGGGATCAGATAAAAGGTGAAGGGTCAACCTGACAAAAAAATGGAAAACCCATGAAAATCATTCGTTTCATCAATGCGCAAAACGGGGTAAGTCTTGGATGCGACTACCGGGACAGCACCGCAAGTCTGCTGGAAGGAGACATGTACGCATCACTGAAGGATACCGGAAAACGGATACCGGTTAAAAAACTGCTCTCACCCATTATACCGATCAATATCATGTGTATCGGTCTGAACTATCATGAACATGCCCGGGAAACCGGGATGGAGGTTCCCCGCTATCCCGCGTTGTTTATGAAAAACATTGCCGCCCTGAACCATCCTGAAGAGCCCATCCAGATCCCCCGCTGCTGCATGAACAAACCGGAGGTGGATTTCGAAATGGAGCTGGCGGTTGTCATCGGAAAGGCAGCGAAAGATGTCCCGGAGGACCGGGCCCTTGACTACGTGGCCGGGTACACCGTCGGGAATGATGTCTCTGCCAGACGGTGGCAGGCCCATGCCGGGAGTAAACAGTGGGTGCGTGGGAAAAGTTATGATACATTCTGCCCCATCGGACCCTGTCTGGTTACCCCAGACGAAATCAAAGACCCCCAGCAACTGGAACTGGTGTGCCGGCTGAACGGAGAAGTGATGCAGCAGGCCAGTACCGCGGATATGATTTTTTCGGTGGCGCAGATTATTGCCTATCTCTCCCAGGATACGACCCTGCGACCCGGAACCCTTATCCTGACAGGCACCCCCGCTGGCGTCGGGTTCACCCGGAACCCACCGGTGTACCTGAAGCAGGGCGATCGCATGGAGATGGAAATTGACAGAATCGGAACGCTGGTGAACCCCGTGATCGATGCTCCCTGACCGACCCTGTCAGCCGGATGATTGCCCCGGGTCCCCAGAACCCGGTTTTGGTACAAGCTCAAAGGGCGAGTAAACGTTGATTCGTCATAGTCTTACGCTAACTCTTACGCTTACGCTTACTCTTCTTTCTTGAAAGCAGCATTCCTGGGGTTACGATTACGATTTAGAAAAACTCACAGCTAAGCCAATGGAACTTGACCGTGCCCAAAGGACGCGGTTTTATGGGTAAAATAAAAGGGCTTCACAAGTCTGGATCAATATCACGATTGCGTTTAATTTGAATATCCTGGATTTCTTATGATCACAGTTTTACTGGTTTATCTTGTTGTGGGTGCTATTGCCGGTGTACTCGCAGGATTACTGGGCATTGGTGGCGGTCTGATCATCGTGCCGATGATGGTTTTCACCCTCAACTGGCAGGGAATTCCCCACGAACTGGTGATGCACCTGGCCCTGGGATCTTCCATGGCCAGTATTATTTTCACCTCCATTTCCAGTTTCAGGGCCCATCACAAGCGGGGAGCCGTTCACTGGGATGTGGTGCGCCGGATTGTCCTGGGCATCTTTGCCGGAACGTTTCTGGGGACAACCATCGCCTCACGCATGGGGACAGACCTGCTGAAGGGGTTTTTTGTCATTTTTATCTTCTATGTAGCGATCCAGATGCTGACGAGCAAGAAGCCGAAGCCCTCCCGTCAGATTCCCGGAAACCTGGGAATGTTTGGCGTGGGAAGTGGGATCGGCGTGGTGTCCGCACTGGTCGGTATCGGCGGGGGGACCCTGTCCGTGCCGTTCATGGTCTGGTGTAATCTTCCGGTTCACCACGCCATCGGTACCTCGGCGGCCATTGGTTTTCCCATTGCCATTGCCGGTACGATCGGCTACATCTTCAATGGGTGGGGAAATCCAACCCTGCCGGCATTCAGCCTGGGGTACATATACCTGCCGGCCGTTGCCGGCATTGCATGTGCCAGCGTTCTGACAGCGCCGCTGGGTGTCCGGCTGGCCCATCGCCTGCCGGTGGACAAGCTGAAGAAAGTATTTGCCATCCTGCTGATGCTGGTCGGGACAAGAATGCTGGTCAACGTCATGCGGGTGGTTCTGGCCTGATTATTGCGAGACCGGCAGTGATTCGAACGCCTGCAGGGATTCAAATCCAAATTCGATGATGACAATACCGTACCGGGAATCTCAACTGCTGGTCACCCTCTACCTGTTACTGCTGCTGATGAATAGTCTGTTTATCAGCCCCGGTCAGGCACAGGCGGACTCTGGCCAGAAAACACAAAGCGAGCCCCTCTCCCTGCCGGATCAGGAACCCTTTGAAATCAGCCTGATCACCTTTTCCCCCAGTGACCATCTCTTTGAATGGTTCGGACACACCGTACTGGCTGTTGAAAACCGTCGCACCGGAAAATCGATTGCCTACAGTTTCGGCGGATTCTCGTTCCGTGCGGAGGATTTTCTGAAGTTCGCCATGGGAAAATTCATCTTCTGGTCCTATACTGAAGACAGCCGTCCATTACTGGATTACTACCGGGAACAGGGACGGCATGTCGTGATCCAGACACTCAGCCTGACACCCCTGCAAACAGCAAGAATCCGGCAACGACTGCTCACCGCCCTCGAACCGCGGAACCGCTTTTATATATATGACCATTTCAAGGACAATTGTGCCACCCGCCTGCGGGATATCGTGGATGATGCCCTGGACGGCGCGATCAGAAAACAGTCCGCTGCTGACACGGGAAGAACCACCAGGGACTACGTTCATCGCATGACAGCCCACCTGCCGGCCCTGAATTTCCTGCTCAACGCCGTTCTCAGTGATGGCGTTGATCGGACGATCACCCACTGGGAAACCATGTTTCTGCCGGACCGACTGATGATGGTTTTTCAAACCAGCACCAACCCGGAAACGGGGGGTCCATTGGTTGCCAGACGGCTGGAACAGGTCCCGGGGCAGCGATCCCCTTTTTTCGGCCCGGATCCGGTCTTCCCACGGACAGCTCAACGGGAATGGTTCGCCGGTCTTGCCGCCGGGCTGTTCCTGGCTGTCCTGGCCATGCCCTATCTGAAGAAACACCGGCGGCAGACCCGCACTCAGCTGGCCCCAACCGGTCCGGGGTCTGCCCGGTCCGATTCCAGAGCGGATAACGGGGAAAACAAACCCCTGGGGGCGTTGGCGACAAAATTCTATCCGGTTCTGGTAGCGATATTTGGTGCCGTTGCGGGGTTTCTGGGGGTGGTGCTTTTCTTCATGACCGTGATTGCCGCGCACAAGGACGTATACTGGAATGAGAATTTTTTCCTTTTCAATCCACTCACCTTTGCTCTGCTGCCGCTCGGCCTGCTGAGGGTCTTTGGCAGAGCCCGCCTCCTGTTTACAGCTGTTTCCATGGCCTGCGCTACCGGGGCGATTGCCGGAGTCTGCCTGAAACTGCTACCCGCCTTTGATCAGGGTAACGGACAGCAAATCCGTATTCTGCTGCCCATCCTGATCATCATCGGTCTGACGGGATTCCTTGAGATGAGAGAGCCTGTCAGCAGCTGACAGGTTCCGGATCATCCACCGGAAAAAAGGCAGCACCCATCCTGTCTGTCTTTCCCAAAATCCAGACGATTTCCATTCGGTACTTGACAGACCGGATCTGTTTTTGTATTTTTATACTATCTTGATTAAAAAGTCCAAAAGTATATTAACCCAAAACCATCTGGGGTCCCATGAAACCGATCAAGAAACAGCAGATTCTCGAAATCGCAGAGAAACTGTTCAACCGCTTTGGCATCCATCGGACCGGGGTCGATGAGATCGCAAAACTGGCCAATGTTGCCAAGGGAACCATCTATAACTATTTCGGCAATAAGGAGGGGTTATTCAGGGCGCTGGCTCTGGAGAAACTGGCGGTTTTTGAAGCCCTGCTCGAGAAATCCATCGCGAATATCAAGGACCCCATGGAGAAACTGAAGATCACCGCGATCGGTCATTTGAAAGTGTCCATCGACAACCCTTTCCTGTCGGACAGGCTGTTGTACGGGAATTATGACGATAAGGTAAAAGGTTTTCTGGCGGAACTGGAAAAAAGAACCAGGCAAATGATCAGTCGTATTCTGGACGGGGTTGACAATAAAAAACTTGCCGCCAGGGAAAAAATAGCAATCGTCAACACCCTCCTTTTTACCCTGAAGGGGATGACCGTATCTGTCCGGGAACGGATGGAGCCGGTGTCCATCAAAAAGTTCGAACAGGAGATCGACTTCCTGATCAAGGCCCTGCTGACAGGCAAACCTGCAGGGCAAAACGGAGGTGCATATGGTCTTGAGTCAGTTACTGAATGAGGGATATATTGATTACCAGATGATTGAAAATGCCGTCACCGGCAATCAGCTGCTGTTTCTGTTTTTTCTCTATTCCCTGCTCGGCTGGATGCTGGAAACCGCTTATCGCTCGGTGAGTTACGGTCGGTTTTTCAATGCGGGGTTTCTCACCGGGCCGCTGGTACCATTGTATGGCAATGCCGGTGTTTTTATCACGCTGACCATCATCATCACCCAGCAGCAATCGATCCTGATCCGGTTGGCGATCTATTTTACCGTGATTACGGGAATGGAGTTTATCACCGGAGAGGTGATGGTTCGTCTGTTCAAGAGGCGATACTGGGACTATTCAGACAATCTTCTGAATGTCCGGGGACATGTCTGTTTACCCTATTCAATCGCCTGGGCCGTCCTGTCGCTGGGAATTGAGAAAACGATCTATCCCCTCTCCATGTTGCTGATCGGGCACATGCGCGATCAGCAGCTGATGCTGATCAACGGCGTGGGAATCCTCATGTTGCAGGCAGATATCATCTATTCTTCCGGAATATGGTACCTGGGCCGGTCCTACCTGAACAGAAAAATGACCCGGTACTGGCCGCATCGAGTACCGGCCGGTATTGCCGTCCGGCATCTGTTGACATCAGCCCCGGAATGGGTGATCCGCCTGGGAAAAAACCGGTCGGCGAAATTCCACAACCTCGGTTTTAAGAGAAGGAAGCGATGAACGATCGATATCTGGGTGCCATGCGGGATGAACCTGCGTTGCAGGAGATTCTGGAAAACAGCCTGTTTCTTTCCATGGCCGGTTACCGCCACCATGCCGATGTCTCCTGCCTGGAACACACCCTGGCAGTGGCGGATCTTGTTTTCAGAACAGCCGGGCGGTGGGGACTGGACACCTGTTCAGCAACCCGCGGAGCGCTGTTGCATGATTTTTATCTCTATGACTGGCATACGGACAGCCCGGGTTTCCATGGCGTCAAGCATTCCCACATCGCCTTGAAAAATGCCGGGCGCTATTTCAGACTCAATGCCATCGAAAAGAATGCCATCCTGAGACACATGTGGCCCCTGACGCCGATTCCCCCCCATTACCCGGAATCCCTGCTGGTCTCAATGGCTGACAAGACCGTCAGTTTCAGGGAGTATAAACGAACCGTTGTTACCGGAAGATGGTGTTCAGCCGCTCGACGATGGGCCGGGCTTCGCTGACAATGGTTTCGATCAGTTCACGGCAACTGGGAATGTCCCAGATCATGGCTGCTCCCTGGCCGGCCGTGATGCTGTTCCGCTCCAGGTTCCCCATGATGAAGGCCTCCACGGTGCGGTTGCTCTCCGAGGCAGGCGCTGGTTCTCCATCCGTCTGCATGGCCTGCTCAAACGAGGTGATCATGCCCTCCTTCGCAATCACCTGTCTCAGGTAGTCATTCACCAGCATCCGAATCGAACCCCGTCGTTCTTCAACAAAGCCCCGGTTTTCCGTGTCATTAACCCCTGCTGCGACCGGGTTTCCATGCCGGATGGCGATCGTACTGGTATCGACAGCATCCAGCAGCGCCTGTTTCACGTTGTCATGGGCCAGGCATTCCCGGGTGGCGATAAACCGGGTACCCATATAGATACCGTCGGCCCCCAGCGAAAGAGCGCCCGTCAGCCCCCTGGCATCGACAATGCCACCACCGGCGATAACGGGAATAGTCGACGCATCCGCTGCCTGGGGCACGAGGCAGAGGGTGGTGATCTGGTCAAATCCACTGTGACCACCCCCTTCGGTTCCGGAAACCACAACCGCATCGACACCTGATGCTTCCGCCTTGATGACATGACGAACCGTCGAACAGACGTGAATCACCGTCATACCGGCCTCCTTCAACCGCTGGGTGTAAACAGCGGGACTGCCCTGGGAGACAATCGCCACCGGCACCCCTTCTTCAATCCCCACCGCCACACAGCGGTCGCTGTATTTTCGATCCCAGCCGACAACACCGACAACGAAATTAACCGCAAATGGATATTGGGTCAGCTCCCTGCAAAGCCGAATCTGACTCCGCAGACGCTCACCGGTTTCATGCACGTCCGATGTGACTTTGTCCGTTCCGGCATTGGGCCCGATGGTCCCCAGACCACCCGCTTCCGAGACTGCGGCTGCCAGTCTGGCATCGGTAATCCAGGCCATGGGCGCTTCCACGATGGGATACCGGATGTTCAGCAACTCAGTGATGCGTGTTTTCACAATACCTCGTCCGTTTTATTTTTTTATCCCGGTGATGCGGCTGAGGGACCCGGGAATGAATGGATTGATGGTGACCTTGCTGAATCCGGCCGTCTCCAGGTAATGCCGAACCTCGGATTCCGAGTGGGATCGACCTTCGCTGCCAAACAGCGATTCGTGAATGCCCCAGAGAGCAGGCCCCAGGGGACCCGTTTTTTCGTCGTTCAGGGTTTCTCCCACCAGATGAAACTCGCCGCCGGGAACGAGACTCTCATAAGCCTTGGAAAGTATGCGGATTAACATCTGGCCGCTGTACTGGGGCAGGTTGCTGGCCATGATCATCAGGTCGGCATCCTGGGGCAGCGGGTCACGGGTGAAGTCTCCCGGGCGGGTTGTAATGTTTTCAGTCAACCCCCACTGGGCAATAAACCGGTCTGTGATCCGGCAGACCGGTTCAAAATCCAGGACGACAGCCTGGAGATGCGGGTATTTCTGGACAGCAGCGATACAGTATGCCCCTGAACCGCCTCCCAGATCAAGGATCAGCGATCGCTGGCTCATGTCCACGTCCCTCGCAAACAGCATACCGGCCCCCAGTCCGACACTGTAGGTCGCTTCATGGTATTCCCGGGCCATCTCCTCGGTGAGCGTTTCATAGAGACCCAGGGTTTTGGGCGGTTCATCCGATTTCAGAAATGTTCCCAGATCGCGCCATTTTTCAAAATCCATGCGGGAAAAAAGAAGCCACGGGCCAATATAGGTGGGTTTGCCTTTGACCAGAAAACGGTCCACATCCGCAGCATTCTGGTACTCGCCGTCTGTTTTTTCCAGCAACCCCAGTGCCGCGCAGGCGACAACCAGCCTTTCGGCATTGATCCGGCTGATCTGCAGGGTATCGGCAATATCGGAGAGCTGCGAACATCCCCGGGAGACATGGGTGAACAGGTCCAGTTCCACCGCAGCCATCAGGGTTGCTGCCTGTTTATGGGCGTAACTCAGGTTTTGCAGACGAATGGTGCCGATCTTTTTCGATGGTTGATTCATTTTCCGCTCCTCTGGAAAAGGGGTTGACGTCAACATGGTTGCAGTGATCCGGCATCCGGCATCCGGGGTCCGGATCCCAACTGAAAGGCGGGCTCCTGGTTGTGAAACCATCAATCCTTCGGCTTCCAGTGCTGGACAGGGGCCCCTTCCGCTTCGATCATCGCCTGTAAATCCTGCATAAAGTCAGACCAGCCAAAGGGTCGGCCCCAGTCATAGACCAGGTCCCGAATTTCCCCCGGCCGTTCAGCAGTGACCAGGAAATCCAGTACATCTTTGATGATTGATTTCTGCAATGGGACATCATGGGGTTTTCCACATGGATGGCCCAGGGGAAAATCAAGAAAGGCACTGCGAGGTGGTTTGACGGAAGCCATCATGTCCCGACAGGAACCGACGGTGATGGTTGGAATTCCGGATTCTTCAATTTTCCGGGCGATCAGTCCGACCGACTGATGATCCAGCGGTCAGGCGGGTACCAGCAACACAGCATCCGCCTGCTCCCTTTTCAGGATCTCAACAATCCGGGGCACGGTCTCGTTTTGCAGGGCCGTGCGTTTGTATAGCCTTCCCATACCAAGGGTAACAGCCGTCGGGGCCAGTTTGCCGATGATCCTTTCAGCCGCGAGCTCAGACAGTCGCCGGGTGGGAAAAACACAATTGAGATCGGTGACGGCATCTCGATGATCAAAATAGTTGTGCCGCAGGGTTAACTGCTCAAAGGGGGTATCAATGGGAATCTGCCTGAAACTCAGGTCATTGACCGCCCAGGGATCGAATGGTTCCTGGTTGTCCCGGGAAATACCCGCCGAGCTGATCAGGGATACCACCATTTCAGCCAGCGGTTTGTTCACCGGCGTCCAGGGACTGTTTTCAAATTCAGACCATTGATACGGCGGAAACCCCTGGCTCTGGTACATGTCGTTTAAACTGGTGATATAATCGATTTGTGCCATGTTGATGTCCTTTTGGAAGATATCTATCGGGCACCCTGATTCAGTAAAATTATAGAACCGCACCAAAGGGTTGATCTTTCAAGAAACGCACGAGTCCATCCATGGCTTCCAGGGTTATTGAAACACCAACCCTTTGATGCTGACTGAGTTCCCGTGAATCAAGGTACCCTATCGTGTCAGCGGAGAAAACCGGATTTCCTGTCAGGCCAGGATGATGCTTATTTCTTCCCTATTTTCTTTTTGAGGCTTTGTCAACATGAAAGGGGTTCAGTGGAACAACCCACCACCCACAATAGATTCCCTGCAGCCTTTGCTGAATGACGGTTTCCCGGTCAGTCCCGGTGGTATCCCGGCATTGACCCACCCTATTGGAGGCTTCCGTCAAGGGGGTGCACCAAAATCATGTGGGCAATTTCGAATTTCGTTTCAACAAGAAAGAGCTGTGTCTCTCCCGTCATGCATACGGAGGTGGGCTTCCAGGTGTATTTCACCGTTTACACATCTGGACACCCGCCTGTGCGGGTGTGACGGACTACCCACAGGATTTTGGTGCACCCCGTCAAGGTTGGGGATTGAAAAAGCCGGTCAAAGTCTATAGACTCGGAATTGGTTTTTAAAGAAACAGGAAGGGACAAAAAGCGTCCCACGAGATACGCACACACTTTCAAAAAGAGGGAGATGATGAAATACAGACCTTTTGGCAGGCTGGGTTGGGACGTGTCGGTTCTGGGATTTGGTGCCATGCGGCTGCCGGTTATCGGCAGGGATCCATCCGCCATCGACGAACCGGAGGCAACCCGAATGCTCCATTATGCCATCGACAAGGGAATCAACTACGTCGACACCGCCTATGTCTACCATGGTGAAAACAGTGAAAAATTCCTGGGTCGTGCGCTCAAAGGAGGTCACCGCCAAAAGGTCAAGATCGCCACCAAGCTGCCCTCCTGGATTGTCAATGAACAGAGCGATTTCGATCGCCTCCTGAATGAACAGCTCAAGCGACTGCAGACCGATACCATCGAGGTTTACCTGCTGCATGGATTGAATGACAGACAGTGGCCGAAACTCCGGGATCTGGGTGCCCTGGAATGGGCTGAAAAGGCCAGGGCGGATGGTCGGATTCATCATCTGGGGTTTTCCTTTCACGATACACTGGATGTTTTCAAGGATATTGTTGATGCCTATGACAAGTGGGAGGTCTGTCAGATTCAGTACAACTACATGGATGTCGAGTTCCAGGCGGGACTTGAAGGACTGCGCTATGCCAGCGACCGCGGTCTGGCCACTATTATCATGGAACCCCTGCGGGGTGGCCAGCTGACAAAGCGACCCCCAGACACCATCGCTGCGATGATGAAAACCGCACCGGTCAACCGCACCCAGGCGGACATGGCCCTGCAGTGGGTCTGGAACCAGCCGGAAGTATCGGTGGTCCTGAGCGGGATGACAGCCATGGACCATGTGACGGAAAATATTGAAAGCGCAGAAAAAGCCGCTGTCGGTTCCATGTCCGCTGCTGAACACCAGTTGATCGATGAGATCCGTACAGAGTACCTGAAAACCACGCCGATTCCCTGTACCAGCTGCAAATACTGCATGCCGTGTCCAGAAGGGGTGCATATCTTCCAGATCTTTGAGCTGTACAACGATGGCCAGCGTTACAAGGACAACATCCGGCCACGGATGGTCTACAAACGGTTTCTGGGTGGCAAACAGGCCGATGCGTGTGTTGAATGCTTTGAATGCGAAGAGGTCTGTCCCCAGGAAATCCCCATTGTTGAATGGCTGAAAACCGCCCATGACTGGATGTTGGCTGAAAAATAACCGCGGGCCCGGGATACGAATACCGGACCCGCAGGATTGCCCGATGACCAAGCGCCCGAACGTGACAAACAGATGAAACCCCGCTGATGACCGGACTCAGTTGAGACTGGATCGCTTTGGTACGATTCACCACCGATACCGATCCAGAGGATCCGAATTTTTGCAGGACAGACGCTGAACAATGACATTACTTGTTGCTGGCTAACACCCGAACACGGAGCTGAGATGACCAAAACGGATCTGATCAATCGCCTGGCTGAAGAGTTAAAGATGACGAAAACCCAGGCCGGCAAAGCTGTCGATTCAATTCTGAAAGAGATGAAGGAAACCCTGGCAAACGGTGAGGATGTCCAGTTGATCGGCTTCGGTTCCTTTTCGACAGCCAGACGCGCAGAACGAACCGGTCGAAATCCGCGCACAGGAGCGTCAATCACCATTCCCGCCAAAACCGTTCCCACCTTCAGAGCCGGCAAAGCCCTCAAGGATGCCCTCAACTGATCCCTGCCGGAAACAACAGGCGGTCTGGACACTGCCCCCAGCTGCCTGTCAGACATTCATCCCCGGCAAGGGGCCCCGTGTGCTATTCTCTCCCGAAGCACCAACCCCCCTAACAATAACCCTCTTCCCAACGAGTGACATCTTCCCTGCTTGACAGACAGAGCCCGCTTTGACACACTATTTATTACACATATACACTATATTGGTTTATATGTGTAATAGGTTGCTCTTCTGGAATACCCTGTGTCAAAGGTGGTGGGCACCGGCTCTTTTCCCGGGTGCGGCAGATGAAGTCGCTGGCAGGGAGCGGGTCGGCATGGGTGGAGCGACCGATTGATTTTCCGAACAGGAGCAGGAGGCACATGGCGCACAGGCATCTTTTTTTTCTGGCACTGCGGGCACAGCACAGTTTGAGCAAGTTGGGGGAGAAAGTCTTTCAGAAGGTGCTGGGGGTTTCGGCGGCCCATCTGTCAGCGCTGTTTTATCTCAGCCGCAATGATGGCTGTCTGTTGAAGGATCTGAGTGTCGGGCTGGAATTGAACAATTCGGCGGTCACCGGTCTGGTTCGTCGCATGGTGGTTGCCGGTCTGGTTACCCGGCGAGCCAGCGAGACGGATGGTCGGGCCGTTCATGTCAGTCTGACTCAAAAGGGTCGGACCATCACCGAAGCGGCGGATCCGGTGCTGAATGAGATCAACAGCCTCCTGACCAGCGATTTCAGTGTGACGGAAATGGACACGATCATTCGTTTTCTGGGAACCATCATCGCAATCAGGGAGGTGGAGGAGGGTGCTATCCTGGAATCCATGTAGTCGGCACGGGCTGCTGGCAGCGGGGTCACCAGGGCTAATTTGTTCTCCCTCGCAATGTCACTCCCGCGTAGGCCGGAGTCCAGGAGTGTAAACAATGAAATACATCTGGATCCCCGCTTTCGCGGGGATGACGGGCTGCCAGAGGTCTGAATTTAATACTATTGATCAAATTCAATATCTGAATTAAATAATGGTGCTGCCTAGCAAAGTAGGACAAATTAGCCCTGCCCGGGTCACCCTGCCATTTTACAAAGAAACCGGGATTTGCTAGTCTCGGTCTGTCTGAATCGCATGTCGTCACAGGAATCAACCCTGAACCGGCACCACACCTGAATGAGGCAGATCGATCGTTTGAACAGACCGGATCATCAACAGGAGTTCTTCCATGCATCTGAAGGAAGTCGTTATCCAGCAGCACACCTTTCCCAACAGGGAGGCGTATCCTTTCAGTCTCCCCCTTTTTCAGAAAACGGACCGGCTGGATCTGTCCAGCGCGGTGACGGTCTTCGCTGGAGAGAACGGGACCGGAAAAACCACCCTGCTCAAGGCCCTGTGCCAGAAGTGTAAGATACACATCTGGGAAGGCCGGCACCGGCGGCGATACGAGGTCAACCCGTTTGAAAACCGGTTGCCCGAATCGCTGCAGATTGAATGGGTCAATGGTCCGGTGCCGGGTTCGTTTTTTTCCCCGGAGCTGTTCCGTAACTATTCGCAACTGGTGGATGAATGGGCGGTCACCAACCCCGGGATACTGAACCACTATGGTGGCAATTCACTGATGACCAAGTCCCATGGACAATCCACCATGGCTTATTTCAGATCGATGTACCAGGTCCGGGGGCTGCATTTTCTGGATGAACCGGAAGCGGCGCTGTCCCCGCGGACACAACTGGAATTGCTGCATCTGCTGACGGAAATGGCTCAGGCAGGTCATGCCCAGTTTATTATCTCCACCCATTCTCCCATCCTGATGTCATGTGAGCAGGCTGCGATATTCAGTTTCGACGGTGAGGTGATCCGGCAGGTGCCGTACCGGGAGACCATGCACTACCAGATCTACCACCGGTTCTTCACCGGGGATTAGGCTACTGGCCGTCAGCGGCCTGGCCTGCGGTATAGGTGAGGGTTATTTTTTCAATCGGCCGGGAAGTGTCCTGAACACTCGTAATCAGGCCACCGTCCCGATAGACCTTGATTTCGAGGCTGGACAGGGTGACATCGCCTGTCGCATCAACGGAGTTCGGCGAGGCATCGATCTCCAGCTGGTCGTCTACTTCGACATCCTTTTCATAGATAAATCCATCATTGCCAAAGCCGGCACCGCTGAAGCTGACATTGGTCCCCGAATCTACCGAGTAAGAACCTGTAAAAGAGCCGTTATAGGAGATGACCTTGAATTTGACCTCATCCTTCTTTGCGTCCGCGCAGGCACTCAAGAGGACCAGGCTGACGAGAACCGCCATCAGAGACAAATGAATCCGGGATTTCATGCGCAAAACTCCATGTGATCGTCGAGCAGTCAAATTTAAGGCAGCCTGCTGTAATTTCTTGTGGTTACTGGCTATCGGTTGTTCCCATCGTTTCAAAGTCAACCCGAGAAGTCAATACCGGAATCCCTTTCGCGGGTTGCTAGGGTGGTGTGTTTCAATCCTGGATACCTGCACCGGGCTGTTGCGTCCCGGGGGATTCAGGTTTGATCTCTGTTAAGAAAAAAAGGGCGTTGGCCAGAAATACCCTTTCCAGTGCGGTCTTCAGTTGACTGAGCACCCGCGGATCCGGTTCGCCGGATGCTTCATCCATGAAGACCTTCTTGATTTCCGTCGGCAATACCAGCGTGTGTCTAAAATGCTGTTTGATGAAAGTCGCCAGATAACCCCGCCCCCAAAATACCTCATTGACGGCAGAACGCGTTTCCTGGTCGGGCAGTTTTACGCTGGCCAGACTCCGGGTCCAATGCCGGATAACCCTGTCCCAGCGGCTTGTATCCAGTTGTTCAGTTCCAATATTAAACAGGGGGGTCCCGCGGGCATGCCTGAGGTGATTGTAGGTGTGAAGATCATAGACCAGACAGCTGCCATGGAGGGTTTCCAGTTTGTTTATCAGTGCGCCCAGTATGCGGTAAAACAGATGGTGTCTCTCCAGGCTGATCTCTTTTTCAGCCTGGGACAGGGGCTTCCGCCAGACACGCTTGCCCCAGGCTTCTTCATAGACACAGGCCTCCGGCAGACGATTCAAATCGTATTCATAGCGGGAGCGCAGGGAAATCAGGGTGATGGGCATGGCGCAAATCATGTCACCGGTATGGGGGTCTTCCTCATACCGTCGTTCCACCTCGGTTAGCAGACAGTTCTCCGCCAGGGACGGCCGCAGTTGGTGACCATCATGAATAGCCGTACAGATAAAACACCCGTAGACTTCGATTTTGATTTCAAACCCATCTTCAATCGCGGCCTGGAAAGTCCTGCCTTTCGCGATGGCCTCGAGACACTCGCTTTCCGTCATGGTAAGCATTTTCGATTTCCTGTATGCATCGGGTGTTTCAGACTTGAATGTCTCCCCGGGCTCCCCTGTTGGTCACAGACCGACCCCCCCAAATCCTGAGGCGTGACAGAACAGGTTTCCCGGGTGAGTCAAAGACGGTCTATCGGCGGAGGATATCGCCGACAGGCCGGATCAGGACATGGTTGCGGACCGAGTCATGCCAGTATGGTAGCACGGGGAACAAACCGCGTAAACTCAGACGGGGCGTTATAACGGGGAACAAGGCAATTTCTCGGAGCCCGGTTACCATTGATGGATTTCGTATTGATCAACAATAATGGTTTTTCGTTTCAAGTCTGTATCCTTCAGTTTACCGTTGAGAACAGCTTTCAATCCTTTATATTTCGAGAGCTCTTTCCCAAGTGAATCCATTTCGATCAGAAACTCCTGTTCGCCGGATGTGCAGATCGCCATTTTTGTGATCTGGCTCGATGAATCCCAGTCTTCCGGCACCAGAATCCCTCTGATGACCAGTTTATTTTCTTTTTTCGAGTATTGGACAGCTTTGTTCATAGTTCGATACAGAGGAATGAAGATGACAGATATCAGTTGTTTGTCGTGTTTTGTCTGATCATTTTGATGATGGGTTCATTGTCACTATCCATATTGTCAAGGCCCTGCTCAAAGAAATCGGATCTCATACCATCTTCCGCTTCCTGATTGGGACCTTGAACCATTACTTTTTTAATGATGCCGCCCCGTGCGATAAATTCCGCAATCGCCTGATTTAGTTCGGAACGCATGGAGTCTTTGGACTTTTTATTGATCATAAGCGGATGCTCTGGAAAAAATTGCGATGGGTTGGATGGTTATACCAGTTGAACGGTAAAGGTGCCTGTCTTTTGTTTCATTATCAAACTACAACGTTCCTGCCAGCATTCGGTACACTCAGTTTCCACAAAAGTCATATAATATCAGTATTTCAGACTTTTACTGGGGAGATGGTCCAAAAATAGGATTTATTTATTCAATTTTTGATTGTCATCGGAACCCCCTGTTCTGCATTTCACCCGGTTGATCTGGAAGCCGCCCGCGCCCTGGCCAGTCACCGCGAATCCTCCAGTCAAATTGACCACCCGCCATGATCCTCTTTGATGTCAACCAACCTGACCCCCGAGCCACAACGCAACATAGAGACCCGCCTTCCTATCCTGCCAACCTGTCTAAAAATTGAGGAAAAAAAGCTTGAAGGCCATCCATATTTTTTCCCTCACATGGTCGATCTTTGCTTCTGAATATGAAACCGCCACCTGTTTTCGGTTGTTCAGCGGCAAATAGAGCTTTTTGTTGACTTCCACCCGAACCCAGGGAATACTTCCCCTGCAATGGGAGCGGATAATATGACCCCCGTTAAAAGGATGGTTGATCATCACTTCGTTGTCGGGAATCTCGAACGCTTCCTTGAAACACTCCGCCATCTGCTGGATTGTTTCCGGGCTGCATGTCACCGGTTTTCCATTACCCAACGGATGTCCCTGGCGGCCACCGCCATTGCTCAGGCAGATGGCAGGTCTTTTCCTGCCCGGGGAACTGTTGAACGTCGGCGCGTGGGGCAACATGCTGTGACAATCCAGGGCAATCCGAATCCCCCGTTTATCAGCGAGTTGATCCAGTTTCTGGTGGTAGGGATAGTAATATCGCGTCAGCAATGTCTGAATCAGACTTTCTTCAGGACCTTTTTTTTCCCCATATACCGGGATCCCTTTCAGTGTCATGGTCTTTACAACACCATCCGGATTGTCCGGCGGTCGATCGCCGGGTTCCCGGTTCAAATCCACTACGACCCTCGCCACAGACGCCTCAAGCAAAGCGGCAACCTGGCCCTGAAAACCGAATATGGTTTTGGTCAGACTGTCCCCGTCATGGAAAACATCCGACGGCGACAGGCATATCCGGTCTTCAACTTCAGGAGGAATCTCGTCTCCACCATGGGGGATTGAAATAAGTACGGGTAGAATCATCGTCAGTTTATGCTATGTTTTCAACCCATTGGACTCCGATAACGCTTTGAAATCTGGTTTTTCCCGCGTCAACACGGCATGACTGCTACCACAATGAATAAAGTCAATCACAGCTGGTCCCCACAATGATCGGGCCAGCTGTTTTCCCGACCGGTGACATAAGCATCCGGTCACAGGCTGGTCTCAGGAAGCCGCCTTACTGACTTGATTTTCCAGAACCGATTTGTTTTTCTGGATACGGGATTGACATGCTTCCAGGATTGCCTGCAACATTTGGCCATAGGATAAGCCTGTAAAATGGGCCATCTTTGCCAAATGCCCATCCCAGCACCAACCCGGATTCGGGTTCACTTCCAGCAGACGGGGCGTGCCATTGGCATCCAGCCGCCAGTCAAACCGGGCGTAGTCCCTGCACTCCAGTCTTTCAAAAAGCTTGACACAACTGGCGACCAGATACCGTTCGGTCTCTTCGGGAAGATCCGCCTGAATGGAACGAAGCTTCCAGTAGGGGGAGTTCGGGTCCCATTTGGCTTCATAACCGCAGATTCTTGGTAAATCGGCAGGCAGCGCAGAGTAGTCCTCTTCGATGATCGGAAGCACCGTGTAGGACTCCGGTGGATTTCCAATAATACCAACGCTGATATCCTTACCGGTTAAAAACTGTTCCACCAGTACCGGTTTCTCAAATCCAAAACCGGTTCGAATTTTCTGCAGGGCGCTTTCCAGGTCTTTAATCGTATAACAGACGCTGGACCGGGTGATACCGAAACTGGAATCCCCGAAGTTGGGTTTGACAATGACCGGGAAATCCGTTTGCAGTTCGATAAAGACGGTATCTTCCGGCTTGACAATAAACGCTTTGGGGACCGGAATATCCATCTCCTGGGCGATCCCCCTGACCAGTGACTTGTCATAGCAATATGCCAGGCACTGGGGTGTCCCTCCGGAGTACGGAATATTCAACATCTCCAGCAGGGCGGGAACGTGCAATTCTAAAGTTGCATCGTTGTTAAACCCCTCATCACAAAGATTGAAAATAAATTCATAGGTTTCTCTGTTCTTGGTCAGATCATTGATCAGGGTGTCGTGCTTATCCAGGTAATGGAATTGAAAATCAGCCAGCTCATGCAATGATTTTTTCAGGGCGTTAATCGTATGGAAATCATCATCATCAAAACTCTGGTTGGGCTTTACCTTGTCCGGCAACCGATGGTCTCCCATAATCACGGCAATGTGCTTCTTGTTTTTGTCCTTCTCCTTGATCGGGGTCCATTGCTTTTGCGCAGACGAAGTCACAATCAGGCGTCTTTCCATCATCCCCAGATCCTGATTTCTGTTTGAATTGGTTTTCAGTTCAGTTCTGAAATCGATTTTGCCATATCCCGTTTTTTCCAGCAGCTGTATCATTTCCTCTTTGGTATAGAGCCGTTCCGCATAAAACTGGTCAGCGACAACACCCTTGTTGACGTGAGTGATGACTTCCCGGGAAATCAAGCGATCATTCTCCGCACTCATGGACCGCTCCCTGCAGACAAAGTAATTCTTGTCAATCCACTCCCAGCTGCGGGGATGAAAATTTTCCCTTGTAAAGGCACCGTCGGTGATGTCGATCAGCAGTTTTCCGTTGGGTTTCAATACCCGGTTGATCTCTTTTAAGACGGTCAAATCGTCCTTGACCGATTCAAAATAACCGAAACTGTTTCCCGCCAGTAATACATAGTCGAACATATCCGTAGCAAAAGAAAGCTTGCGGGCGTCCCCCTCTTTGAATGTGATATTGTAGCCCTCTTTTTTGCTGGTTGTTTTTGCTTTACTGATCAGATAGTGGGATCTGTCCAGCCCGAAAAGATTATTAAACCCTCGACTGGCCAGTTCAATGGTATGGCGGCCCTGTCCGCAGCACAAGTCCAGAATGGTACTCTCTTTGGCCGGTGACACAAAATCAATAAAAAGGTCGATTTCATCTTTGGTAATCTTTGCATCCCCAACAACATCTCCATCGGTTCTGAGATAGTTCGCATTGAATATCTCTCGCCACCAGTCAGCCTTGACATAGCTTTCCAGGTTCTCAACCGGACCGATCGATTTTAACCAGGCCTTTTGCTGGCGATTTTTTAATGAAGACTTGTTTTTCTTGATCATCTCTGTTTTTCCTCTAAGTTGAATATCCAAGAATATGGGTATCTGAACATGTCAGCATCTGTGTCAGAACGCGGAGTCAGACTCAAGCGTGATTCTTAACGGGATCAACATTATCGTCATGTCCGTACCTGAATAACCGATTTGAAAAAGCAACCGGCTGTTCAAGTTGTCTGCATTTATGGTGCCAGTATGAATCGACAAATAAGGATGGCTGCCAGGACTACCAAAGTCAATATTTTTTATTATATCAGACTGTTAAACAATCACTGCCAACACCGGTCCCTTTGGAAATTGATAATCCGGTCCGATATCCGTCTGTTGTTAATCAGTCGCTACCACCCGAATTTTAAGGCGGATAGTTCCATTCAGACCGGTTCATATCGGGTCCCTGTTTCGTTTTTTTTAGCTGACATGGTCTGCCGTTCCCATCGTGTGAAAAAAATAAACCGTCATCCTGCCCGGTTTTTAGAAACACAGGCTTTAAACTATCCCACCGGTAATCTGGATTCGGAGCAGCGGGTGAAAAAAAAGGGTCCGGATAACGGATGGATTTAAAAAGGATAGCACTGATCGCTGACGAAACGGAATTATTAATTCCGAAAAAATCGCGTTTACGAATTAAAAGTTCTGAAAACAGGAGTGGGTTGTCCCTTCACACCGGCGTTGCCGGGGTGCGTCGCTTCAATTCGGTTTACACTGGGGAGGTAAGCGCCTGAAACCATCGCGGTCCGACCGGCGTGTCTCTGCCTGAAACGCAGCATTTCATTATATATTTATCATTATTTCAATAGCTTTTACCGGACTATGGGTAGCGACAGGATTCCTGGCTGGTATTCCAGAAAGATTCAACCGATTTCTCATTCTTTCCATAGTCCCGAATTCAGGGGTATTGGGATTGGCATATGGAATGCAGATTTTTATCAGGAATTTTTTCTGCTTAAGATCCCGAGCGGAGTCAATATTTCAGCACGCACCATCGAAACGGAAGAAAAACCAGTTTTTAATCCAGTGCTGGATCAGGATTCAAAAGATGGGTTCCAGATTCAGCATTTTGTCTTAACATTTTTGTCCTTATTGGAGCAGTATATGAGAATCCATTCTACCCGTCTTCTCATGACGGCGTTGACGCTTGTTTTTCTGACACTTTTCTCTGTTCAGGCAACGATTGCAGGTGAGCTGGTAAAGGTTACCGGAACCATCAGTGCTGATTTACAGCTGGTGGCCGATAACGGAGAAACCTATGAAATTGCGGAAAACGAGATGGGAGATGCGTTGGTTGAATTGGTTGGAATTCCTGTGGAGGTGGAAGGGCGTTTGGAAGATCAGGAAGGTGTGCTGGTGTTCTCTGTCATCAATTTCAGAAAACTGTAACCCGGTTTTTATATAAGCCCGGATCAGCGTACTGACTGAACAACCATAACCATAAAGCCGGCACGGTTTTCAGGGCCGGGATGAAGAGGCGGGCGATGCATGAGCCACGCTTCCAGTCCCGGTCCGAAATCATTGTCACTAATGTCAAGTCAACCGCCCGATGTCGGAATCAATAGAAATCGGGAGTCATGGTCTCGTTGCGTTGGATCGAGAGACTCGCCGCGAGACCCCTGCAGACCTATTTCTTTTTAAACCGCGAACGCCAGCCGGTCACTGGTGTATGGATTGGAACGAGAATCGGATGGGTGTTTCCGGCCTGTTCCATGGAAGGGAAACCCGGTTGGAAATTTTTGTGGAGAGATGGCACCAGCAACCGGATCTTCTGTAAGAGTGAGTTTGGATTCGGTTCCACCACCCTGATCGGCTTGAGTGTGTGGCTGACCTCCCTGGCCTGTTCTGTCAGGTAAAAAGCGTTTTTGTCGATTTTTTGGAGCAACGGTATGAGGACCCGCAGATCCCGCCTGTGACAGACTACAAAAAGCTCCGTCACCGGACCATGGGTTCCCTCCCCCTTAAACTGGGTCATATTCAGGGAAAACTGCTGAAAAGCCTGTAAAATCTCTGCCTCTTTGTTATTCGTGATGATTTTCAATATAATGGGCCCAAAAGCCAGTTCTCTTTCAGCCAGAATACCAACCACATTTCCCGTGGCAAAACCAACCGAATAAAACAGGATCAGAATCGGGGATTCCTTTATTTCGTTGATCACCGTGCCAACAACGACAATCCACAAAACAACCTCGATAATACCGAGGAAAAAAGCGATTACAATTCTTCCCTGAATTGTTACAATCGTCCGGATCGTGCCAATACTCACATCCATGATCCTGGCGACAAACACTATAAGTCCTGTTAATAAAATATATTGATTCACTTTGTCCTGCCGATGCTTGATTCACTGGGTTGAGAAATAGTGGGACTGGAAAGCACGATCTGCTTCTACTATTAGCAATGAATATGCCATCCCTTTGTTTTCAGGGGTTACACAGGATAGAGCAGAAGTAAAAAGGGAAATTGAGACCGGTTCGGAACTTTTTATTCCGATTGGGACAGCTCCCTCTGTTCACCGGTGTTGACAACGAAAAGGACCTGGCAGCAGCATGGGATCCAGAGACGAAATCCCGAACGGGTATCACCCGGTTGAGCAAGGTGGTCATTCCTGAGACAACGGTGTACAATCATCTGAAACATCCATTTTTTTTGACATGCCACCGTTGCACCGGGTTTCAATCCAGGCAGCGTCGCACCGTCATCGTATTGTTGCACACCAGAAATTTCATATCCGGTTCTGTTTATGCAGTTGAAAGAGGTAAGTTATTATCAAACCGGTGGGACCTGCGACCAGTGGATTGTTCCCGGGTCCGTGCCGGAACTGGCGAAAGCGATGTCCAGACTCCATGCGGAACAAACACCCTATTTTCTGCTGGGTGCCGGCAGTAACTCCCTGGTTATGGATGATCACTGGCCGGGAGCCGTGGTGATGTTCAGCCGGTTGAAGGGGATCTGCACCGTTCATGACCGTATTATCGTTGAAGCAGGGGTATTAAACACGTTCCTGGCCGAGAAGTGTTTAGCCGACTCCCTGACCGGGGCCGAATGGATGTACTGCCTGCCCGGCCAGGTGGGCGCCACTGTCCGTATGAACGCCCGCTGTTATGGGGGCGAAATCAGCCAGATCGTAGAGTCCGTCACAGTCGTCACACGGCAGGGACAGATTCGGAACTACCCGAACGACGGTATTTTTCTCGGCTATAAGGATACCATCTTCATGCGCAGTCAGGAGGTGGTAGCTTCGGTAACCCTGAAACTGAAACCCGGTGAACAGGATGAGATACGCCGTCAGATGGAGTTCTGCAAAACCGACCGGGAGAAGAAACACCAGCTGGCTTACCCCTCCTGTGGCTGTGTTTTTAAAAACGACTATACCGCGGGTGTCCCCAGCGGACTGCTCCTGGATAAAGTCGGTGTGCGGGCTTTCAGTACCGGCCAGGTGGAAATCAGCCCCTATCATGCCAATTTCGTCTTCAACAAGGGGGCATCCGCCCGGCAGATTCTCGAAGTCACCCTGAACATGCGGGAGGCGGTTTATCAACATTTCGGGATCTGGCTGGAATACGAAATGGAGATCCTCGGGCAGCTGCCTGAGGATCTGAAAAAAAGGATTTCAGAGGTCAGGGAACCCCGACCGAAGGAATCAGAAATTGCGCCCCTCAGAGAACGCTTCCTGGCCGGGCAATAGCACTTCCCATCAGAAACCGTTCAGTAACCGGCGGCGGTGTCGTCAACCCCCCGCCGGTAATCGGCGGCCCCCTCGTAACGACCATCCGGCTGGACCAGGATGGCAGCCACCCTTCCCAGTGTGCTTTTAAAAGAGGGATACACTTTCAGCGTATGCCCTTTCAGGGCCAGCTGCAGCATCTCCATCGGACCCATGGCACCTTTTTCAATCACGATCTGGTCGGGCAGCCACTGGGAATGGACTCTTCCGGACGAGACCGCCTGCTGCATGGTCATCCCGTGTTCGACCACATTGAGTATGGTCTGGTAAACAGACGTAATAATGGTCGAACCACCCGGTGTTCCGACCACCATGAACAGTCTCCCATCCTTTTCCAGAATGGTGGGGGTCATGCTGCTGAGCATCCTTTTTCCAGGCTCGATCGCATTGGCTTCTCCACCCACCAGACCATACATGTTGGGGACACCCGGTTTGATACTGAAATCGTCCATCTCGTTGTTCAATAGAAAACCGGCTCCTTCAACAAAAACCTTGCTGCCGTAGCCACCATTGAGTGTCGTGGTGATGGCTGCGGCGTTGCCCCATCGATCGACCACCGAGAAATGGGTTGTTTCGCGGCTTTCAGCGGGTGGGAGCGTCCCTGCGCGGACTTCTGTCGAATCGGTTTTCTGGTCAGGATCGATGGTTGACATCCGGCCGGCAAGATACTGGTCACTCAGCAAAGACCTGACTGGCACCTCATAATAGTCGGGGTCGCCCAGAAAGACAGCCCGGTCGGCATACACGCGTCGCTCCAACTCGGTCATCATATGGACACTGCGATCGTCGTTATGTCCGAACGTTTTGAAGCTGACCGCTTCGGACGCTTTCAGCAGTTGCAGCAGCGCGATACCGCCGCTGGAGGGCGGGGGCATCGAGATGACGGTGGTTGATCGGTAACTTCCCACGATGGGTTCCCGCCAGACCGAGCGATAGGCCGCCAGATCCTCCAGGCTGATCAGTCCGCCGCCCCGGGTTATTTCTGCAACCAACAGGGCTGCGGTTTTTCCACCATAGAAACCTTCCCGTCCCCTGTCCCTGATGCGTTCCAGGGTTTCAGCCAGGTCTGCATGAACGAGGCGGGCCCCTGCTTGCCATGGTTCGTCCCTGACCACATAGGGACGATGGGGGTTCAGTTTCAGGAATGCTTCCCGGGCAAGGTTGTAGCCATTCGCCTGTTTTTCGGTCAGCAGGACGCCATCCCGGGCCAGGTTGATGGCAGGCTGGATGAGATCGGCAAAGGGCAGTGATCCCAGTTTCCCGGCTATTTGAACCATGCCGTCCACCGTTCCGGGGACCCCGACTGCCAGCGCACCGTCCAGACTGAGTCGGGGGATGGGATTCCCGCGCTTATCCAGGTACATGGTGCGGTGGGCTTTCAGGGGTGCTTTTTCCCGGAAATCAAGGCTTCCGACCTGACCGTCCCCGGTTCGATACACCAGAAATCCACCGCCGCCGATATTACCTGCACTGGGATAAACCACTGCCAGGGCAAATTGCACAGCGATTGCGGCATCAAATGCATTTCCCCCCTGTTTCAGGATATCGATGCCGGTTTTCGATGCCAGCGGATGTGCGGATACCACCATGCCATGGGCCGCGATCACCCCCTGGGGTCGTTCCTCAAGAATCTCCAGGACCTGATAGTGATACCAGAAATTCACCGCAAAAACGATCATTACCCCGGATAGTACTATGATGGCGGCACTGGCAAGAATTCTGCGGATTGTCTTCTTCATGGTGGGGGGTATCGAAAAAGGGTTATGCCATTTCAGTTTTAGGATCGATGGCAGATGTCGCTCTGGAGGAGGTCGTGACGCATCAGAGCGGCATGGCAACCCCCTGGTTTCAGTTTAGATCCTGGGGGTCTGTTTGATCAAGTTGGAAATGGCGCTGATCACAACGCGCGCGCTCACAGTTGTTTCTTCATTGCACTATACTCCTCCTGGCTGATTTCACCTCTGGCATAGCGCTCGGCAAGAATACTTTTAGCGTTATCCGTCACCGAGTGTCTTCTTCCGGAAGTCCCAGCCCACCGTGTAATGAGGACAACTGCTACGATTAGCAGGATTACCCATAAAAACATCATCCAACCGCCTCCCATGAACGCCAGCGGGCCCCACTCACGACCCATAAACCCGATTTGATTGCCCCAGCAGGATTGTCTGAATCCCTGGGCAAATACCCCGACCGGAATCAAGACTAAAAATGCCGCTGCACTGATTTTTTTGAATGTCATATCTGTTGCCTCACTTTGAAATGGTTTCGTTCCCCGATGGGGGGGCTTATCTCGTTTATTGAACAAGCGGGAATCTATTCAGGGCCCGCTTCAAACCGACATGCCGCGGTCCGGATCCCGATTCAGTTCGATTCATGACCCTGATTATCGAGTAATACACCTGACGAACGGCGATATTTCAAAAAAAGTAACCAAAATGAAAAACGGGGGTGGGTATGTTTCCTGTTGCTCCCTCATCCTGCCCGCCGCGGCACGAGGCGTCAAACACTGAATGCCAGGGAGAGAGGTCTATTCCAACGGAGTCAGTCTTCTGGGAAGCGAGTTCTAGATCTCACCCAGGTAAGCTTTGCGGATGTCTGGATTGCCAAGCAGGGCATCAGACTGGTCGCTGAACAGGATGGTGCCGGTTTCCAGCACATAGCCTCGTTTGGCCGTCTTCAGCGCAATATTGGCGTTCTGCTCCACCAGCAGGATGGTTGTTTTATTGATAGTATTGATATTATTTATAATTTCAAATATCTTTTGTACGATCATGGGAGCCAGACCCAGTGAGGGTTCGTCCAGCAGCAACAGTTTCGGCCTGCCCATCAACGCCCTGCCGATGGCCAGCATCTGCTGTTCGCCACCGGAAAGCGTCCCCCCTTTCTGACGGGTTCGGTCCTTCAAAACGGGAAACAGGTTATAAACATGACCCATGTCCGCTGCAATGCCGGCATGATCCTTCCTGAAAAACGCCCCCATATCCAGGTTATCCTCCACCGACAACCTGGGAAAGATACGGCGACCCTCGGGTACCTGAATCAATCCCCTGGCTGGAAGTGTATCGGCCGGGCGCTTGTGGATCGCCTCTCCATAATAGAACACAGCACCTTTTTCGATGGGGACAATATTGCAGATGGACATCAGGGTTGTCGACTTTCCGGCACCGTTGGCCCCGATGATGGTGACGATCTCCCCCTGGAAGACGCTGAGGGAGATCCCCTTGAGAGCCTTGATATTGCCATAACTGGTATGAATATCCTGTAATTCCAGAACCGGCTGTTCCGTCATGCGCCCTCCTTTTCCTCTGACCTTTTCCCCATCCGCTTCGCTGGAATCAGGCCTGCCGGTCGGAACAGCATCATCAGGGTCATGGACGCTCCGAACGCCAGCATCCGGTAAAGTTCAAACTCCCGGAACACCTCTGGCAGAACAACCAGGGCCATGGCCCCGAGAATAATCCCCGGAATGGAAGCCATCCCCCCCAGGACAACCATGGCCAGCACCATGGCTGATTCGATAAAGGTGAAACTTTCAGGACTGACAAATCTCATGCGGGCCGCAAAGAATGCGCCTGCCAGACCGCCAAAGATCGCCCCCATGGCATAGGCCAGAAGCTTCAGCTTGAAGGTGTTCACCCCCATCAACTCTGCTGCCGTCTCATCCTCCCGGATCGCCTCCCAGGCCCTGCCGATCCGGGAGAAATTCAGTCTGTGGACCGCAATGATAGTAAAGACCACCAGCAGCAGCACCACGTAATAGACATAGTGGAGTTTCTTGAGCCAGAGGTGCTCGATGCTGAAACCATCGGCAAAGCTGGGATAGTAGATACCGGGGGCCTTGATACCAAGGATACCGTTGGGACCGTTGGTCAGCGTCATCCAGTTGTTGAGAATGATCCGTACGATCTCCCCGAAACCCAGGGTTACAATGGCCAGATAGTCACCGCGCATCCTCAGGGTTGGATAACCGATAATACAGCCGGCGATGCAGGCAGTGAAAGCCGCAAACGGAAGTGCCAGCCAGAAAGAGAGCTGGAAATGGATGCTGAGTAATGCGTACGTATATGCTCCGACGCCATAAAAGGCAATATAGCCCAGATCCAGCATCCCGGCCAGACCGATCACAATATTCAGACCCAGACCGAGACAGATATACACCAGGACATTGATGGCGACATCCTGGGCGCTGCGCCCCGTATAGAGAGGAAAGGTCAGCGCAAAGAGAGCGGCCAGCATTATCCAGCCCCAGGTGGGCACTTTCTGCGAACTGCTGCCGATCGCACTGCGGGTGCGGGCGACAGGGCCGCTGATCCACGTCAGCTTTTGGTTTTTGTAGAGCAGGGTTATCAGGATTAAAAGCAGGGTTATCACGGCAATAATCAGCCATACCTGAAGCGTCCGGCTGAAAGAGAGGGTCCCGTCACTGTGTATCCCGAGCAGCGGCCAGAGAAGGGCCAGCAGCCAGACAATTCCGATCAGGTACCCTCGCCAGATATCCTTAGACGCGCGTATCATCGACATTCTCCCCCATGATTCCGTTTGGCATAAAATAGAGGACCGATATCAAAATGATAAAGGCAAAGACATCTTTGTACTGCCCTGAGATATAGCCGGCACCGAAAATCTCTACCAGGCCGATGATCAACCCCCCCAGCATGGCGCCGGTCACGCTGCCGATACCACCCAGTACGGCTGCTGCAAAAGCCTTGATCCCGGGAACGAATCCCATATAATAACTGACCGAGCCGTAGTAAAGACCCACCATGATTCCGGCGGCCGCAGCCAGACCAGCTCCCAGGGCGAACGTCAGGCTGATGATCCTGTTACTGCTGATACCCACCAGCGAACTCATGGTTTTGTCCTGGGCTGTCGCCCGCATGGCTTTTCCGATCCGCGTCCGGAAAATCAGGATATTCAGGAGAATCAACAGGGCGATGGTGATCAGGACAATGGTGATCTGGAGATAGCTGACGGTGATCTGGCCGACTTCGAATCGGCCCAGGCTGAATGAGGTCGGATAGGGTTTATCATACACCCCCTGGGTCAGCATCAGTCCATTCTGAAGAAAAATGGACATCCCCAGGGCGCTCAGGAGAACCGCCAGTCGGGAAGCATGCCGCAGCGGTTTATAGGCGATTTTTTCGACAGCCATGGCCAGCATGGCACAGTACCCCATGGCCAGCACCAGTGACGCTGCCAGACAGATCCAGGGATGACTTTCCAGCAATCCGTTGGCTGCAAAAAAGCTCAGGAGTATCACGCCAATATAACCACCCGCTGCAAAAAACTCACCGTGGGCAAAATTGATCAACTGAATCACCCCGTAGACCATCGTATACCCCAGGGCGATAAGGGCATAGATTCCTCCCAGGGTCAAGCCGTTGATCAACTGCTGAATGAAAAACTCCATATCTGTCTCTGGTAAGGGGAAGAAAAAGGGGGACCCTGCCGGGCATCCGGATACGGAAATCCGGATGCCCCTGGTAATGGTTTAATAGAGCGCGCCAGTGATTGGATTCCAATAGTTTTTAAACTTGCCGTTGACGACACGCCAGATGACATAGTTTGATCCGGAATCACCATTTTCTCTGAACTTGATGGTCTTCGTGGCGCCGGTAAAATTCATTTTCATCATCTCTGCCTTGATGTCCGCAGGGTCGATGGAACCGGCCTTTTTGATGGCGCTTAACAGCACGTAGGCCCCGTCATAGGCATAACCCGAGTAAGCTCCCGGGTCACCTGAAAGGGCGTTATACTTTTTGATATACTTCTGATAGGAAGGGGTACTCTGGTCGGTATACCCAAAGGTCAGGTAAACGCCCTCGGCCGCTTCCTTGGCAATGTCGATGAACTGGGGATGATAAACAGCGTCCTGGGAAAGAATGTTCGCCTTGAGCCCAAAGCGGTGCGCCTGAATCGCCATCAAACTTCCGGTGGCTGAATTCTGCAGACTCATGTAAAACACGTCCGGATTGGCCCGTTTGATCTTGGTGAGGACGGCTGAGAAGTCTTTGTCGCCCTGATTGACATGGTCATGGGACAACACCCTGATTCCCTGCATTTCAGCCTGTTTGGCCACGTTGGTCGCCAGACCCTGGGAGTAGGTGGTTTTATCATCGACGATATAAATGGATTTTGCCTTCAGGTAATCCTTGAGAAACTGTCCCGCTATCTGGGACTGGTCGTCGTCCCGACCGCACATGCGGAACATGTATTTCAATCCACGTTCTGTCACTTTTTCATTGGTGGACGCCGGGGTGATCATGGGGATGTCCTCTTCGCTCAAGACTTCTGACGCGGGGATGGTTGAAGATGAACAGTAAGCGCCGATCACGCCGACCACTTCTTCATTGATCAGAATATTAGCTGCGGAAACAGCCTGTCTCGGATCGCAAGCCGTATCCTGGGAGCTGATCTCAATCTTGTCAAATCCAGGAATACCGCCTTCGTCTTCAATCACGGCCACCGCCGCCTTGACACCTTTAACGATATCATTGCCATCCGCGGCATAAGGTCCTGTCAGCGGGCTCATGGTACCGATCTTTAGTGTTTTGGCAACGGCAACCCCGCAGATAAGCGGAAGAATAAACAACATCGAGAATGCGATCATCAATAACCTTCTTTTCATGACTCCTCCTGATGAATATGGATTTTAAAAGACAGGCCTCAGCCCGGTTGGCCCAAATAGGCCTCAATGACCTTGGGGTTGCGCTGAATCTCTTCAGGTTTCCCCTCGGCGATTTTAACACCATGATCGATCACAATGATCCGGTCGCAGACGCCCATGACGACCTGCATATCATGCTCGACCAGCAATACCGTAATTCCCAGGTCGGAAATACGCCCGATATCTGTCATGAGATGCTTGCTTTCAGCCGGATTCATGCCCGCCGCCGGTTCATCCAACAGCAGAATTTTGGGTTGGGAAGCCAGTGCCCGGGCGATTTCAAGCCGTCGCTGCAGCCCATAGGGCAGATTCTGGGCAACAACATCTGCATATGCTTCGACACCCATAAAACGCAGCGCTTTATAGGCATCATCTTCGATGCGTTTTTCCTCCAGACGCTGGGATCGATACCGGAGAACCGCCCCGAGCACCCCTTTGGTCGATCGGGAATGAAGAGCGACCATGGCGTTTTCGAGGGCGGTCATATTCTCGAAAAGGCGGATATTCTGAAAGGTACGGGCAATGCCCAGGGAAAAAATCTGGTGGGGACGTTTACCCAGGATTTTGACGCTGTCGATTTTCACTTCACCGGAAGTGGCACGGTACACTCCGGTGATGACATTGAAAACCGTCGTCTTCCCGGCACCGTTGGGGCCGATCAGCCCGACAACTTCGGCCGGTTCGAGGGAGAAGGTAATGTCAGACAGGGCCTGAAGTCCTCCGAACCGGACATTGATGGATTGCAGCAGCAGTTGGGTCATCAAATGAAATATGGAAGCAGGATTCCGGATTAATGGCCATCCAATGCACTCAGTCTCCCCCCTTCCCGGGAAGCATCCAAATCGGCTGAGGCAGATAGATGCTGAATTTCACGGGTTGTGAATCCTTTTTTTTTAATTGGTCATTGATACCGGCATCCCCGTCTTTTGTCAAGGACTAAGTTCAAGGACGAATTGCTCCGGCGATGCTATCCCTTTTGTTCAGTCCGATCCACCGCGTGGGGTCTTTTCAGTTCGGCAGCTTTGTTGACTGCTTCATAGACCGGGTTGAACGCCGGGCGGTCAATATACCGGCCAGCCCCCTCCACGGCATGCAATTCCCCTTTATCCCAGACCACCTGACCCCGGCTGAGGGTATAGGCGGGAATACCGCGGACAGTTCGGCCTTCGAAGATATTGAAATCCACATTCTGGTGATGGGTTTTCGCAGAAATCGTACGCTCCCCTTCCGGGTTCCAGACAACGATATCGGCATCCGCACCGACCTGGATGGCACCTTTGCGGGGATAGATATTGAAAATACGGGCGGCATTGGTGGAAGTCGCGGCCACAAATTCGTTCTTGGTCAGACGGCCGGTATTGACTCCGGAATCCCAGAGCACCGCCATCCGGTCTTCAATCCCGGCTGTTCCATTGGGAATCTTGCTGAAATCCTCCCTGCCGGCTGCTTTCTGATCCGCACAGAAACAGCAGTGATCGGTAGCCGTTGTCTGGAGATTACCGGACTGCAATCCCCGCCAGAGGATCTCCTGGTGCCCTTTCGGTCGGAAAGGCGGGCTCATGACGTGGGCCGCGGCATATTCCCAGTCTTTGTGGCGATAAACACTGTCATCAATCTCAAGATGGCCGGCAAGGACCTCTCCATAAACCCGCTGGCCCTCGTTGCGGGCACGGGTGATCGCTTCCAGGGATTCTTGGCAGGAGACATGCACCACATAGATGGGCACGTTCAATGTCTGGGCAATCCGGATGGCCCGGTTCGCTGCTTCACCTTCCACTTCGGGGGGTCGGGACAGCGGATGGCCTTCCGGCCCCAGGATCCCTTTTTTCTTCATCTCTTCCTGGAGAAAATAGACCAGCTCCCCGTTTTCCGCATGCACCGTCGGTATGGCACCCAGCTCCAGGCAACGGCTGAAGCTGTTGACCAGGGTCTCATCGGTGGCCATGATGGCGTTTTTGTATGCCATGAAATGCTTGAAACTGTTCACCCCGTGTTCCTTCACCAGAACTCCCATATCATGGTAAACACTCTCATCCCACCAGGTGACGGCGACGTGGAAGGAATAATCCGTGGCGGCTTTTTCGGCCCACCCCCGCCATTTTCGGTAGGCACTGAGCAGATTCTCCTGGGGGTCGGGAATCACAAAATCGATGATCATGGTTGTCCCGCCCGCTGCGCCGGCTGCGGTGCCGGTATAAAATGATTCGCTGGCCACGGTTCCCATGAATGGCAGTTCCATATGGGTATGGGGGTCAATACCACCGGGCATGACATAATGACCCGCCGCATCAATGATTCGTGTCTTGCCGGAGACCTGCAGGTTCTCCCCGATTTCGCTGATCAATCCGTTCTCGGAAAGGAGATCGGCCCTGTATGTCTCCTCTGCCGTGACGATGGTTCCATTTTTAATGAGTACTGACATATGCAACTCCTTTGATTGTGATGGCATCTGGGTTGAATCTTCTATTTTAAGGGGGGGAACCCAGCGCCGTCAAGAAATAACCATTTTCCATCCTGCCACCGGTTCACCCGGGATGGGATCACCACCCTGCTGCATGTCTTGATTGGTCGGGTTATACACGGTTCTTGGGGATCTTTTCAGATTGTTCAGACCAATGACAGTTTCAAAAAGATTTTTTTGCCGGAAACAGCAATCCTGGCTGCAGTACTTCGCCTGGCAAGTCTCAGATAATGAACCGTGGTCATCCACCTGTTGCTGACCGATCGGCGGCTTATCCTGATGATGGGAGGGAAGAAGATTGAGATAAGCAAGAGTTTGGGTCTGGCGGGTTTTTCGTATCAGGCAGTCGGCTGATTCCGGGAGAACAGGGGTCTATTGCCCAACAGCAAGACGGATCTGGGTGGCGGTCCCGTTCCATTCGGACCAGACAGCAAACAGGGTGCCTTGATGGACCACGGCCAGGGGGGTCTGTACAGATTCCCCGGTATCGAAATTGATTCCATAGAGGCCGTTTCCATCGACAAAATCCCAGGTGGGAGAGTGGTCATCCCCGTTGAAAAGGGTGATTCTTGTCTGGAAATCGCTTCCCTTCTTTTCCTGCCAGATCGCGTAAAGCCCGGTGTTCAAAACCGTCAGTCTGGGATTTTCAGCCTCGTTGCCGGAATTATAGTTAATTCCGGTGGACCCGGCACCATCCGCAAAACTCCAGGCTGGCGCTGCATCATCGCCGTTATAGACGGCCACCCGTATCTGGGGTTTGGTCGATTTATTCTCCTGCCAGGTGAGATACAGTTTTGACTGGTAGACAGCCATCCGGGCGACCTGTGCATTTTGGCTGTCATCATAGTTAAGACCGCTGAGGGCGTTCCCGTCAATCCGGTTCCAAGCCGGGGACAAATCGTCCCCATTATAAACCGCAGCCCGGATCTGGTCGATACCGGCCTTTGACTCCTGCCAGGACACATACAGTTTGTTCGCAAACACGGCCAATTGTGGAACCTGGCCGCTTTGGGCCGGGTCCTTATTGATTCCGTTGAGTGTGTCGCCGTCAATGAGACTCCACGAAGGCGCACCATCGTCCCCATTGTATACGGCCAGTCGAATCTGATCTGCCGTACCATTAAATTCGGTCCAGGCGATATACAGTTTTGCCTGGTGAACCGCCAGTGTTGGATTCGCGGCATTGAAAACGGCATTTTTATTGAGACCGTTCAAGCCGCTGCCATCCACAAAAATCCAGCCGGGAGTGACATCGTTGCCGTCAAACACAGCCACACGAATTTGATCCGCTGTCCCGTTATCCTCGACCCAGGTAACGACCAGTCTGTTCCCGAACTCAACCAGGTGCTGATCCCTGGCCTGGGCCGCCGGGTTGAAATTGATACCGTTCATGCCACCGCCATCAATGAAATTAAACCCCGGGGAGCTGATATCATTGTTAAAGACCGAGATCCGAATCTGGCTGTTCACCCCGTTGGTTTCCTGCCAGGAGGCGTACAACTTCGAATTGAAGGTTGCGATGTGCGGCACCGTCGCATCCTGCAGGCTGCTGTAGTTCATTCCGTCTGAACTGCCACCGTCGGCTAAAGACCATACTGAAATATCGGGGGTTGAAAAACCGGACGGACTGGTATAGGTGCCTGCCAGCGGATTGCCGGAAATATCTCTGGCAGCAGGGGTGATTCTGATTTTATAGCGGTTGCTGAGAGACAAGGCAACGGCCGGGCTGAAAACAAAGACCGAGTCATCGGAAAGGGCACTGGGGACAGAACTGAGCATGGGAAGACAAGTCGAGAAGTCGTTGTCTGACACCTGGACACTGCCGGAGCAGAGTCCATCGGTATTGCCGATGACGGATGTCACATCCATGGTTTCATTGAAGGTCACCGATATGGAACTGCCCACAGGGACACCGGTTTCCGCATCGTTCGGCGTCGTGACAACCACCTCGGGAGCCGAACCATCAGCAGGATCCGGATCTTCGTTTTCCGGCGGAGGAGGACTGGCTTCTCCGATTCCCGGTGGGGGAGGACTGGCTTCCGGCCTTCCGGTTGAATCGATCACGCCCTCCAGGTCGAATGAATCCCCGGTAAGACCGGGTGCTGCTTCGGTTTCCACGGTTGTAAATTCGTAAATCTGGTATCCGCTGCTGACGCCATTCAACCCTTTGGCAACTTTGATTTTATATGTGGTACCGGTTTCCAGCAGATCCACCGGTTTGAAAACAAATGACCGGTTATCCATCGAGGATACCGACGATGCCTGCAGGATGATACAGGCGCTGAAATTAACCGCCGAGACCTGAACAAGACCGACGCAGGTGTTATCGGCCGTGTTCGTCAGAACCGTATCTGCATTGGGGGCTTTGTCAAAGGTGACCGTAATTTCGGTGTCAACTGAAGTCTCCGCAGAACCGTTTGTTGGTTGAAGGCTTTGGACGGAGATGGCGTTTGGGTCAACCGCCGGCTTGTTCGTCGAATCGTTCGACGAACTTCCGTTATCCAGTTCAAATGGTTTGCAGGCCACCAGCAGAAACATGGCAGCAAACATCAAGACAACCGGTTTTGAGAAGCGGTGAACCATGAAGTATCCAATCCAGTTTTTCGCAAGTTTGAAGACAGGAGGAAGGTGTAAGTTTCCCTTTGACATACGCACAAATGGTACCAGATTGCGCAGAAATATGATTCGCCATAACAAACAGAATGTTAGGCCCCGTAGGGAAGAATGAAACAGGGAACCATTCCCCTCGGAATTGGCCAAATCACCAAACGATTACAAACCCGGTTAGCCAAATGGCCATGTCACCATTTCAAATGGAGACAAAAGGGGCGCGGTGGATTATTGCAGACGGTTTGCAGGACGAAAATCAGCGGTAGTCTGGGAATTGAACAGCTTTACCCGCCACTGTTGGACCCGGCAGGAATGGGTCTTTATCTGTTACTATAGGAAACGGGGTTGCAGGAAGGGGGAGGGTAGTGTCCCGGAACGGTCTCAGGCAGAAGGCTTGCCCAGGCCTTTGAGGTCATGGTTCTTGTGCCGAAGCAGTGCTCGTTCAAGGGTTTCGAAAATGGCTTCCGTTGTCAGTGGTTTTTCCATGAATTCATGAATCCTCGCCCGTTTCGCCTTCTCCCGGGTAGCCGGATCGATGAAACCGGTGATCAGGATCTTTATCGTACCCGGATAGGCTTCATCCACCTGCTTGAAAAAATCAAATCCGTTCATCCCGGGGAGCATATAGTCGCAGATGATGATATCCCAACGGTCGTTCCGCAGTATTTCCAGGGCGGTTTCCCCATCGGCGGCGGTCCGGACCAATCTGGTTTTTCCCCGGAGCATCAACTCCATGGATATTCGAATCGAGGCTTCATCGTCGACCAGGAGGACGGACATCGCCTTCAGGTCCGTCAACAGTTCATTCATCGTGGTTCTGTCCCTCTGTTTCTGCCATCTTCTTTTTTCTGTAGCGGAATGCGTAGTAGTTCATTCCGAGAAGCTGTGCGGCTTTTCTGTCATTTCCGTCCGCCAGTTTCAGCGCCTCTGTCAGATAGTGCCTTTCCACTGCTTCCAGGTCGATTCCCGCCTCGGACAGGCGGGGCAACCCGGAATCACGCTGCAGGGAATGGGGGACAGAGGTATTGCCCATCCGCGAAATATCCAGTCCCAGATCTTCCAGGTCAACCGTGGGTCCGGGTCCGACGAGAACAGCTCGCTCAATCAGATTTTTTATTTCCCTGATATTCCCTTCCCAATGATAGACTTCAAGCAGTTCTTCCACCTCCTGCGAAAATCCCGTGAAGGGTTTATTGAATTTCTGACTGAATACCGCCAGAAAATACCGGGCAATCGGCAGGATGTCCTCCCGTCGATCATTTAATGACGGGATTTTGACTTCGATGACACTGATCCGGTAGTACAGATCCAGCCGAAACAGGTCATTTTCGATCAATTCCTTGATATTTTTATTGGTTGCCGAAACAATTCTTACTTTCGCCGCCTCCTCCCGGGTACCGCCCAGTTTAAAAAATTTTCCAGTTTCCAGAAAACGAAGCAGCTTGGCCTGGGCTGCGAGTTGCAGGTCGCCAATTTCATCCAGCAGCAACGTGCCATTATGCGCCTGTTCAATCAATCCTTTTTTGCCGGTGACGGAGGCGCCGCTGAAGGCTCCCTTTTCGTAGCCAAACAGTTCGCTTTCAATCAGGTCTTTCGGAATCGCCGCACAGTTGATTGTAATAAATGGGCCTTTGAAAAAGGGGCTTTTATAGTGAATGGCCTGGGCGATCAATTCCTTGCCGGTCCCTGATTCTCCAGTAATGAGAATGGGCGTATCCGGGCTCTGGGCGGCTTTTTCCACAAATCGCATCACATCCTGGATGGCGGTACTGTCGCCGATAATACAGGGCATGTTTTCCCGGATGGTTTTTTCCTGGATTCCCAGAAGCTCTTTTTGGAGGCGGATGGTGCTTAAACTGTTGTCAATACTGTTTTTAACAGGTTCCAATTCCACAGGCTTGATGATATAGTCATAAGCGCCCAGTTTCATGGCGGAAATAACGGTTTTCACATCTTCAAATCCCGTGATCATGATGACCAGTATCCGGCTGTCCATGCTTTTGATGATTTTCAATGCCTCAATCCCATTCATATCCGGCAAACCAATATCGAGCAGGACCAGGTCCGGAGGCTCGCTTCTGATCGCCTCAATGGCATCCCCGGCACAGGCAAAGGTTTTGATCTGATAGTACTTTCTCAGTCCAAACCCGATGCCTTTGCGGATAGACGCATCATCATCAACCAGATAGACGGAGAAATCAATCATCTTGGAATCTCTCTTTTATCGATCGGCAGGCTCAAAATAAACTTGGCGCCCCCCAGGGAAGAAGCCGTGACGGAAATGGATCCACCATGATTGGTAATGATCCGTTGGCAGATGCTTAACCCGATCCCGGAGCCGTTTTTGTCAGTCGTGAAAAAGGGCTCAAACACGTTCTGGCGAAGATTTTCCGGGACACCGGGTCCCGAATCCTCAACAGCGATCAGAACCTCATTTTTGACCGGCTCTGCCGTGATACGGATAGTTTTCGGACCTTGTTCACCTTTCAGCGCGGTCATCGCATTACTGATCAGGCTCAGCAGGACCTGCTCGATCAGGGGCACATCAATAAACAAGGATGGCAGCGTACCGTTGAGATCCGTTTCCAACTTGATTTCGGACTTGCGCAGGGTTGTCTTCATGAGACTGATGGCTTCTCTGATCGGTTCGGATATCTGGGCCGACCGTGATTTTGGGACTGACGGTCGTGCAAAGTCCAGCGCCCGATTCACAACGATGCCGATAGTATTGGACGCCTTTTTCATTTCATTGAGCAGATCCCTGATCTCCTCCGCATACGCTGGATTTTCAAAATTTTCTTTGACACCATCGATCAGCAGATTGATCCCGGAAAGGGGGCTCCGGATTTCATGGGCAATGCCAAGGGAAGCGTGACCGAGGGAGATCATTTTTTCTTTGATCTGGCTGAGTTCCTCCAGTTTTTTGATCCGGGTGATATTCTCCATCGTGATCATCACCGACTGGGACCCCCGGTACAGTATCTGTTTGGTGCGAATATTCACATATTTGAGATGATGCTGTTCCCGCGATTTGTCAAAGGGATAAAAGCGGATCGTCATTTCAGCAGGTATCGCCTGATAGAAATTGACAGACTGGCAAAGATGGGCAAATTTTTTGGTATCATCCGGATGAATCTGGAGGTCATCCAGTTTGGGCATTTCATGGTCAATACCCAGAAGCCTCTGCTGCTCCGGGTTCATGAAAATGATGCTGCCGTCCTGGACAATACTGATACCCACCATCAGATTGTCCACCAGATCCTGAAATCGGCGTTCACTTTCAATCAACGCTGTTTCTGCCTGCCTCTGGGTAGTAATGTCGGTCAATCCACCCTCGATAAACCCTTCCTGCTCATTGATCTTTGCCGAATACCGTGCCCAGAACCGGGAGCCATCCCTGCGCAGAAAGCGCGCTTCAAAATTGTTGACCTGCCCGTCCAGGGAAAGTTTTTGAATCAGGATATCCCGCGTTTCGGAATCAGCATAATAATCAGTTGAATAAACGCGGTTTAAAAACTGTTGTTTGTTTTCATATCCAAATAAACGGACCATCTGCTCATTGCAGGCGATTACCCGGCCGTCCGAGATCGATGTCCGAAACAGGCCGACCGGGGCATTCTCATATAGTTTACGATACCTATCCAGGTTTTCGGCAAGTCGCAAGACCTCGTTTTTCGTGTCTGAAATATCTGTGGTCATGCCCACCCAGAGGTTTTCCTCCCGGAAAAACCTGGCTTGAGAGGATACCCAGATCCAATCGCCACTTTTGGTTTTTATCCGATGCTGTGTGTCCAGATATGGACATTTTTCCTGAATAACATCATTCAGATCGCTGATGATGCCCTCAATTTCAGTGCCATGAAACAGTGGCACTATTTCTGAAACGGTGCGTGGAAATTCGCTGTTCAGGTACCCCAGTCGCTCACTGAACCAGTCACTCACGCTGACCTGTTGGGTTTCCGGATTCATCTCCCAGAAGGCAACAGCTCCCATTTTTGAAACCTGCTGGAACCGGTCGTTACTTTTTTTCAGTGCAGCGGTTTCCCGGTGAAATCGATCCGCTTCTGACTTCACGGCCCGGATCATCCGTTTGGTGCTGTCGATGTGCAACAGGAAGATAACCGTATACCCGAGGTAAAATAGACCTGCCAGGGTCAATTCCGAGATCGTTTCGGTTGATGACGACCATATCCAGGTCTGATACACGGCAATCCATCCCATGGCACAGATCAGGATAAAGAAGGTTCCCCTGACACGCGTGCCAAAAAACACATGGATTATCAGGGGCAATAACAGCCAGAAACCAAGCAGCGCTGGGGACAAGGTGAAACTGTCGATGGTCCGAAAAAACGGATAAAACGGCGCGCAAAGCAACCCCGTGCAGAAGACAGCAATTCCGGTGTGGTATTTGCCCTGAAAGATGATCAGCAGAACCGTCACCAGCAGGATCAACAGCGGGATCATCCCGGACAGAAAAACCGGACTGTTTTCCAGGTACAAAACCGGGGCCAGCAGTATTGACAGCAGACAGAGGATGATTGAGCCCATCAGGATCCATGACAGGTAAGACACCCTGGTCTGGATTTCCAGGCTTTGCTGAAGATATCGGTTGTTCAGGCGACCTCTGATTCGATTTATCATGGCATCCTGGGACGGGTGACAGAGAGCCGCCGATTTTGGGGTCAATTCATTAAAATGATATAGATATCACGAATTTCGTGTTGTTCCGAATTCTATGCCTGAAAACAACGGTTGTCAAATTCGTTGAAAAACGGGTCTGTCCACTGATAAAAATTCGATCCGGAAATATTGGATCTATTCAAATTCCGCAATAGACGCTTGGACCTGTATGTCATTGAACTCATTACTGACAGCTATTTGTGACGTTTTCACGGGGAGCGTTCTTCGCTGCGAGTCTCGCAAATTCAACCGTTTTGAAGCAAGCACCATCCCGGAGAGTATGTTCCAGCCAGGCAGACATTTCTTTCTTTCAGCCGGATCTGCACACTCCTTGACACCATAGAATCCAGGAAACACCGCTTGACAGTAAAAAGGTGATTTCCTATGATCTTATGATATCATCATTTATTTACTGCCTCTCCTGGGGAATTCGACCCTCCATTGCCACGGCCGGCAAAACCGTCAGCCTTGGGCCCTGCTGGACCAGGGCACCTTCGGGATATGCCTCCGTCATGCTGTGGGGGGATCCGTCCTTCTGATAAATTGAAAAACCCATTCATTGACTATTCATACAGGCAACATGATACCAAAAAAAATCCGGGCTCTTCAATCAAACACGAAGTATCAGTGGATGTCGGTTTTTTTATTCGTGTGTCTGACCCTGGGGTATGGATTTCATCCAACGTCAGTTCTGGCACAAAATCCGGCCGAGAAAAAATCAGGTGTGTTGACCCAGGTGGGCGATCTGGTCAAAGCCATCGAGGTATCAATTGCATCGGAGACCAGTGCGGTTGAAAAGCTGAAGGAAGAGTCGGCCCAGGCGATCCTGCTGCGAAGTACCATCAGTTCCGAAATTGACCTGTATAATGTCCAGCAGACAAAATTCAACAACCTGCTTTTCCTCCCGGAGATTCAACTTCAAAACCTGGAAAGTGCTTTCAGTGCATTAAACCTGGCTTTTGCTGTCATTAAAGAAAGGTATGAAAAACTGAGCCGCAGACGGGATGGTCTTGAAAAAGAGAAGTTTCTGAGTGCCGAACAGTTCAGCTCGATCTCCAAGCAACGTTCCGAAGGGATTAATATCAGTGGGAACAGGCAAGCCTCCCGAACCATCAGCAATAACCTGGCGACACTTCAGAATCTGGTTTCCCAGAAACAGAATCTGCAGAAAAGCATCCAGGTTGAGGTGGTCGATCAGATGGCCCGTCTCGAGGAGATAAAGAAGAATTTTTCGAGTGTGTCCCAGGATTATGAAAAATTCTTAACGGACTACAAAAGCCGCAATCTTTTTCACCGGGATATCAGCCCTTTTTCCAGAACCTGGCCACCATATATCGCTAATCTTTTCAATACCTTCTATGAGCAGGTAGGGCAAGTGTTGCAGAAAGGGTTCTGGACCATTAAAACGGATGCAATCCAGAAAGCGGATCGCTACGATGCCTTTTCATTCACTGTCCTCTTTTTCGCCGTGCTGGTCCTCTGCTGGCGATTGAGCAGGTTTCTCAAACAATTGAAATCTCGGCCGTTCTATCAACGACATCCATCCATTCACGTTCCTTTGACGCTGATTAAAAAAAATCTTTTTCTGCTGGGGGTGGTGCTCTATCTGTATGTTTATGTCGAAATCGTTAATTATTCCGGTATTTCGGAAATTATCCGCGTTATCATAGACTTGTCCATCGTATGGCTGGTGACCGGATGGGGACTCGATCTGGTTAAATACCGGAAACCGGATCAAAAACTTGGAGAGCTGCCCGTCAGGCATTTTATAATTATCCTGTGGTTCATCCGCTGTTTTATCATCCCTTTCCTCATCTTGCTGTGGATTTTTCAATACAACCGGTTTCTCTTTCTGGCCGGCCGGGTCACACTGGAATTGGCACTGACCGGATTTGGATTTCTGCTGTGGCGAAAAACCCAGAAAGTGAAATCCGAACAAACCCCAGTCGGGAAAAAAGTGCATTTCCCATACCGTCAATTCCTGTCCCTGGCCCTCCTGAGCATTGCAGCTGCCGGTCTGCTGCTTGAGCTGGCGGGATACGGCTCGCTGGCACTGTTCTGGTATCTGTCCTGGGGAAGAAGCCTCGGCGTTATCCTCTGGGTGTTGTTGCTGACCCGGGTGATCAAGGAGATGAATCAATCCCTGAAGAGACATGAGAAGGCTGAAACAGAAGGACTGACAATCGCTGCTTACCAGGCGAGATGGATATCCATCCGGCTGATACAGCTGACAGGACCTATCGTTCTGGTACTGGCCCTGATGCTGGCCTGGGGCGGGAAAAAAATGATTCTGTCCAATTCGGTGTTTGTAATCACCTATCACTTTCAAATCGGGGACATGAAATTCAGTGTCCTGAGTTTTCTACAGGCGGCCCTGGTATTGCTGGGCACCCATGTTTTTACCCGTCTCTGGCGGTATTTTTTCCAGAAACGGTTTCTGGATCACAGTCGCATGGAGCATGGCCTGCAGGAATCGATCAAGACCCTGACCATCTATGTCATCTGGGTGCTTGGGATCATCATTTCCATGAATGTATTCGGTCTGAACCCGACATCGCTGGTTGTTATTTTCGGTGCCCTGGGTATTGGACTCGGATTCGGGCTGCAGAACATCTTCAATAATTTCATGAGCGGACTGATCCTGCTCTTTGAACGACCGATTCAGGTGGGCGATGATATCGAAATCAATGGCACCTGGGCCACTGTCAAAAAGATCAACGTCCGATCGACCCTGGTACAGACCTATGACAACGCTTCCCTGATCATACCCAATTCCGACCTGATCAATACCCAGGTGACCAACTGGAGCTTCAAGGATAAGCGACTGAGACGACCTATTACCGTTGGCGTGGCCTATGGATCCGATATAGAGCTGGTTCGAAAAACCCTGCTGGAAATCAGTCAGGATTTCCCCAATGTGCTGAAATATCCGGCGCCGGATGTCCTGTTCCTGGATTTTGGAGACAGTGCATTGATATTCAAGCTGCGCTTCTGGACCTATATCGACGGCATGTTCGAGACGGAGACGAATCTTCGCTTTGAGATCGACCGGCGGTTCAGGGAGAAAAAAATCACGATTGCCTTCCCCCAACAGGATGTGCATTTATTCTACGAAAACCCGCCGAGTCCAGCGGATCCACCGGAATAGGCCCGTTGAATGGACGACGGGCAGTCGCAGGGGTTTCGAATGGTCAACGGATTCGAGATACGCAACCCCGGATAACGTTCTCACACCAAGGAAATTATGAAATTGCTGTCATTAACCCAGAAAAACGCCGGAAAAACCTACCACGACCTGGAATTTCTGCTGACCTGCCTGAAGGAGGTTCTACTCGAAAACGGGGAGGTGGACCTGTCTGAGGATATTCCCTGGATTAACGACAGTCCTGCTGCCAATCCCGACAGGTTTGCGGACCGGCAGATCCACCTCTATTCGATTGTTTTTCACCTGCTGAATATGGCCGAGGAAAACCAGGCCGTGCAAAACCGCCGGCAAATGGAAGACAGGGATTCACTGGCCAGAATCAATGGATTGTGGGCCAGAAACCTGCAGATTCTCAAGGAAAAGAAGATCAGCGATGTCCAGATCTCCCGTATCATGTCCGATACCCGGATTGAGCCCGTACTGACGGCCCATCCCACCGAGGCCAAGCAACCCACGGTTCTGGAACATCATCGTGAGTTGTATCTGCTGCTGGTCAAACGGGAAAACCAGATGTATAACCGCATGGAACATGCTGAAATCCGGCGGGAGATCAAACTGGTCCTGGAGAGACTCTGGCGTTCCGGTGAGGTGCATATCATGAAACCCCGAGTCAGTTCCGAGCTTGATGGGGTGGTTCACTATCTGACCAATGTTTTCCCGGATGTGATCCACAATCTGGATCGACGTCTGAGACTGGCATGGCAGTTCAACGGGTTTGATCCGGATCTGATCCGCTCAATAGATGCCCTGCCGAAGATCACATTCGGCAACTGGGTCGGTGGCGACCGGGACGGTCACCCATTTGTGACCCCGGAAGTAACGCGGCAAACCCTGGATGTGCTGCGACTGAATGCTATCGTGGTGATCCGGCGGCAGTTAAACCAGTTGTATAAAAATCTGAGTTTTTTCTGTTATCCCGATGAGACCCTGCCGGATTTTCAGACCCGCTATCACGAGTTGATGCAGGAGCAGACACAAGTCGGTGAAGCCGCTGAAGGGTTGGATGAGAGCCAGGTGTTTCGCAGTTTTGTCCATCTGATCATGGCCAAGCTGCCGGTCGATGTACAGCGGGATCACGCGGTGCAACTCGAGGATCATTCTGCCAGTTACCGCTATCCGGACCAGTTGGCAACCGACCTGGAACTGCTGCACCGGGCTCTGGTGAATTATGGTGCGCGGATGATAGCTGATGCAGATGTGATGGCAGCTATGCGACTGGTGCGATCATTCGGGTTTCATCTGGCCCGGCTGGATATTCGTCAGAACAGCCGCTTTCATGAATTGGCGCTTTCCCAGCTGATGACCGCTGCTTCACTGGATGGAAAGGCTTTTCTGAACTGGAACGAATTCCAAAGACTCGAATTTATCAACAAGGAGTTAACCACTGCCAGACCCTTTACCCTGCCGAAAGTCGAAGCCGGCCCGGAAGCGAGTTCGGTTCTGGACTGTTTCCGGGTAGTTGATGCCCATATCAACCGGTGTGGTCCGGATGGTATTGGCGCCCTGATCGTCAGTATGACCCGGACACTTTCTGATCTATTGATTGTCTACCTCCTGGCCAGGGAAGCCGGCCTGACCCAGTCAACCCCGGAAGGTCTGATCTGCCCGCTGCCGGTTGTGCCGCTGTTTGAAACGATTGAAGATCTGGAGCTCAGCCCGGAGATTCTGGCGGCATTTCTGGCACACCCCTTTACAAAAAGAAGTCTGGCTTATCGACAACAGGTCCTGAAAACCGGCCACCCGATCCAGCAGGTCATGATCGGGTACAGCGACAGCAATAAGGACGGCGGTATCCTGGCCAGCCAGTGGCATCTGTACAAGGCGGAATCCAGGCTGCACGAAGTGGGGGAACAATCCGGGGTCAAAATCCGCTATTTTCACGGCAGAGGTGGGACGATCAGCCGGGGCGCCGGACCGACCCAGTGGTTTGTCAAAACACTGCCCCACTCTTCCATCAATGGGGATATGCGGCTGACAGTCCAGGGAGAAACCATTCATCAGAAATATGCCAATAAAATCAATGCTACCTACAATCTGGAGCTGTTGACAGCATGCACCGTGGGGTCCACAGCCCTGCACGCCTTTACACCCAGGACGGGAGATCCATCTGAAGGGGTCATGGCGGCTCTCTCCGAGATCAGCCAGCAGAAGTATATGTCGCTGATCAATCACCCCCATTTTATCGATTTTTTCAGCCAGTCCACCCCGATTGACGCCATCGAATCCTGCAAAATGGGATCGAGACCGGCAAGAAGAACCGGTACACGGACCCTTGAAGACCTGAGAGCGATCCCCTGGGTCTTTGCCTGGGGGCAGTCCCGCTTTAACCTGACCGGCTGGTTCGGGGTTGGCACGGCCCTGGAAGCCTTTGCCGGGGAATCGGAACAGCGATTGGATGAATTAAGAAAACAGGTTGCCGGAGATACGCTGATCCGGTATGTTCTCTCGAACGTCGATACCAGTCTGTCTGCAACCGATGAGGGGATCATGCAACTGTATGCATCCCTGGTAGTGAAAAAGGAGGTCCGGGACGAACTCCTGGCCATCATTCTGGAGGAGCTGGCCAGAACCCGGTCGTGGGTGGAGAAGATATTTGAAACCCCCTTCCAGGAACGCCGCCTGTACCATTTCTACTCAAGCCGGCTGAGAGCCGAGGCGCTGAAACCATTGCATCTCAAGCAGGTTTTACTGCTCAGAAACTGGCGACAGTCCCGGGCTCCGGGGGAATCCGATGAAGAGACCCTGCTGTTCGAACTGCGGTTAACCATCAATGCCATCGCTGGTGCCTTGCGGGCAACCGGTTGATCGAAACCCATTCCTGGCAAATCCATGAAAATTAAGATTTCTGCAAGGCTTGTTCTTATCAGTTGCCTGCTTCTGTTTGCAATACCTGTGGTTGCCGGGGATGAACCGATGCTGTCAGCGATCCACACACTGGTGAATATGATTGATATTCCGTCACAAAAAACAGCGGAGGTGCAGTGGTATCAAAAGTACCAGATCACAGTCGTGGAAAAGGAGAAAGAACAATTTTCAGTCTCCATCGGCCGGTTTGCAGGAGAAGTCCTGACCCTGGAAATGGGCATGTTTGAGTCCCGATCCATTACGATCGATGATCAGGAGATCCGGGTCATCATGATAAAGACCTTTGATAAAGACAGCCAGACATCCGCAAATGCAGCGCGGATTATCTTTAACAGCGCTTTTATCTCGCCCGATATCAACGATAAGAACGACCTCTATCTTCAATACTCGAAAAATGAGCATAATTGCAACCAATTAGGCGAGAATTCGCCTTTGTGCGATAAACAACTGATTAGTGCTGTCGCCAGTTTTGCGGGCTGTTTGCAGATTTCGGATATACCCATTGGGGGTAAATTCAGCCCTGATCTGAATGAGCAGGTACTGGCGGCTTTATTCACCTTTTCAATTGTCGTTGAATCTGGGAAAAAAGGCCCTGCAGAGGGGAAATCATGGAAAATCGGCAAGGTGGAAGACCAGAAGATCTATCTGCAAATTCGAAAATCCGGTTCACAGTGTCAAGATCAATACAAGGTGATTCTGAAACGGCTTTCTGAAGGTTCTTCACAATAACCCGGTGTGGATGTCCGGCTCTCATCCGGCGCTAGTGATGGAAACCCTGCAGGGAAAAAAGGAACTCATGATTCCTGTAACCGAAATAACCGGAACTGGCAGAACATTCAAAACGCCCTGGCGGCAGAGGAAAATCGTCCGTTCCCTGCAGTCGGGCACGCAGGAAATCATCAAACCAAGGAGGCGCATTCATTGCAGATAACCGGATAGTATGATAGGGTAATACCATTATATGGATAATTTCGAAGATACTATTTTGAACCGAATCAACTGGAGCTTACCATGTTTACAAGTCTTTCACAGATCGAGATGCTGTCAGGCGCTTTGATCGTACTTATCCTGCTTTTTTTCGCCTATAAAATCGGAGGTATTCTGGCAACGAAAAGAGGCAACAGGGAAATCGCAAACCTGGAAAAAGAAAGTCACAGTTCCAACAAAAGCCTCAAACGCATCCTGGAAGAGGAAAAAAACGAGGTTGTGGCCGAGAACGCCGATTTAAAATCAGCCAATTATATTCTGACGGAAAAACTCGAGGACTATCGCAAGAAACTGGCAGGGATGGGCATGCTGAGTTTTGCCGGAAATAAACGAAGATCGGATATTCTCTATTCCCTCCTGCTGGAAAACGAGGCCCTGGAGCAGCTGGTAGCGGAGCAGGGAGAAAAAATGGCCGATGACCGCAAGGACTTTCTGATGCACCGCATGAAGGACATCAGAAAAAGACAGAGATTGCTGGCTGAAATTTTTAATGACGATACCATTAAGAATTACGTCCAGGATGTTCTGTCAGATGAAAAGAAGATTGAGGCGGCTACCCATCGAATCGAAAGCGAATCGGATGACTCACCCCAGATTGAAGCCGATGATGTGAAGAAACTGTCGACGACGAAATCGTGATCCAGGCAACGTCAACCCATATTTTGATGAACACCCGGCACCTGTTCCGCTTTTCTGACAAGGCGAGCTTGTCACCGTTTAAACAGTTGCACTCGGTTCAACGTTCAGTCATAATCAGTCTGTCATTGAACTCATGCTTGTCAGACATCCATGTCTGCCTCCGCAGGCGGTCGTTGACCATTCATTGATAGACCGATCGTGACGCCAGACTGTCAGCGGAATGTGTAACCTAAGAACCGGATCGCAGGACCGGGATAATCCGAACCCATAAAAAAGGTCAACATGATTCTGAAAATCTATAAAATTCTGTCGATCCTGCAGATTGCGGGAACAACCTTTCTGGGCTTTCTCCTCTATAATTTGACCGGGGCCATCGCCGGCTTCACCGCCGGGGTGTTGATCGCAGGTCATTTTCTGACGGTTCTGAATACCCGTAATATCAACGTCGAAAATACAAAGATCCTCAAGGACCTGTTGGAAGAGGTCAAAAAAACCCGTCTGGTACAGGAAAAGAATCCCCAGGCCCTGAACGAATCGAGTCAAAAAGACGTGGCCAAGAAATGATATTGAATGCTGCGGGGAAGCCTCTGCCATCCATTTAAGGACAGCAGCAGATCTGTCGTCCCCCCCCCTGCAGACAGGATTTGCTGCCTGCAGGGGGGACAAGCCGGGAATCAGGGGCTGGTATTTCTCACTGATTTCTCGATCTCGGAAAAATACTCACTTCTCAGAGCATAGACCGTCACCCGGAACTGATACTCTGCCTCACTTTCACTGATCAGCTCAACCCCCGGTGTCAGGGTCGCCATGGACCAGGCCGTATTCAACGCCGCACGCCTGATCCGATCGAATATGTCAAGGGATCGCTCCTTTTTCGGCACCGTCATATCGAACGTGTGGGACTTGGCAATGGTATGGGCAGTCGGTTTGATCAGCGGCATATGAATCAGACGGCTGTATGGCATACGGATGGTTTTGCCGTCTGCCATGTTCACGGTGAGACATCGTACCCCCACGATATCGATCACGGCCCGTTGATCCTCCACCATGATACCGTCCCCCGGGGTAAATAGATTTTCCGACCGCAAGACAATACCCGCTACCACATCATTCAGAAAAAAGCGCATGGCCCAGAAAAAACCAGCCGCCGCCAGGGCGATGACAGCAATCGTATAGGCGGGTTCCCCTCTGAACAGTCCCCAGACGATCCAGAAAAGAATAACCATGATCCCGCCGGCTTCCAATAGAGGCTGTAACCGATTCATACGATCCCGGGCACGCTTCTTCAGCCAGGTGATCTGTTTTATTCTGCGAAAGCTGAACAAAACAGCCGCCACAGCAGCGGTACCCAGTAGAATCATCAGGACAGAGGTGTGTTCAGGCAGTAGAACCGGTGTCGTCATAACAGTCCCTTTTCAATCGTTTTCTGCAGCAGGAAGGGTTGGATATAGGCATTTAACTGGAGGACCCCGTTGGGTTTTTCCGTCAGGATACCGCCTCGTTTCAACACATCAATGGGACGAGCCAGAAATGGAATGTCCACCTGAAATATCCTGGCCAGACGTTCCCGATTCAGACCGCCGTGCAACAGAAACTGCACACAAAACATCCACTGATCAGCGGTTAGAAGATTCAGGGCCTCGACATGGGCATCCCCCGGCAGGTCGATCTGCAGACCGTCCCTGCTGACTTCGGTAATACCCATAATCCACTGATGAAGCGCCGCCGTCAGGTTTCCGGAACAGTTCTGATAGATCCCCGTAAACAGCCGGGCCATCTGCCACTCATTCAGCTCATCTTCCCGTTTTCCCCGGTAGCTGAACTTCAACCCGGCAGAGCGATGTCGCATCATAACCATTTTCTTCAGGGATTCTATTTCAAAATAGGAACATGAAATAATATCGAGAAAATGGTGCTGGGTACTCTTGATTTGATTCATGAATTTAAAAGAATGGCTGTCAAGATTGACAATGAAAAAGCATTTGTCCCCGTACCGTTTGATCCAGTCCATGAACCTGTCAATCAGCGAAAATCCATCCCGACTCCGTTCCCACCATCTGCTGATATCATCCAGTATCAATACCGATCTGGCCGGCAAACGGTCCAGTATCTGGTCCACCCCGCCCCTTTGCTCAAAAACACCCCTCAACCGATCTTCCAGCAGGCTGATTTCAATGGATCCCTGTTCAGGCGGATTCAATTGAAATATCTTCTGTTTGTCAAAATAACGGGATGCAATATAGCGCGATAAAGCCGTTTTCCCGGAACCGGGTTCCCCCACGATGGCCAGACCGCTTCCCTGTCCGGCCTGATGTCGTTTCAACGCCTTGTCGGCTTGGAGAAGTTCCGCCTGGCGACCCAGCCAGAAGTCCTTGGTAATCACCGGCTTGCCCAGAAACAGGTGCCTGTAGTAAAATGGGAGCTGGCTGACGATTTCCGGACGTGGCGACAGGGTTTCCACCAATGCCAGCAATCGGTCTATATCCGATTTACGGCCCGCCTGATCCGATCCCATCTGTTTCAGGTAGGTGACCGCAGATGCCCGGCGGTATATCATCCGGGTATTGAAATCAATAAAACGCTTGCCGAGCGCGCCCAGTCTGGCCTTGACAACAACAACCGCCTGCAGCCCTTTCTGTTCTCGAATCTGTTGACTCAGATGCCTGGCAGAAACAGCCAGCGAATAGAGGTTCAACTTTTCAAACGTCTCTTTCAGCCGTTCATCAACATACTGCTCAAATTCAGCCAGGGCGGTTTTACCCGTTTCCATCGCTTCAACGACCCGTTCAAGAGCCTCATTGACAGCAGTTTCCATAGACTGCGGCTCTGTTTCATCCTCCGCCCGGTTCAGGTGAATGGATATCAAACGATTGACATCTTTACCGGTATAGACGATCTTCTGAAAACGATCCATGGCATGGGCGATTTCCGCTTCCGAAGGACCGAAGAACTCCGATTCAAAGAAGTAGTCGACCAGTCGGCGCAGGGAGACCGTGGCTGTCTGCAGATGGAGGGTCGGCTTTTCAACCGGTGATTCGCCGGATTCATCCTGCACTGCGATTTCCACAGCTTCTGCCAGATCATTGATGGACGTCCGGATCTCCTCGATCATCCGGGACCAGGTCTCGTTCAACTGGGATGCATATTTGAATTGAAAGGATCGCTTTGAACCGTCTGTCTGGATATCCTCAAGGTACGTACTCAGATCTGCCAGTTCATCCAGCAGGTCATTGTTGATGGCCAGCCGGATGGCATCCCTGGTCCGCCGCACCATGATCGTCACACGGTTTTTAAAGGACAGCAGGTTGAGGTCCATGATGGTGGTATCCATCATGATGTCATCGTTATGGTTCCAGAGATCGGGAATGTCAGTGATCCGGCTGGTGATTTTTTCCCGCCGTCTGGCGAATTCCCGGTTGTTGTGCAGACTCCGCCGATGGTCGAAGCGATTGAGCTCGTCTACCAAAACCCCCAGGGCAGCAGTCGATCCCTTTAATATCTGTGTAGCCCCCTGGTCAAAATGGTCTGAGGCGGCAGTTGTGATCGCGTCGAGTTCGGCGATTATTTTTTTCTGTTCCAGAACCAGTGCATCGAGCAGTGAATTCGACCCTGCCAGCAGCTTGGTGCCTGTTTTTCCCAGGCTGTCCACAACATGATCGATAATTCGCTGTAGATCCGGGTATTTCTGAATACCCGCCTGGTTCAGTGTTGAGAGCGTGTTCTCCAGCAGGTCCAGATAATCGAGGGATACGTGGCGGTCGGCCAGTTTGCGGAACTGCACCCGGGTTTTGACCGGTCGCTTCAACATCCAGCCGGCCAATTGTTTCAACAACTTGGTCATCCTGATTCGCAGACTGTCTGTCTTCTCCAACTGCAGAAGGTCAGCTGTTTGGGTAACCACAATCTCCTCCGGGACACGCCCTGTAATTTCCTGCAATCGGGAAAGACACCATTGGATCTCAGCTTCCAGAATCTCCCTGCGGCTATCCCTGATTTCCTGCCCCTGATCGCTGAAGAGACGCTGGGTCTGAAACAGAAATTCACCCAGGGCCCGAACGACAGTACGATGATTCCGCAGACGTTCATTCTCCAGATAGTCTTTCTCAATCGACTGGAAACAGTTGTCAACCAGCGACTTTACGGACTCGAGCAAGCGTTTGTCCAGATCGTACAGTTTCTGGAGCCCGTTTTCCTGAAAATGCGTGTTCACCTCCGCGAGGAGACCCCCCAGCTGCACAACCGAAAGGGCGGTGACTTTTGGCAGGGATCCCAGGTTTTCAGGCTGGATGGCTGTCACATCCGTCTTGCCGGGTTCATGCGCATTATTGACCGGCGGTATTTCGAGACCGACATCCATTTCATCGAAAAAGGAAGAGGCGTGGATCAGCAACACGGTTCCCAGGGATTCGATCACACTGTTATTCTTGGCGACAAATACCTGCTCTTCACCCTTGGCCACCGCTGGAATACCATTGATGGTCAGGTCCGCCTCTCCGGACTCCCCTTTGATAATTTCGTAGAAGGGTCGCTTCTCGATGGCATTATTGATCACCTTGACCGTGGCTTCAATGCGATAGTCTTCAATGATCTTGTTCATGTTCAGAAACAGCTTCTCAGTCAGGGAAGAGTCCTCAGTGATCGTCAGGAAGCGGATCTCGGCGTCCCGCCACTCGTCTGAATTGATCAGAAAACGACACAGGGAGAGGGCGAAGGCGAAATTGTTACCCAGACCCCGCCACCAGATATCAATCCGCTGATGATCACCAAAAGCCCGCTCTTCATCGTAGTTGAGGAGCATCAGGTTGTAGTCGAGCGTCATCATGGTGCGAAGCAGGCCCACGAATTTCTCCGGTTTCTGACTGTTCTTCCCCCACCCCATCAGGATGGTATTGGGCTCCAGGCCTGAAAAACCGTAGTACTTGGAGATGGTCTCCATGGCAGGATAGACATCTTCACAGGCAATCCGCCGGGAAAAAACACCGGGGTACTCCTCCTCCTGATCCCGGACCGACTGTTCCGCTTTCCTGAACATCATCTGCGAACCCGCAGTTTCAATCAGGTCGAAATTGGACAGCACCCCCCGTTTATCCACCAGCCGCTTGCCCAGATCAATCAGATGGGGCCGGGCGGATGTACCCCCACTGAAAAGAATTATATTGGGTCGCCAGTTCCGGCGTTGACCGACATGACGATTGAGATGCTGAAGACCCGTGCGGATCAGTGAAGACCAAACGCCTTCCCAGGTGTCCCCCGACTCGAGGGTTAACTCCTTTCGCTTCAGATAAAAGAAAAGTGAAGACAGCAGCACTGTAGCCGCAATCATGGCCAGCAGGTCCAGCTGTATCATCACGATCAGACAGGTCACCGCCCCCAGCAGGCTCACCCAGCGCGGAATCCTGAAGTCGGGGTGAAAATCAGGACTGGCCCACGCTTCAATGAAACAGCTCAGATTCAAAAAACCGTAGGTGGTAATGAAAAACATGGATACCACCCGGGCGATCACGTCCAGCTCACCAATCAGGATCCCGGTTTCAGCCAGCAGAAAAGTCAGGAGCAATGCGTTGCGCGGTTCATTCTCCCTGCCGTACCCCCGGCCGAAAAACTTCGGGGTGATACTGTCCATCGAAATTGCCTGGAGGATTCTCGGAGCACCCAGGATACTACCCAGGGCGGAAGACAGGGTTGCCCCCCAGATACCGGCGATGACCAGGGGTGAAAAGAACGAAATATTCAGCAATACATTGGGATCGTTTATCAACTGACTGGCCGTAACCCGAAAGGAGAAGAAAACGGCTATCCCGATGTAGACCACCAGGCCGACAACAATGGCGGCAATGGTCCCCAGGGGAATGGATCGTTTGGGGTCCTGCAGGTCCCCCGACATGGAAACCCCCGCCTCAAACCCGGTGACCGCCGGGAAAAAGATGCCAAACAGGACAATAAAGGATGCACTCCCGGCTATGGGATACAAATTCGGCTGCATGGCCGGTGTCTGGGGAGTCCCGCCAAATATGGACACCAGGGACAGGCAAATGGCCACCAGGATAAAAAACTGGGTTTTGAGTGCCAGGCTGGTACTGATAAACGTGATCACCGTCACCAGGACCAGCGCAGCAGAACCGGCCAGGCGAATGGTGTTCTTGGTGACAGGCAACCCCACAAAACTCAGCATGCTCTCTGAAAAACCGATCAGATACAGGCTCACGCTGAACGAAAGACCGATGAACAGCGCCAGCCCCAGTGTACCGCCAATGGGCAGCCCCAGGCTGCGGGAGATCATGAAATAGGTTCCCCCACCCTTGACCTTCTTGTCCGTGGCAATGGACGAGACACTTAATCCGGAGGTAATGGAAATGATGTGGGCCACCAGAATAATACCGATGGTCGTGAACAGTCCTGCCTGGCCGACGATCCATGGCAGCCGCATATACATGATCACGCCCAGGATGGTCAGAATGGAAGGGGTGAAGACCCCCTTAAAGGTACCGAACTTTTTTGGATTTGCCATGGACAATTAGTTAAGAACAGGTTCCTGGATGGGGTGGACAGCCTGGCCAAAGGCGACGACATGACACCTGCCAGCTTTTGTCAGCAGGGAACGGTACCCGTTCAAGTCGGGACCACGGGATGCAGCTGAACAACCGAGTCCGGAAATCCAGCCAGGCACGCGGCCGCTGATTAAAACCATTTTTGACGTTTGAAATAACGAACCATAAACGCAGCCACCACAATCAGCACAGCCCAGAAAACAAAGTAGCTGTACTTGAACTCCAGTTCAGGCAGGTATTTGAAATTCGTTCCATAGACACCGGCGATAAATGTCAGCGGAATAAAAATCGCTGCGAAGATTGTCAGTACTTTCATGATGTCGTTCAGTTTATTGCTGACCGTTGTATTGTAAAGGTTCAAATGGTCAGCCAGCATCTCCCGGTAGGTATCGATCGCTTCCACTGCATGGGTGGAAAGATCATGCAGATCTTTGAGAAACGGATAGGTATTTTCATGGATCAATGGACTCTCGGATCTTGTCAGTTCGAGGATCGCCTCTCGCACAGGTCGAATGGATTTGCGCAGGTAGTTCATCTCCCGCTTCATATGGTTGATCCTCTCCATGACTTCCGGTGTCGGGTCGTTAAGGATGTCCACCTCCAGATCCTCGATGCGTTCCCCCAGCTCTTCGACAATATGGATATAGTTGTCAACCACCGTATCCAGCAGCGCATAGGCCAGATAATCGATACCCGATATCCGGATGCGCCCCTTGTGTTTTCGGATCCTCTCCCGTACCGGATCAAAAACATCTCCCGGTCGCTCCTGGAAAGTCAACAAAAAATTCTTCCCCAGCACCAGGCTCAGCTGCTCGGACAGGATGATCTCTTCTTCCTTATCCTGGCGGAGCATTTTCAGAGAGATGAACAGACAGTTGTCAAAATCTTCCATCTTGGGGCGCTGTCCGGTATTGAGCACGTCCTCCAGCAACAAAGAGTGCAGGTTGAACGATTTTCCAATCTGTTTGATCAGCTCGGTATCATGCAGTCCGTCGATGTTAATCCAGGATACCGTATCGGTATTCACCAGATCCGCCCCCTCGCTGATATCCTGCAACTGGTTTTCAATCAGATGCTCCTTGTCGTAATCCAGCAGGCGAATTCGGGGTTCTTCAATCTTCTGTTTCCCGATAAAAACCAGTGATCCGGGCGCAAGTCCTTTGTTCTCGTGCTGTTTTTTGTAAAATCTGGCCATGGTTGATCCTGTATGTATCAAGATGGAGATTGTGCTACAAACTATCCTTTTTTCATACTCCTTCTGAAATAACTAGGCAAGGGATCTATCGGGAAAGGGCAACCCCGTACCTGCGCAGGTAAAATATATCGTTTGAAACCCGTTGGCCGCGTTTAGTCGCTATATTACAATTATATACAGACAATGATGGACCGAACACGGAAGCATCCGGGCAGTTATCCCTGCTCTGTTTCAACCATCTGACATTGCTCCCGGGACGGCTGTCGATCAAAAAATCCGGGAAATGAAACACCCTGGCACGGTTCTTTCAGTATAAAGTGATGAATATTTGACAGTTTTGTGATATTTGCAGATCGGGTTCATGCTATGCTGAGATTGTAATAGCGGGAATGATCCCACACGATTCAACCTCTTCCAGAGAGAACCATGGCGCAAATGACACAAACAATAAAAATGCTGTTGCTGATGATGACGGCCATGCTCCTGTTTGCTGCTGAAGGACTGGCGGCCAGCGAAATTTATACCGGATTCTTCAGCAGCGATGCGGTCGGTGGCTACGATACGGTGGCTTATTTTACAGAAGGGAGACCGGTCAAAGGATTGAAGGCGTTCAAAACGAAATACAAGGGTGCAAACTGGTATTTCAGCTCCAGGGAGAATCTGGAGACGTTCCAGGACAATCCGACCCGTTATGCCCCCCAGTATGGCGGATATTGTGCCTGGGCAGTAGCCAATGGCGATACGGCCAAGGGGGATCCGCTGCAATGGACGATTCACAACAACAAGTTGTACCTCAACTATAATGAGGAGATTAAGAACAAGTGGCTGGACAACATTGAGACGTTTATCACCAGGGGGGATGCAAACTGGCCGGGAGTCATCAAATGAGTGATGAATCCGGCGGAAGGGCACAACCGCCCCGGACCTGGGAAGTGGAAGCGTTCACTGTATTCAAGCGGCTGTTCAAGATCATTGAACAATACCGTTTGCAAACCCGGCCGGGGAAGTACATCGCCTTTCAGGAACCGGAAGCATTGAAAGCGTTGCTCGATCTTGACCGCAAAGAAGGGCTATACGACTGGGATCTCATATTTAGCTGGGTTGAACAGTATCTGCAGTACAACGTGGTGACCCATCACCCGAGATTTTTGAATCGCATGTGGTCCGGGGCCAACCTTCCTTCCCTGGTTGGCGAGATTATTGCAGCCGTATCCAACACATCGGCAGGGACATTCGAATCGGCTCCCGTGTCAACCCTGATGGAAACGGCCATGATTCAGCAGATGCTTGAACTGGTGGGTTATCCCAAGGGTGAGGGTCAGATGACCACCGGTTCGAGCAATGCCAATCTGATCGCCATGCTGGCGGCTAGAAATCAGATCAGTGACAGCATTAAACATGAAGGTATATTCTCCGAAAAGGAACTCTTTGCTTTTGTCAGCCAGGATGCCCATTACTCCCTGGACAAAGCGGCGAATATTGTCGGCATTGGCTCCCGGCATCTGGTCAAAATTCCGGTCGATGAACGGGGTCGGATGGATCTGCAACTGCTGGAAACAAATATTCAGGCGGTCCGACAGTCGGCCGGCGTGCCGTTTTTTGTCTGCGCGACGGCAGGCACCACTGTCCGAGGTGCCTATGACCCCATCGAGACGTTGCTGGACCTGCGGGACCGATACGGGTTCTGGCTGCATGTGGATGGGGCCTGGGGCGGGGCAGCCATCTTCAATCCCGAACTGCGGTCAAGGTTCCTGACCGGTATTGAGCGGGTGGATTCCTTTACCTGGGATTTTCATAAAATGGCCGGAACCGCTTTAATGTGTAATATCCTGCTTTTCAAGGACGGGGATATCCTGCGGACAACTGCCCGTGTCGGTGACACCAGCTATATTTTCGGGGCGACCCGTGAAACGGACGACCTCAACCCGGGCTCCTTTTCACTGCAGTGTGGCCGACGGGTGGACAGCCTGAAATGGTTTCTGGACTGGAAATATTATGGCCGGCAGGGACTGGCTGAGCGGGTGGCGGCCTACCATCAGCTTTGCGAATATGCGGAGCATCTTGTCCTGCAGTCAGCGGATCTTGAAATGGTGGTCCCCCGTGAGTCATTTAATGTCTGCTTCAGGTTTGTCGTCCCCGATACTGTTTCCAGTAACGGCTTTAACCGGAAGCTGAGAGATGAGCTGCACCGCAGGGAAATCGGTTTGATCGGTTCCGGTTATATCGGCGCAGACTTCTGTCTGCGATTGTTAATCGCCAACCCGCGTATTGACGAGCCAGAAATCGCCGCTTTCTTCCAGGCGCTGATCAGCGAAGGCAACAGACTGTTGGAGCAACCATGAACACACTGCACCAGACAACAGGCCCGAACATTCATCCGGGGGCACCGGTATCGGATTCCACCACCCTGCGAGATGCCATCCGGTTGCTTTCCAGGGTCAAATATGATGATGTAAAAATGGTTACTATCATAGGGGACCTTGTCACCGCAGGTCATTTTCCGATGGATGCCTTCCCACGGATAAAAAAAGGATACTCCAGAACGATTCTCTATCGGGAGCCTGCCGGTTTTGAGGTGATGGTCGCCCGCTGGTCCAGGAACGCAATCACACCGGTTCATGGCCATCCCTGGTTTTCGCTGGTCTACCTGATCCGGGGATCCTTGTCGGAATCAGTATTTAAAATGGAGAAAGCCCGGTTGCTTGAAATTGAACCAAAGATCTATTCAACAGGGGAGTTCTCCGTCGACAGGGGTGTGGAGGGGACATTCGACAACGCAATCCATCAAATGACAGCCTGCGAAGACAGTTTGAGTCTTCATATCTATTCAGATGATGCTATCAAAGGTGAAATTTATTCCATATGAAAAACACCATGATCCATTCGAGAGCTTTGATCAAATTCTGGATGATCAGCTGGTTTATCTATTTCTGCTTGAGATTCAGAATTGATCCCTGGAAGTTCTTCCAACTGAATGCCGACTATTTCAACAAGGAAAAAGGGATCTATTCCAAACTGGAAATCAATCAGCTGATCCCCTACAAGTGGCGCCTCAAACAGCTGGTCTATGACCGGAATGCCGGCCCCTGGAGCTATCCGGTGTTTCTTAAACCCGAATGGGGTCAGAATTCATACGGGATTTACCGTGCGGATACCCCCGAAGATTTCATGGGTGTTCAGGAAAAAATCGCCAAGAAGAAACTGACCTACCTGCTGCAGGAAGCGGCCAATGAAAAACGGGAATTTGAAATTTACTATATCCGGCAGGCGGACAATCCAGATGCCTGTGCCATGTTGACCATCACGGAGGTTCAAAACAGTTATGAGGGGGCTTTCCCGATTAATGGGGTCAATAATATTCACACGACATACACCGATCTGACCCGGCACTTTTCAGAGCCGGATGCCCGGATCATCTGGGACCATGTCAAAAGTATCGGGAACTTCCGCATGGCCCGCGTCTGTGCAAAAGCCAATTCCGAAGAGGACCTCCTGCAGGGTGCGTTTCATATCGTCGAGATCAACCTGTTTACCCCCATGCCGATCAATCTGCTGGATCGGAACGTGTCCTGGAAACACAAACTGAGCTTTATCAAAACCGGGATGCTGTTTCTGGCTGAAAATGCCAGGGCCATCTCAGCCAGCCAGGAGCGGAAGAATGTCTTCTTCAGAAAACTGGCCATGCACCACAAAGTCAAATCCTGAAAATAAAGCCATGAGAAGCGTCAACAAACTGATATACCGTTGGATCGAAGACAAGTTCATGCATGGCTGCAGCGATTATAATTCCCTGGAGGTTCGTAAAAAATCCCGGACCAAACTGCAGGCGAGAGAATCGTTTGCTGAACACAATATTCCCCACGCCAGGGGAACCCTGTTCACCAATCCATGGACAGCGTTCCGCTTTGTCCAGCAACATGGTTTCCCGGTCGTTATCAAACCCAATGTCAGTGGCTATTCCAGGGGAAGTCATTTTCCGATTACCAATTTCAGGGAGTTCTGGAAAGCGGTCTTCCTGGTGAAGATATGGTGGCCCAGCTCCATTATAGAAGAGTACCTGCTGGGAAAGAACTATCGCGTGGTTGTCATCAAAGATGAGATCATGTCGGTCATCCGGCGCTATCCGCCGTTTGTCGTGGGGGATGGCGAAAACACCATCAGTCGGCTGATCGACGAGGAAAACCGCCAGAGAGAGGAACTGGGTCTGTTGCCGGTGATCCATCTGATTTCCAAAAACAGACGCATCGTAACGTACCTGAAGAAACAGAACCGGTCATTGTCAACCGTTCCGGCAAAGGGAGAAGAGGTGTTTCTCTACAACAAAATTGCCCTGGCACCGGGAGGGGTCGTTGAAACCATCGACAAGAACACCCTCTCGGCGAAAAACAGGGAGCTGTTTTTTAAAATCAGGGAATCGTTTGATGCCAACATATTCGGGATTGATGTGATTTTTGAAAAAGGGATCGAATTTGATTATGATCGCCAGAAATGTATTTTTCTGGAACTCAATTCCCGACCCTTCCTGGAAATGCACAAATATCCACGCTTTGGTGCGAAGCCCGATCTGGACAGCTATTTTGCAAAGCTCGATGCCATTCAACTGGCTGATTCAGGGATCTTTTGAGTTATACATCAATGCCGTGAACTTAAGGACCACTTTTGCATTGCGTGTTTGTTATGAAGCCATGGCAATTGCTTGGAGGAGTTGCTGAGATGATCTTAACAAAGCGAAGCGACCGAGATCCCAACTGTCTGAGCAAAGCGAGTTTTGGGATCTCAGCGAAGCAAAGTTTTAGATCATCTTGAAACCTGTCCGCAATTGCTATGGCTTCATAACAAACACGGGTTTGCAAGGACATTGAAGCTTACCTTGGTAGTCATACGCTTAAGAATCAATGGCGCGGTTGCCATGGGTCTAAATCGGCCCACGGCATGGCGCTGACAAGAGAAAGGCAATTCGATGATAGGTTATCCAGACTGATGCAACACAGAAAGAGTTTCTATCAATTTGTCAGTATTCATACCTTTCTGATCGGGCTTTTTCCTTTTTACCTGCCGGTTTTTCTCTGGAAGCTGGGATACACCATCTCCGACATCAGCTATTTTATCGCCCTGGCGGGCTTTGGCTATTGTCTGGCATTGTGGTTCTGGGAAAGAATCCATAAAGTGATGGCGCTCAAGAAAGTGATCCTGATCTCCTTCCTGCTGGAGATCCTGCTGCTGACCACCATCTTCTTCAATGGCCGGATCCTGTTTTTCCCCGCTCTCGCGATCCTCTACGGCATCTATAACTGTTTTTTCTGGATTACGAATCGGGTCCTGTTTCTCGAAACCGTCACCCCTTCAGACTCCGGCAAACATTTTGGTAATTTTCAGATCGTCGTGGCGGTCATTTTAAAGGTGGGCGTCTTCTGTGGCGGGCTGTTACTGGACAAAACCAGCTATTTCCCCGTTTTTATCCTGTCCATCCTGGTGGGACTTCTCGGTTCTGTCCTGTTTATCGCCAACAAGGATCTGGCCGGGCTCTTCCAGTCCATGCAGCAGGTCAAATCGATTGGGTTGACCGGTCTTTTCACATTCAGGGATGCGTTCAGATCCAGGTTCATTTTTGCCATTGATGGCCTGTTCCTGTTCCTGGAAAGCTTCTTCTGGGTGATTTCCCTGTTTATCATTGTCAAAGAGAGCTACTGGCAACTGGGGATGCTGGTCATCCTCCTGATGATCATTTTCGGTGCGATGTTCTATTTTATCAAAAACAGCATCGATCGCATGCCCGGTGAATGGATGTACCGGATCAGTGTTTTCTTTTATGCCCTCTCCTGGATATTCCGGGGACTGATTGGGGATGAGCTCAAATTACCCGTTGTATTTGTGCTGCTCATTCTGATAACCTTCTTTACATCAATATTCAGGCTGACATTCAACAAGCGGTTCTTCGATCTGGCCAAGACGACAACGGCGCATCAGTACATTTTCCTGAAAAGCTACTATTCCCAGTTCTTTATTGCCATCCTGTTTGGCCTGCTTGGACTGGTCCTGTCCAGAATCGGCAACCCGGAAGCGGCTTTGAGCTATACCTATTTTGCGGCAGCAGCCATCGCCCTGGGATACTTTTTATATCGGTCCTACGATACATCACAATCGCACCCTAACCATGGAGCTTCACAATGACACAGCTTAACACACGCCGACTGGGGCGTACCGAACGACAGGTCACCACTCTGGGTCTGGGAGGACAGGCATCCATCCAATGGGCGGCAGAAGGAATCGACCCGATTGCCATCATTGAGAAAGCCTGGCGCCTGGGGATCACCTATTTTGACACTTCGAATATTTACGGTTCCAGTCAGCAGCACTTTGGGGAAGCCTTTCGTCGTCTGAATCTGTCTCCGGACGCCGCTCAATACGACCCCGATGCCCGGAAACGGATATTCATCGCCAGCAAAACCCATTTTCGTTCCGCCCGGCGACCGGAGGGCGAGCGTTTTAGGACCGACTTCAGTGACGGGATGGGGGATGATTTCAAGGTCCAGACAGCCGTTGATGATGTCCGTCGGTCCCTGAGCCTGATTTTCGGCGATGGCAAGGGGGCTTATCCGAAGGAGGCATATCTGGACAGCATCCAGTTTCACAACATCAACACCATGGACGAAGTGGATATGCTTTTTGAGGGGTTTACCGATCAGCGACCGGATCGACCCTGGATGGGCGCACTAGCTGCCATGCTCGATCTGCGTGAAGGGACCAACAGAACCGGCTGCAATCCCGGAAACGAAAAACTGATCCGGCACATCGGGATCAGTGGGCACTGGAATACGGCAGCCCATATCTATGCCATCCAGCGGGATGCCCACCATCTCCTGGACACCCTCCTGGTGACGATCAACCCCACCGACTGCAGATTCATGGGTCATCGCCACAATGCCATTGCGGCTGCAGCGGCGGCTGATATGGGGATTATCGGCATGAAAGTGTTTGCCGATGCGGCTTACTATCACAAGGCCGTCAAATTTTCGAATGTACCGGAGGATGTTTACCTGGACGTCGGATCCCCGGCGATTCCCAGTCGGGAACTGATTGAATACGCGCTCTCGGTGGATGGGGTAAGCACCCTGATCGTGGGCATCGGCCACGTCGATGACAATCCCGCAAAGTGCCAGCTTGAACAGAACCTGGCGGCAGCCCAGCTGGATACCCCCCTCAGCAGTGAGAAAATGAAGCAGATCGAGGCTAAGGTGGTCGCAGCAGGAAAGGAAGGTGCCAATGCCTACTTTCAACGTCGGTTCCTTGGACTGTCCGCCCCCCGTAACGTTGGCGTTGAAGCCGATTCGTCCATGCCCGCCCTGGGCCGCACAGCGGTTCGCGTCAGCTGGGACACGGCCTATGCCGGCGCCGAGGCCATCGAGCGCTATGATGTGCTGCGGAATGACACGCTGATCGGAAGCCTTCCCTGGCAGCCCCAGATAACATCACGCCGTTTCCACTTCGACGATGTCCTGGACGACGCGCAACGGGGCAAAACCCTAGAATACCGGGTTCGCGCTGTGGATTGCGCCGGAAACAGCGCGGAAAGTCTCTCTCAGACGGTCGGAATCGAATAACCGAGACACGGTTCCCCGGGAGGGGGGGTCCGCAACCCTTATACAGAAACGGATCTGGTTTTCGCAAAGGCCGCTGTCGGGATACGGGGTCACGTGTTCACCGGGACAGTTGCCTGGGTTGATGGACGGCAGTTTCCGACACCAGGGTGAATTTTTCCATCATCTCTTTGAGCGTCCCTGCCAGTTGCGTCAACTCTTCGCTGGAAAGGGCTGTCTGTTTGGAGATCAGGGAGTTCTGTTGAATGACGGCGTTTGTCTGGCTCAATCCCTTGTTGATTTTATTGATCCCCTCGCTCTGTTCGCCCGTCGAGGCGGAAATATTCCGGATCAGGTCGTTCACCTGATCAACGACAGTAATGATGTCTGCCAGTGCTTGCGACAGTTCATTCGCCTTCTGGACACTCTGGGTAATGTGATTGATCGAGTTTTCAATCAACACGGTGGTATCACCCGCCGCCTCTGAACTTTTATTGGCCAGGTTGCGGACCTCCTCGGCCACAACCGCAAATCCTTTGCCATACTTGCCTGCCCGTGCCGCTTCCACAGCTGCATTCAGTGCCAGCAGATTTGTCTGAAATGAGATTTCATCAATAACCTTTATCACTTTGTTGATATCATTGCCGGTCTCTTCCATGGACCGCATGGCCGCAACCATTTCCGTCATGAGATGGTTCCCGGAAGTGACGGCCTTCAGGGTCTTTGCGGTCAGGACCTGAGCCTCGTTGGCATCTTTTGCATTTTCTGCGGTTTGAATATCGATGCGATCCATGGACGCTGAAATGTCGGCAATCGTATTGGCCTGGGCGGTTGTGCTTTCAGCCAGGCGCCCGGCTGAAATGGAGAGTTCGCCAGTTTGGGTGTTGATCCGGTTCTTGACCTGATTGACCTCCGAAAGAGTCATTGCCAGCATCTCCAGCGCCTGGTTGATGCTTTTTTTCAGATCCTGCAGATCCCCTTCGTAAGAGCCGGTGATTCGCCGGGAAAGATCAAAATTAGCGGCTTTTTCCATGACGTTTTTGCTTTCAACAATTGCCTGGGACAGCATTCCGGCTGTCTCCGCCGTCTGATTTCTTTCCTGACTGAGGCGCCCCAGATTGCGGATGTTCGCGTTCTCATAGATCAGCCCCAACCCGAATACCGCCAGTGCCAGGATAAAACAGCCGATAAAATAGCCGGTGATATTGATGGGCGGGGCGTTGAACACATGCCCGTTCAATTCTACCAGGTACAGTGTCAGAATCGCCCCCAGCGAACAGATTCCCCAGAAGAGTCCGGGTTTGAATCCGGCCATCATGATTCCCAGCAGGATCACCAGAACATACCAGGGAGCGACATTCGAAGAGATGCCGCCCAGAACAACGATCAGAAAGGTCATCAGGCAAAACATCAACAGGGTAATGGTGTTACTGATAAAAAACAGGGACCCGCTGGACCTGAAGACCCCCCAGGCAACCAGCAGCAGAACCAGGGCCAGGATGATGACGATACCGTTCACCGTATGCCCCACTGAGATCTGGCGGGCGAAGTTCAGTAACCCGACAATGATCAAACCACAGGCAACACCGAGGATGAATTTGGCCTTGGCAAATGATTCGATGTTCTGATGCAGTGTTTTCGGTATCAGCCAGTTGATAATGGGTGAACGACTCATGTGATCTCCGTGATTGCCCTATTCAGAATAGTCAGGATGGTATCCAGTTGCGGAAAAAATCCAAGTATGCCGCCAGCTTACCATCGCAGACCGGTTTTATCAATCGATCGGTCGGGTTTTTATGGAAATTCTAAACAGATGTGCCCCGCCCTTTCTGCCCTTGCCGGGCTTGCAGGATTGCTCAATATAATCAAACCGCGGCTTCCGGAACGAACCTGACCATTCCGGATCACCGAGCCCATGTCCCCGAATGGATTCATCGGATCTTCCGGTTTGCTGCCAAACAGGAAGAAAGCCCCAGTCTATTTTTCACAAATCAGGGCGCAGGGGAAGCAACCGGTTCTAATTGCGGTCTGATCGAAATGGTGAATGATTCTGCAGGGTTTGAATATCCTCATTGACCGCTGAAGACTCGGATTCAAGAAATCTTTCAATGGCGGCTCTGAAATGTGGATGGGTTATCCAATGGGCACTGTAGGTCTTTCGGGGCAAATAGCCGCGGGCGAGCTTGTGCTCACCCTGGGCTCCGGCTTCAACAACAGCCAGGTTGCGCCGGATGGCAAATTCAATCGCCTGGTAGTAGCAGAGTTCAAAATGCAGGTACGGCCGATACTCCGTGCATCCCCAGTAACGGCCGAATAGGCAGTCCCCGCCAATGAAGTTCAGTGCGCCGGCGATGTAGCTGTCACCCTTTCTGCACATGATCAGCAGAATTCGGTCAGCCATTGATTGACCGATCAGGCTGAAAAACGTCCGGTTCAAATAGGGCTGTCCCCATTTTCGGTGGCCGGTGTCCATATAAAACCGGAAGAACGCGTCCCAATGGGCTTCCGTGATATCCGCGCCGGTCAGATGCTCAATGGTGATATCCGCAGCCAGTGCCTCTCGTCGTTCACGCAGGATAGCCCGGCGTTTTTTGGAAGACAGGCTTTCCAGGAAATCATTGAAATCCCGGTAGTGGTTGTTGCGCCATTGAAATTGCTGATCAATTCTCTGGAGAAATCCGCGGTTACCCAGGGTTTCCCATTGATCTTCTGTCAGAAAGGTTGCATGCAGAGAGGAAACGTCCAGAACCTGAACAGACTCCAGGAAACCCTGGATCAGAAGGGATTCCACCTGTTTTTCCCGGTCAGAGGGACGAATCAGCAATCGGCGTCCTGAGACCGGCGTAAACGGCACCGAAACCTGCAGTTTGGGATAGTATGTCCCGCCGGCCCGTTCAAAGGCATCCGCCCAGCCAAAATCGAACACGTACTCTCCCATGGAATTGCTCTTCAGGTACATGGGAACCGCACCCAGGATCTCCCGACGGTTATCTTCCAGGACGAGGTGACGGGGCATCCAGCCTGTCTCCAGAGAGACGCATCCGCTCTCTTCGAGGGCATACAGGAAACGATAGGAAACGAAGGGGTCATGGGACGCGCCTTCCGGGTTAGCGCAGGCATCCCACTGCCCGGGAAAGATCTCACTCAGGGCATTGACCAGTCGCAGTTGCAAGGTCTCCTCATCAGCCATCATAACGTTCAGCGCATTGATTGACGTAAAAATCGGTTGGTTCACGGCCAGTCCAGTTCAGCAGCATCCTTATTATAATAACTTGACCCTGCATTGGCAAAGGCATGTCCCGGATTGGGATAGATGTAAATTTCATGGGATCCCTTCAGTGTTTTCAGGGTGGTCTGAAACGGGTCTGACGATGAGACGGTGTTTCAGAAAATCTGAACGAAATGGAACAGGCGAAATCCCAGCTGTCTGAGAATTGAATCGCGAAACTCGAATGGATCCCGATAGTTTTTCTCATTCTTTTTCATCTTCCCTCTGTGTCCCGATCACGGGGCATAACAGTTTATTTGAAGGATCCGGTGTCTCTTCCCTCAGGAATAAAGATTGACAAGTCTTCCAAAATAAGTGGTATAATACGGCATGTTTTTACGTTTCAAGCCAATTTTACAATAACCCGTCAGGAGGGATCACTTTAAAAAACCGCTGTTGACAATCCCTCTTGTGCTAATAGGAGCATGGGTCACAGCCTCATCACTGGCATTCAAACATAAGATAAAAATTGGTACCAAGGGTTCCGGTGATGGTCTGTCGAAGGTTTTGGCCTGGCCAAAAACGGAGAGCCCATCCCTGACGCCGATGCGACCCATGCCCTGGAAACAGGAGTTTGAGATAAAGTCAGGGAAATGTATCCCCCTTTTGGGGGCAAACCAGCAATTTTCAAACCGGGCATTGCTGAGAATCAACAACAAAAAAACACTGTTCGTTTAATTGAATAGTATTCATTTCAATAATTCAAAAGGAGTCACGATGCAAAACAAAAGAATGAAAAATCAGTGGGATTATGTAAAAAGGGTGTTTGTGCTGATCATGCCTTTTTTGCTGATGGGAAGTTCGGGGTTAAAGGCTGCAGATTTCCCTCTGAGAGCAAAATATCCAACAACAAATCCAATTTCAGAACTCCTGAATTGGGGGACTTTAATTTGATACCAATTCGAAGTTCAGCTTAAAATTTGTCCCCGGATAGATCGTCTCCGTTTCGTTCAAACGGTTACACAACAATTGAACTGCACGAT